>DASSFZ010000267.1:0-4288 GCA_035693785.1 Anaerolineae bacterium | reverse complement strand
ATCGCCGATTAGTGGGGATTGTAGCATAACACGCGGCTTGCGTTCCACACAAGCGTGGCTATACTATGACTATGCGCCGCGCCGAACGCCTTTACGAATTGCAGAAAGTCGATCTGGCACTGGACGCCGCCCGCAGGCGCGTGCGCGAGATCGACGCGCAGCTCACCCACAGCGAAGCGCTGCGCGCTGCGCGGGATGCGGATCGAGCGCTTCACGACAAGCTCGCCCACTTGCATGCGCGCGTCAAAGACCTGGAGCTACAGCTGGCCGCGCTGGACAACAAGATCAGATCGATCGAGGACCGCCTGTACAGCGGCGCAGTCAAAAACCCCAAAGAACTCAGCGATCTGCAAAAGGATGCCGCTTCATTGCGCAGACAAAAGTCCAACGTGGAAGACGTGCTGCTGGAGGCCATCCTCGACAGCGAACAAACCGAGCAGATGGCCCAGGCAGCCCATGACGAGCTGGCACGCCTGGAAGACGAGTGGCGGAACGAGCAGGCCGCTCTCCTCGACGAGCGTGCGCGCTTGAACGGCAACGCGGCGGCAGCAGAAACGGAGCGTGCTGCGCTGCGAGCAAATGTCCCACCCGCCGACCTGGCCGTCTACGATCGACTGCGCGCCAAGAAACACGGGACGGTCGTGGCGCTCCTCGACGACGGCGTCTGCGGCGTGTGCGGCGTCCAGCCCTCGGCCAACAAGCTGACGCACCTGCGTCGCGACGACGAGCTGTTTCCGTGCGGGAATTGCGAGCGCATCCTGCTCGAGATGCCCTGACGTGCTACGCGCTCCCGCTGCCGACTGCCTGATCGCACTGATGCGCGACCACGACTCCTCCACGAAGATCCTTCTCATCGAAGACGACGTCGGGCTGGCCGAGTTCATGCAGTACCAGATGCAGCGCGAAGGCTACGACGTGCGCACCGCCCACCACGGCGAGGAAGGCCTGCGACTCGCGCAGCAGTGGCAGCCCCACCTGGTCGTCCTCGACATCATGCTGCCCGAGATGGACGGCTGGGCGGTCTGCCAGCGCCTGCGCGAGACGTCGAACGTGCCCATCATCTTCACGACCGCGCTCAGTGCAGAGCGCGACGTGGTGCGTGGGCTGGAGATGGGCGCCGACGACTATCTGATCAAACCCTTTGGACCCAAGGAGCTGATCGCGCGCATTCAAGCCGTGCTGCGCCGGCACGCGCAGCCCCGTCCCCGGAACCGCGTGTACCAGAACGGCCGGTTGATCGTCGACGTCGATCGACGCGAAGTGCAGGTCGACGGCGCGACCGTCACGCTCACACCGATCGAATACAAGCTGTTGGCTTACCTGGTCGAAAACGAAGACAAAGTCTTGTCGCACGAGACGCTGCTATCACACGTGTGGGGGCGAGAGTACGCCCAGGATCGGCGATACCTCAAGCTCTACATCTGGTATCTGCGCCAGAAGATCGAGGTCGACCCTGCCCGTCCCAGGCTGATCGTCACCGAGCGGGGTGTCGGCTACCGGCTGGCGCGCGCCAACTCGACGCGCCGGGCGTCTCCGTCCAGCGGCGCGCGATAACGCCAGGCACACTGCAGGAATGAGCTGTATTCTGGCGAAAGCACTGTTTAGAGGTTGGAATGCAGGCTTCAGTCTGCTGAGTCCCAAAATATGGCAGCCCGAGGGCTGCTTTCCGGTATTTCGCTAGAGTCCAGGAATGAGGTAGACCCACGTGTTACATCTTCCCGTACAAGCGCCTGCAGCGCAAGGGGCGCTCGACTCCTCGTCGTTTTTCCTCGGCCTGGCCGCCGGGCTGGCCATTGCGGGTTTGCTGTTTCTCTTCCGCAAGCCGCTCGCCGGCGGCGCCGGCGCCGTGCGCGAGCGCGTCCAGAATCTGGGCGAGCAGTTGACGGCCGGCGCGGAGAGCCGCTATCTCGAAGCAATGCGCGAACGGCTGGCAGAATTGCACGTAGGCGAGCTGGCTGCGTCGTTTGAGGAAGTCTACCTGCCTCCCTACTTCGAATCGCCCATCCCGCGACCGTCGCTCGCGCACGGCGCCGATGCAGCCGAGTCACGGCCGATTTCGCTACGCCAGGCGCTCGCGTCCACACAGCGGCTGGCCGTGCTGGGCGCCTCGGGGTCGGGCCGCACGGCGCTGCTGGCGTACCTGGCGCGCGTCTTCGTCGAGAACGAGGCGCGGGACAAGCTGCGGCTCGACGAAAACCGCCTGCCCGTGCTCGTCCACCTCGCCGAGATCGATTGGAGCGCGGAGCAGGCGCAAGCCGATCCCGCCGCGCCGCTCGTCGACGCCGCCATTCTGCACGCGCCACGGCTGGTCGCCGCGAACCTCGTGTCGCTCCTCAAGCGCAGGCTTGGCGGGGAGGATCTGATCGTGCTGATCGACGGCTGGGATGAGATTGCGCCGGAGGATCGAAACGCGGCCCTAGCGTGGCTGAGCGCGCTGGTCGAGCGCTACCCCCATCACCGTTACGTGATCGCCTCCGCGCCGCAAGGCACCGATTCGCTGCGCCGGGCAGGTTTTGCCTGTCTGACGATCCGCCCGATGAGCATACGGCAACTTCAGGCGCTGGCCGATCGCTGGGTTGTCGTGGCCGAAGGGGGCGCGAGCGATGCGGAGATACTCGTCGAATCGATCCGGCAGCCGCCGGGCATTGCACCGCGCCCCCTTGATTTCACGCTGGCACTCAGCGTGTGGCTCAGGCGCGGCAGCATGCCGCTGAACATTCCGAATGCATACGACCAATGGATCGACCTCGCCCTCGCCCAAAGCGGCGTCAGCGACGCTGCCGCGGCGCGAACCGTGCTGGGGCGGCTCGCCTGGACACTGTTCGAGGAAAACCGATTGATCACGACGCGCGAGGAAACGCTCGACGTGGCGAAGGAGACGCAAGCGCCGCCCGAAGCAGGCAAGCCGTCGCCATCACCTGCCGAGATCGCGAACAGCCTGGCGAAAGGCTCGGCGCTATTCGTTCCGCTCGGGCACGGCGTGGCGTTCGCGCACCGCCGCGTCGCCGCCTACCTGGCCGCGGAGCACGCGCGCGACACGGGGCAGGCGATGGCGCTTGCCGCCCGGCTCGACGATCCGGCGTGGGATGACGTAACCTATTTCTTCGCCGCGCTGGGCGACGCAGCGCCCCTCGTCAGCGCTGCGCTCGCCAAGCCCGACGATCTGTTCCTCACCACGTACCGGCGCCTGGGTCATTGGGCCTCGATCGCGCCGCCCGACGCCGAGTGGCGCAAGCGCGTGATGGGTAACCTGGTGAAGCCGCTCTTGTCGCCGGCCACGGCTGAGCCGGTGCGCGACGCGCTTCTGCGCGTGGCCGTTTCGACGCGCGACAAGGGACTGAACTTTCTGTTCAAACAGGCGCTGGGACGCCCGGAGCAGGCACTCCGCCGGCTCGGACTGCGCGGCTTCGGCCTGATGCGCCGCGAAGCCGACGTCGCGCACGTCGCGCCGCTGGTCAACGACGGCGATGCATCGGTGCGGGCGGAGGCGCTGCGCGCGCTCGGCGAGATCGGCCGGCAGGCAGCCATCGATGCGCTGGCGCAGGCGCTGCTCGACCTGGACGACAATTCACGGCGGGTCGCGGCGGAGTCGCTGGCCGAATGCGGCATGGCCGGCTGGGAGCTGCTCAAAGAGGGCGCGTCACTCGCCGACGACAAGGGCGCCGACATATTGCGCGTGCGCCGCGCGGTGGCCTTCGGGCTGGCGCGCGTCGGCGAGGACTGGGCGCGCGATCTGCTGGTCAAGATGGAGCGCGGGGACAAGCAGTGGTTCGTCCGCTCCGCCGCGACAGACGCCTTGCACATCAGGAACGAAGAGCTCGGCGAAGGCGATGCGATCGACCTGACACCGCTCGACCGTGACAACCTCGGCTGGCTAGTGCAGTGGACGGCGCAGAAGGGCCAGCCGATCGGCATCGGCCAATTGGCGGCGCAGGCGCTGCAGCGCGCGCTGGAGGAACCCGATGCCAGCGTGCGGTTGGCCGCCGTCTATACCTACGCCCACCTCGGCGATGGAGATATCATCCCGGAACTGCACAAGCGCCTCAAAGACGACGATTCACTGGTGAGGGACGCAGCGTATCGCGCGCTGGATGAAATCGCGCGGCGCACGGGTGAAATTGTGCCACAGTAGGCGGCTCACGCCGGGTCTATGACCCGGCACGGTCGCGTTCAGGCACAGTGCGGAACATCAGCGGATCAAAGCGTCAATAGTAGATCGAAGGCAAGAACGATCCCGAGGGTTCGTTGTAGAGTCCGAGGCTCATGAGCGTCAAGGGCAGGACGACTT
>DASSFZ010000266.1:0-6611 GCA_035693785.1 Anaerolineae bacterium | reverse complement strand
CTGGAGTGGATTCACGCCTCGCCTGTGGCGCGGCAGGCGAAGGGCAAGGCGCGCATCACGGCCTACAACAGCCTGCTCAGCCAGGAAGTCGAGAAGCGCCGCGAGGAGCTTGAGATCTACATCCCGCCCGGGCCGCGCCTCGGCGACATCGTCGTCGAGGTGAAGGGCGTGTCGAAGACGTACGGCGACAATGCCCTGTTCGAGAACCTCACGTTCGAGTTGCCGCCCGGCGGCATCGTCGGCGTGATCGGCCCGAACGGCGCAGGCAAGACGACGCTGCTCAGGATGATCATCGGCGCGGAGGAGCCTGATTCCGGAACGTTCAAGATTGGGGAGACGGTGGCGCTGGGCACCATCGATCAAAACCGCGACACACTGAACCCGGACAAGACGGTGTGGGAAGAGATCAGCGGCGGCGAGGAGACACTCGCACTGGGCAATCGCAAGATCAACTCACGTGCTTATGTCGCCAGCTTCAACTTCCTCGGCTCAGATCAGCAGAAGAAGGTCGGGGCGCTCTCCGGCGGCGAGCGCAACCGCGTCCATCTGGCCAAGATGCTGAAGCAAGGCGCGAATGTGCTGCTGCTCGACGAGCCGACGAACGACCTCGACGTGAACACGCTGCGCGCGCTCGAAGAGGCGCTGCTCGACTTCGCCGGCTGCGCGGTGATCGTCAGCCACGACCGCTGGTTCCTCGACCGCATCTGCACGCACGTGCTGGCCTTCGAGGGCGACAGCCGGGTCGTGTGGTACAACGGCAATTTCTCGGACTATGAGGCCGATCGCCGCAGGCGGCTGGGCGTCGAGGCCGACACGCCGCATCGCATCAAGTACAAGAAACTGACGAGGGCGTAAAGCGGATCGGTGAGGATCGCAAGCACGAAGCGTCGAAGTTCAAATTTCAAAATCCAAACTTCAAACTCCAAAGAGTGGACTGAATCGGGTTCTTGTTATAGGTATAGTCCGCCAGTTTGTTCGAGCCAGTCGGCGATCTTCTCGACGGCCTTCGGAACATTGCTGTCTGAAATATTGACGGTCAGCGCCGGCAGCGCCGATTCCTCGATTAAGCTCCGCATCAACTCTTGCTCGCTCACGAACACTTCAAGGTCATCGTACTGAGAGGGATTGCCGGAGACTTTCAGGCGCTCCGCTCTGGCCGCTTCGAACGAGCCCGGCGTGCGCGTGCAGAAGACGAGCCGGAAGCCTAACGGCAGCAGGCGGTCTTCGAGCCACTTGAAGTCGTAATGCTTGCCACGTGCGCTCAGTTGATACGCCTGCGTCGAGATGTGAAACCGATCGACGATCCACGAGTAGTAGCGCTGCAGCTCGAACAGCCGCGCCCAGGTGTGATACGTCTCCATCGCCAGCGCTTCTTCGTGTGGCTCGAAGTTGATGAGGCCGCGTCCCCAGGGGAAATTCGTGAAGGCGCACCATTCGGCGGAAACGAGCGGCGAATGGTAGCGGTACTTGCGCGGGCCGACGATGCGCGGGTGCTCGTTCAGGGCGAAGGCGATTTCGGTCTTCAGCGTGAGGCGCGTGCCTTCGAGGATGACCTTCGGGCAGAGTTTGGCTAACACACGAATTTCCCACGGATTACACGGATTGGCAGGTATCCCGGCACAGTTGCCGACTTCGGAAGTCTTGTGGCTTATTCTCGCAGGCGAAGGTATCCGGAAATCCGAGTGGTTCCGCTGGCGAGGTGCACGTAAAGACTTCCGAAGTCTTGGCCGTGAAGTCTTGGCCGGGTCTCGTCGGCTCAATGCAGGACATCGCCCGTCGTGGGATCGGCAACGTACCTCCCCAACTCCACCGAGTGCATGACCTCGTCCCACACCGGTCGCAGGCGCGGGGCGTCATCCGCCCAGAAATCGAACGTGATCAGCGCCTGTAAGTTTTGCCCGCGCGCCAGCGCGACGCGCGAGAACGCTTCCCGATGCTCCTGCGGATCCATGAAACGGATTTCCGTCCAGGCCACCTCCAGGTCCTCGCGTGGCACGTTGACGATGGCTCCGCGCGCCAGGACTTCACGGTGATCACCCTCGACGACCGTCGTGATCAATTGCGCTAGAGGCAGCCCGCTCCAGTCGATCGGCGGCAGGCGCAGATACGAGACGGCCAACCGGCAGTCGTCGTCGGGCGGCTGTCGATCGTACAGCTCGATGCAATCGGCAGCGGGAACGACGACCCAGCCGTGCGGGAAGTTGAAACGCACCGCACCCCGATCGGCGGCAAAGATGTTATAGCCGGGCGGGGCTTTCCACGAGTGGGTATCTTTCAGCGTCAGGGTTTGCTTTGTCCAACGGCGCTTGGGTTTGTGCTTCATGTCAGTTCAAAGCAGAACATGATCTGCTCATGTCTCGTGTCGAGATGACGCGGATAAGTTAGCCGCCCGCGGGCAGCCCCACGTTATGAAGAAGTGCGGTCAGCTTTGGACTTCTTGCCGCGTTGTGCGACAGCCTTCCAGAAGTCTTTCTCCGAAAGCCCTTTACCCGCCTTGATGCTCTCCCGCGACTTGTTCAGCACAGCCTGAAAGCGCGGTGAACGCGCGATGAGGATGTTTTCCAATTACACACGCTACCGTGTACGCAGCTCTTCTTCGATCTTCTCCGCCACGTATATCTTCAGGAGAGATTGGTAGGGGACATCCCGCTTGTTCGCCAGCACCTTCAGCCTTTCAATCATCGCCTCAGGCAGGCGAATCGAGATGGTCCGCGTGGTCGGCCTCAAGTTGGGAAGCTTGACGCGCTCGGCCTTCCGCCAGTCCACGTATTCAGTGGAATCGTGGGAAGACCAGAAGTCGCGCTCCTCCTCTTCGCTTGCGAACTCAGGAATTATGCTCTTCTTCTTCGCTCTGGGCACGTTCGTACTCCTTCCGCTCCCGTCTGCTCATGTCTCGCGCCGAGATGACACGGATGAGTTGGCCGCGTATCGTGAACACCACGAAAAGTCGCCGACCGGTATCTGTTCGGCCAAGTGCATAAAACCTTGGCTCTTGAGAGGAGTGGATAAGATCCCGGGCCACCAACAGAGGCTCGTTGAAGAAGACTTCTTCGCATTCGACATCAGAGACCTGGTGTTTGAGCCAGTTCTTATCGAGGTTGCCCTCGTCCCACTCGAAGCCGGTGCAGGCGAAAAGCGGGTCCCGTGATTCGGCCACGGCTTATGTATACATCGGATATATACGTTTGTCAAGTGGCTCTTGGGTGTATTCTTACTTGACAAATCCGCCAATCTGAATAAAATTTAGGTATACCTAAATCTCAATTACGGTTCAACGAATCATGAAGCTCAGCCACCAGGTGGAAGACTATCTCAAGACGATCTACCTGCTCCAGCAGCGGGCGGGCGAGGCGAGCACGAACGCGATCGCCGAGACGCTCTCGGTCAAGCCGGCCAGCGTCACCGGCATGGTCAAGAAACTGGCCGAGATGAAGCTCGTGAGGCACGCGCCTTACCAGGGTGTGACGCTGACTACCGCCGGCGAGAAGATCGCGCTGGAGGTCGTCCGCCATCACCGGCTCATCGAATTGTTCTTGATGGAGACGCTGGGCTACACCTGGGATGAAGTTCACCAGGAGGCCGATCGGTTGGAGCATGTGATCAGCGAGGACTTCGAGGAGCGCGTGGCGGCCCGGCTGGGCAACCCGCAGATCGATCCACACGGCGACCCGATTCCCGCGAAAGACGGCCACGTGACCGCCGTCGAACAGCAGAGCTTAATCGAATTGGAGACGGGCCAGTCGGCCATGGTCGTGCGCGTGAGCGACACCGACCCGGAAGCGCTGCGTTACGCGGCCGGCCTCGGCCTGCGTCCGCAGGTGCGTGTTACGCTAGTCGATGCCGAGCCGTTCGGCGGATCGCTGCGCGTGCGTGTCGAGAATGCCGTGCGCTCGGTCGGCCGCGACCTGGCGCGGCAAGTTTACGTCGCGGTGGAGGGTTAAGTGCCTATCCGAAAACCAGCGGGCTGGGCTCCCACGCCCAGCCATCCGGCGGCATGGGAGCCGCCTCCGCTAGGGTTTGGAGTATGAGATGCCTGATCCGGCGATCGCGTTGTTGATCGGTTTGCTGGTCATAGCCGCTGGCGCGGTGATCTTCTGGCCGAATGCCGGGCTTGTCGATCGCTGGCAGCGCATGCGCCAGTGGTCGGGCCGAGTTCTCAAAGAAGACGCGCTTAAACACATTCACGAAGCCGAACAGAAAGGCCAGCCCCCCACCCTGCAAAGCGTGGCCGGCGCGCTGCACGTGGGCGCCAATCGGACGGCTGCTTTGCTGGTCGATATGCAAGAACACGAGTTGGTGACACTCACAGGCGGCGTTCTTCGCCTGACGCCGGCCGGGCGGGACGTAGCATTGCACGTCATCCGTGCGCACCGGCTGTGGGAGCGCCACCTGGCGGAGGACACCAGCTTTGCCGAAGCCGACTGGCACCCGCTGGCCGAGCGCCGCGAGCACGAGCTATCGTCCGACGAAGCGGACGCGCTCTTTGCGCGGCTGGGACACCCCACGTACGACCCGCACGGCGATCCCATCCCGACCGCCAACGGCGAGTTGGTTCCGTACAGCGGTCGTCCGCTGACGGCACTGTCGCTCGACGAGACGGCGCGCATCGTCCATCTCGAAGACGAGCCGGAGGCCGTGTACGCCCAGCTCGTGGCGGAAGGGCTGTATCCCGGCCAGACAGTTCGGCTGATCGAGATCTCACCGCAGCGGGTCCGCTTCTGGGCCAACGGCGACCCCCTCCGCGATCCTTCGGCTGCGCTCAGGACAGGCGCTGCGGGGGCAGGCGAGCACGTCCTGGCGCCCATCGTGGCCGACAACATTTCGGTTGCGCCGATACGACCGGAGGCTGACGTCGCAGAGCCGGCGGGCGAGCCGCTTCATGCGCTGAAGCCCGGCGAGAAGGCCGCCGTCGTGCGCATCTCGCCGCGCTGCCGTGGATCGGAGCGCCGGCGGCTGATGGACCTTGGCCTGCTGCCGGGCACGATCGTCGAGGCCGAGCTAGTGAGTCCGGGCGGCGATCCGACGGCGTATCGTGTGCGTGGCGCGGTCATCGCTCTCCGTAAAGAGCAGGCGCAGTTCATCCACATCACACGCACGACCGGGGCCACACCATGACCACTCGACTACCCGACCACCCGACTACCTGTGCTGGCTGTCCGGCGCACCATGCCGCCAACTTGTCGCGGTTGGGCGTCAACATGGAGAACTGGGACTACGTGGTGGCGCTGGCAGGTAACCCCAACACCGGGAAGAGCACCGTGTTCAATGCGCTCACGGGTCTGCGCCAACACACCGGCAACTGGCCGGGCAAGACCGTCGCGCGCGCCGAGGGCGGGTTCGAATACGCCGGCAAGCGATACAAGCTGGTGGACCTGCCCGGCACGTATTCGCTGTTGGCGACCAGCGACGACGAAGAGGTGGCACGCGATTTTATTCTTTTCGGCCAGCCCGACGTCACGCTGGTCGTCGTCGATGCCACGCGGCTGGAACGCAACTTGAACCTGGTGCTACAGGTGCTGGAGATCACCGATCGCGTCGTAGTGTGTCTGAACCTGATGGACGAGGCACGACGCCACAACCTGCAGGTCGACGAACGCTGCCTGGCGCGCGACCTGGGTGTTCCGGTCGTGCCGACGGCCGCCCGCTACCGGGAAGGGTTCGACCTGCTATTGAAGACGATCGGCGACGTGGCCGAGGGCCGCAGCGTCGGCCGCCCGCATCGTATTCAAAGCGAGCCGCCCGAGCTTAAACACGCGATCACCACGCTCGTGAGGCAAATCGAATCGGTTTTTCCAGGGCTACCCAACGCGCGCTGGGTGGCGCTGCGACTGCTTGACGGCGATGAGCGCATCGGCGAAGCCGTGCGCACCGGCGAACTCGGCAACCTGCGGCCATCGACGGCCGATGCACCCTCTCGGTTCGAACCGAGTCTGGAGGTGGCAAGATGAGCCGCCTTGACCCGATCACACCGAACGACATTCTCACCACTGCTCAATCGCTACGCTGGGAGATCGGCAACTTTCACGAGAAGCTGATGGAAGCGGTGTACGCCGACGCCGCCCGCATCGCCGACCGCGCCGTGACCCGCCCCGGCGGTAAGCCTCGCTTCGACCTCGATCGCACGATCGACCGTATCGTGACCAGCCGGGTATGGGGCTTCCCACTGATGATCCTGCTGCTCACGGTCGTGTTCTGGGTCACGATCAGCGGAGCGAATATCCCCTCCGGCTGGATCGCCGATCTGCTCCTTGGCACGATCTACCCCCTGCTGCGCGACGGCGCGGCGGCTATCGGCCTGCCGTGGTGGCTGAGCGGCGTGCTGATCGACGGGATGTATCTGGCCGGGGCGTGGGTGGTCAGCGTGATGCTGCCGCCCATGGCGATTTTCTTCCCGCTGTTCACGCTGCTGGAAGACCTGGGTTACCTGCCGCGCGTCGCCTTCAATCTGGACAACATCTTCAAGAAGGCCGGGGCGCACGGCAAGCAGTCGCTGAGCATGATGATGGGCTTCGGCTGCAACGCGGCGGGCGTCATCGCCACGCGCATCATCGACAGCCCGCGCGAGCGATTGATCGCCATCCTCACCAACAACTTCGCGCTGTGCAACGGCC
>DASSFZ010000265.1:0-33100 GCA_035693785.1 Anaerolineae bacterium | reverse complement strand
GTCCACGTATTCGCTTCGCGTCACCCACTGCGCGTACAGCCCCAGTTGCTCGAGCAGCTCGCGGATCAATTCGGCCTTCGTCTCGGCATCGCGCGGCGACCAGGTAAGGCTCTTGATCTCCAGGTACCAGCCGGGCCGCTCAGGCAGCGTCAGGCGATCCAGGTTGACGGCAAGCTCGGTGTTCTTGTACCGAATGTGCCAGCGCCGCCGCTCTTTCTGTACTTCTCGTTCCTCGATCGGCCGGAAATACTCGCGGTAGAAGCGCCGCGAGCGCTCGGCGCGCGCCGTGAAGCGTGAGCGCGACAGCAGCACCGAGTGCGCGAACTCGCGTTCTTTCGCCGGGCCGATCAGCGTCAGCGAGTAGCGAACCTCCTTGGCCTGGCCGGCGTCGTCCAGAATTTCGTCTTCGCGATAGCGAATGCGCCCCTGCAGCGGATCTTCAAAGCTGAAATACGTGTCGTACTGGCGACGCACGGACGATCGCTCGATCACGATATCGGGACCGGTCAGGCCGGTCATCACCACTTGCGGGTCTTCGATCGTGACCTTCACCTGAACTTCGTAAGTCTCTTGCTGCTCCAGGCCGCCGACGGCGACCAACTTGTCGAGGACGCTGCCTTCGCGCGCGACGAGGAACGCATCGATCTGCGCAGCTATCTCTTGAGCGCGCGCCGCCACCGCCTTTACGTCGATCGTCAGCAGCGCGCGGCTGCGCATGAGCGGCCTGCCATTGCACCACACGTCGCGCACGTCGCCGGCCTTGCACGAATAGACGAGTTGGCTGTAGACCGCTTCGGGATCGCGTTGGAAGCGCGGCGTGTTGTGCAGCCCGGTCAGATCGACGACGGCGACGTCGGCGCGCTTGCCCGGGACGAGCGAGCCGGTGAGATGATCGAGGTGCAGCGCACGCGCGCCGCCGATGGTCGCCAGCATGAGCGTCGAGCGCGCCGGCACGGCCAGCGGGTCGCCGCTCACGCCCTTGGCGATGAACGAGGCCAACCGCATCTCCTCGAACATATCCAGGTCGTTGTTGCTGGCGCAGCCGTCCGTGCCGATGCCGAGCTTGAGGCCGGCCTCCAACATTTGCACAACCGGCGCCACGCCGCTGGCCAGCTTGAGGTTGCTGGAGGGATTGTGCGCGACGCCCGCGCCCGCACGCTGAAGCGTTCGTATTTCGCCCGGATCGACGTGGACGCAATGCGCCGCAATCAGCTTCGTATCCAGCAGGCCGTTCTTCTTGATCCAGGGCACGACCGGCATGCCGTGCTGCTTGCGCGACTCTTCCACCTCGAGCGCCGTCTCCGAGACGTGCGTGTGCAGGGGCACACTGTACTCGGTCGCCAGATCAACGCAGGCGCGCAGCACCTCGGGCGGGCAGGTATAGTGCGCGTGAGGCGCGATGGCAGGCACGACGAGCGGGTGCCCCTTCCACTTCTCGATGAACTTGCGTCCGGCCTCGATCGAATCTTCGTAGGACTGCGCGTCCGGCGACGGAAAGATCAACACCGTCTGGCCGAGCACGCCGCGCAAGCCCGTTTCGGCCGTCGCCTGCGCAACGTCGTCCTCGAAATAGTACATGTCGCAGAATGTCGTCACACCGGAACGGATCATCTCGGCGCAGCCGAGCAAGGCGCCGACCCGCACAAACTCCGGATTCACGAACTCTCGCTCGACCGGCATCATGTAACCCATCAGCCACACGTCCAGCCGCAAATCGTCGACCAGGCCCCGCAAGAGCGTCATTGGGACGTGTGTGTGCGCATTGATCAAGCCGGGGATGATGGCGCAGCTTGAGCAGTCGACGATCTCATCCGCCGAATACGCGGCAAGAACTTCCGGCGATGCGCCGACGGCGACGATGTCTTCGCCCCGGATTGCCAGCGCGCCGTCGGGAACGATCGTAAACGCATCGTCCATCGTCAGCACGGCGCCGTGCGCCAGTATCGTATCGACTTTCATAGCGCGACTCCTGGCTGCAAGCAAAAGACTAACCACGGATGGCACGGATGACACGGACGTTGAATCGTTTCCATCTGTGACATCCGTGTAATCCGTGGTCAGACGATTATAGTCATTTCGCACTCGGGCGCAAACCGGCATCGGCGTTCGGTGTTATACTGCGGTCGGCGAACGATCCAACATACTCGGGAGCGCGAGATCATGAGTGACGGAATACAGGCATCCTCCGAGCCGGTATGGTCGTACCGGGGCTATCACCTGAAGCCGAGCGAATTCACCACGGCGATGGTTCACTTCTACCGAGGAGAAGTGCAGCGCGCGAACGTGTGGCGGCAGCGTCTGGACAACACGACCAATTGGGCCGTCATCACCACCGGCGCAGCAATCAGCTTTGCTCTCGGCACGGAATCCGGCCATCACGGCGTGATTCTGCTGAACACGCTGCTCATCACGCTGTTTCTTTATCTGGAAGCGCGTCGTTATCGTTATTACGAGTTGTTTGCGTCGCGAGTGCGCTTGATGGAGACGGATTTCTTCGCCACGATGCTGGTGCCGCCCTTCGCGCCGTCCGCTGACTGGGCCGAGGGCCTGGCTGAAAACCTGCTCCATCCTCAATTCACCATCTCCATGTGGGAGGCGTTGGGCCGGCGCTTCCGGCAAAACTACTTGTGGATATACGTCGTTCTGGCCATCGCCTGGATCCTGAAAAGCGTTTTATTCCCAATCCCGGTTACCTCGTGGGCTGAGTTCATTCAACGGGCAGCGTTGGGCACGATACCAGGCGAGGTGATGCTGCTCATTGGGTTTATCTTCAATGGCCTGCTATTCTTGATCGGCATCGCGACCCTCGGATTGAAACATGCGACTGGCGAGGTACTGCCGCGCTACACCGATACCAGCCTGGTCCACTCCTTGTCGTCATTGTTCGAGCACGACAAAGACCAGGAAGCAAGCGATCGGCGGCCCTGGTTCCGCCACGCACGCAAGCGGCCGCAGGCGGTCGCACTGATCATCAGTCAACATAACGATGAAGTCGGCAAGGCCATCCTGGCGGAGATGAAGCGCGGCGCAACTCGATTGGAAGGAGTCGGGGTGTACACCGGACAGTCACAACCCGTGCTGATGACGGCGCTCACGCTAACCGAGATCAATCACTTGAAGGCGATTGTATCGCAGGCCGATCCGAATGCGTTCGTTATCGTGATGCCTGCCCAGGAGGTGCTCGGCCGAGGTTTTCAGCCGCTCCCGCGGAAACAAGCCGCCACGCAGCCATAATCATTTGCCAACTCCAGACCTAAAAGCGAATCGGGCCGGTGCGCTGTGCACCGGCCCGATTCGCTCTCAACTCGGCTCAGTTGAACAGATAGTCTCGAAGGTCGTGACGGGCGGCAGATGCGCGCAGCGTGCTCAGCGCGGAATTGTTGATCTGCCGAACCCGCTCGCGGCTCAGACCCATGCGCCGCCCGATCTCGCTCAGACTGAGCGCACGCCCATCGCTCAAGCCGAAACGCATGCGCAGCACCCGCGCCTCGTTGGCAGGCAGCTCCTCCAGCAGCGTCGTGATCTCTTCCAGAAGCATATTGTCTGAGGCCACGCCCTCGGGCTGCTGACCTGACTCGTCGGCGACGAAGTCCAACAGCTCGTCTTCGGAGTTCTCCGCGCCGTGCTTGGCGTCGAGATCGAGAGGCGGCTGGCTCACCGTCAGCATGTGCCGGACTTTTTCCACCGGCCAGCGCATGGCAACCGACAATTCGTCAGGTGTTGGCGGTCGCCCCAGGTCCTGCTCCAGGCGCTCGCGAGTACGGAACAGCTCGCTGGCGCGCTGCGCGAACTGGATGGGCAGCCGAATGGTGCGCGACTTGTTGCTCAAGGCACGCGTCACCGACTGGCGAATCCACCAGACGGCATGCGTCGCAAAGCGTACACCCCGCTCCACGTCGAACTTATCGGCGGCTTTCACCAGCCCGACGTTGCCCTCTTGAATCAAGTCGCTCAGCGGCAGCCCGCGGTTCTGATACTGGCGCGCCACGCTGATGACGAGGCGCATGTTATGCAGCACCAGCTCGTCGCGCGCCTTCTCCCCGTCTCGAATTCTCGCTTGCAGCCTCTCGATCGTTGCCGGCGACAGGTTGCTGCGCCTCATCCTGCGTCTGGCCTCGCGGCTTGCCCGAAGACGATCGCCCAGGTGTCTTTCCTCCTCAGCAGTCAACAAGGGGATCGGTCGGACCTCCTTCAAGTACTGTTCCAATACGTCAGGGGCGCCTCTGTGGCTCTCCTCACTCGTAGCCATCTTACACTCTCCCTATACACTAAGTCTCGTCACACCGGTAATCAGATTTTTATAGTAAGTATGATACAAATTCTCAGAAATGTCAATGGTCTGTGGTTATATGCATTTTACTCGATATTTTACAAGGAAATCATTAAGATTTGATTAGATTGTGAGGCTTGTGGTCCCACCCGAACGACAAGAAACAGGCGTTCTATCGCCCGGCGATTTGCCTTGAAACGCGCTGAATCAGCGGCCCTTCGGCGTCGCTTCCCGCTCCCTTCGGTCGGGGACTGCGCAGGACAAGCGTGCCCACTCCGCTGCGGGGTGCGTCCCAAGGAGCCGTCTCTGTTAGGCCCTCCGGAAGCCTGCTGGGTGTGATGAAATAAGATACGCTCAAGCCGAAGCTTCGGTTCACTCGACTGGTCATCGTCTGGAGACGGGAGTAGGTATTCACCAAGCTGCTACGACTTGCGGGCAGCCTTTCTAGAAGCCGATTTCTTTGATTTTGCCTTGTCCGGCCGCGTCTTTGCGGGCTTGCCTTTGGCCATCGCCGAAGCCCGCCTCGCTGCACGCTTCGGTTTGGCCGGTGCGGGCGGCTCCGGCGGTGCAATCCGCCCGATGGGAACGACGATGTGCGCCACACTGTCGGCTTTGGTGAGATGGATGGCGGCGACAGGCGGGCTGGCGCGCTGCACGCTTTTGAGCGCGCGCGCGCGAATCAACCTTGCCTTGCCGCGAGACGTCACCACGGCAAGCGGATCGGGCGCTTGTACGACCGCCGCGCCGACAATCCGATCCTTGCCGCCGAGGTTGGCGGCGACGACGCCCTGGCCCGCCCGGCCCTGACTTGGAAACTCGGCCAGCGACGAGCGTTTGCCCCGGCCAGCCTCCGTGACGATGAGCAGATCGCTGCGCGGCCGCACCAGAGCGGCTGCGACGACCGAGTCCTTCTCCTGCAGTCGGATGCCGGCGACGCCGCCCGCGGCAAGCCCCATCGGCCGAACCTCTTCCTCTGAGAAGCGAATCGCCTTTCCGGCCGCCGTCACCACGACCACCTCGCCGCCCCCCTCCGTCGCAAAGGCCGAGACAATCTCGTCGTCTTCCGGCACATTCATGACGGAGAAGGCGCCCGTCTGGCGAATCACGTCGCTGGCGGCGACGCGCTTGACCGACCCACTGCGCGTGGCCAGGAACAGGTAAGCTTTATGCTCGTTCTCGGCGCCGTCCTGTTCCGCGAGAATCCCGCGCGGAATGGAGAAAGCCGCCACCAGGCGCTGGTCGCTGGGCAGTCCGACGACCTCGGCGACGGGCATGCTTTCGTTACTGATCTGGTGCACGGCGATCGATCCGCACTGGCCGCGCGCATTGATCGCCACGTACACGTCGCGCGTGTTGGAATGCGTGATGGCAACCGGCGCCCGGCCCTTGACGATCGTCGGGCCGACCGGCATGCGCAGCATTTTGTTATCGCGGTTGATCGTCACCCACGTCGACTCGTCAGGGAGGAGCTCGGCGGCGGTGACGATCTGGTCGCCCACTTTGCGCTCGACGACGACTGTGCGCCGCGCGTCGCCGTAATGGACCTTCAGCGCGGTCAGCTCGTCTTTGATCACGCCGAGTATCTTCTTGGGACTGCCGAGCAGATCTTCGAGATACTTGATGAGCTTCTTTTTCTCTTTATATTCGGCTTCGAGCTTCTCGCGCTCCAGGCGGGCCAACCGGCGCAGCGGCATATCGAGAATCGCCGTGGCCTGCATCTCGGTCAACCGGAAGCGCTTCATCAACGACTGCTTGGCCGCCTCGGCGTCCGCGCTGCGGCGAATGATGCGGATCACTTCGTCGAGATTGGCAATCGCCTTGAGCAGACCTTCCAGGATGTGCGCGCGCTCTTTCGCGCGCGCCAGATCGTGTTCAGAGCGGCGCATCACGACCGTCTGGCGGTGCTCGACGTAGATTTGCAGGGCGCGTTTCAGAGGCAGCAGGCGCGGCTCGCCGTCGACCAGCGCCAGCAAATTCATGCCGAAGGTCGACTGCATCGGCGTGTACTTGTACAGCAGGCCCAGCGTCTTGCGCGGATCCTCGATGCTTCGGCTCAGCTCGATGATGATGCGCATGCCGTTGCGGTCGGACTCGTCGCGCAGGTCGGTGATGCCTTCGATCCGGCCGTCGCGCACCAGATCCGCGATGCGCTCGATCAAGGCAGCCTTGTTGACGGCGTACGGCAGCTCGGTGACGATGATGCGGCTCTTGCCGCGCTCGGCTTCCTCGATATAGGCTTTGGCCTGAACGATAACCCGGCCGCGGCCGGTGGCATAGGCGGCCCGGATCGCGTCGCCGCCCTCGACCGCATCGCTGTACCGAAACAGCACGCCGCCTGTCGGAAAATCCGGGCCCTTGATGAACTGCATCAGCTCGTCGACCGGAACGCGGTCCAGCCTGTCCCATCGCTCAATCAGGTAGCACAAAGCATCGCACACCTCGCCCAGGTTGTGCGGAGGGACGTTGGTCGCCATGCCGACGGCGATTCCGGTCGAGCCATTGACCAGCAGATTGGGCAGCGCCGAGGGCAGCACACTCGGCTCGGTCAGTGTCCCATCGAAGTTGTACGTGAAATCGACGGTCTGTTTCTCGAGGTCACGCAGCATTTCGGTTGCCAAAGGCCCGAGGCGCGCCTCGGTGTAGCGCATCGCCGCGGGCGCGTCGCCGTCTACCGAGCCGAAGTTGCCCTGCCCATCGACGAGCAGGTAGCGCATCGAGAAGTCCTGCGCCAGACGCGCCATCGTGTCGTACACCGCCGCGTCGCTGTGCGGGTGGTACTTGCCCAGCACTTCTCCGACGATGCGCGCCGATTTCTTGTACGGTGCGTCAGGCCGCAGGCCCATATCGTGCATGGCGTACAGGATGCGCCGCTGTACCGGCTTCAGCCCGTCGCGCGCATCCGGCAGCGCGCGGGCGACGATCACACTCATCGCGTACGACAGGTACGCTTGCTGCATTTCGCTGTCAATGTCAATTTGCCGGACAACACCGATCTCTTTCGGAGCCATAACCGCCCTTCAGAATGAGAAGTTCACAAAGCGGCGGATTGATCATCCGCCGCCGCGAGCGCCGAGATTCTTCGCTACCCCCGACTCCGCTCACCTGTGCCTGCGCCACAGGTGCAGGCAGGGCAAGGCTCAGAATAACACTAGTCGCTCGTGACAGGCAAGGACACGACGAACTCGCTGCCCTGCCCGGGGGTGCTTTGAACGATCACGTGGCCGCCGTGCTGCTCGACGATCGACTTGACGATAGCCAGGCCTAACCCCGTGCCATCGATTTTCGACGAGGATCGCGTCCTGTAAAACTTTTCGAAGATGCGCGCCTGATCCTCCACGCTGATGCCCGAGCCATTGTCGATCACCGTGACGTGGACGAGGTCGCCACTCGCGAGCGCGCGAATCCTGATCGCCCCCCCGGATGGGGTGTACTTGATTGCGTTGCTCACCAGATTTGCGAAGACCTGGTGCAGGCGATCCGGATCGGCCCGAATCACGGGCAATTCCCCGGGCATGTCGAGAACAAGCTCTTGCGAGCGCGCCGCAGCCGGCGCCGCGGCCTCGCCAGCCACGGAGCGCAGCACGCTGGCGAGATCGCACTCGCGCTTGTCAATACCGAACCCGTCCTCGATCTTCTTGAGATCGAGAATCTCGTCGATCAGGCGGCGCATGCGCCGCAAGCCCGATTGCGCAATCGCGATCGCCTCGCGCTGCTCTTCCGCCAACAGCGGCGCGTCCTCGGCGAGGACGCCCAGCGCGCCGGCGACGAGATGGAGCGGGCTTTTCATGTCGTGGGCGGCCGTAGCGATCGTCTCGGAGCGCAACGCCTCCATCTGCTTGTGATGCGTGATGTCCCGAATGACGGCCATCCAACCCAAGGCGTGGGCGCGCGAGTCTTGAATGGGGGCCAGATCGGCAAACAGGACCCGATCGGATAACAGAGGCACCTCCAAGCCGAGCGGCGCGCTGAACTTGCCGGCCAGCGCCTGTCGAAATGCCCCCGCCAGCACAGGCACATTCACGACGTCCCACACGGGTCGCCCGGCCTCCGGAGAGTCCTCGAATCCAAACAGCCGCACCGCCGCCGGATTCATCAGTGTAATGCGGCCGGACATGTCGACGGCGATCACGGCGTCGCCCGTCGAGTCGAGCACCGCTTGCAACTGGCGGCGGCCGCGCTCGACCTGCTCGAACAGCCGATAATTGACCAGCGTGCTCGCCATCTGATCGACGATGGGGGCAAGCCGATCGCAGTCGGATTCGGCATAGAAATAGGGCGTGCGGTTAAGCAAAATGAAAGCGCCCAGGACCTGTCCACGATGTCGCATCGGCAACGCGATCAGCGAGCGCATGCGCCGCGCGCTTGCCGTGCGCGCTTCCGCGAACTCTCGATCGACGTTGGTATCCTTGGCGACGTACGGCTGGCCGTACGTCACCATCCACTCGATCACCGAGCCGCGCAAGGTGTACGTCGACGCGCCGCTGTCTTCGCCGGGAAGCGTCGTCCCGGGCGAGGAAATGCGCACCTGCCTGGATTCCGGTTCGATTAATGCAACCTCGGCTTCATCGAACGAGACCAGGCGCTTAACCTCGTGCAGCACGGAGTCGTAGGCGCGCGCGACGTTCGTCAGATCGGCGCTGACGTTCTGATTGATTTGGACAATGATGGCCAGTTGGCGCTCGCGGCTGGCCGCTTCGGCTTGACGGCGCAACGCGTCGACGGCGAGCGCGAGATGGCCCGCAAATGCCATCACGGCCGGCCCGTCCTCCTCGGCGAGTCTGGACGATTGCACGGCGATGGCGCCGAGTACCCGGTCACGGGCGATCAGGGGCGCGGCGATGTGCGGCGCCGCGTCGAGCAATTCAATGCCGCGCTTGATCGTCCGAGGCCGAATGTCCGGCACGCCCTCATACGATAGCGCGTCGCGCACGTAGATCATGGCGCGGTCGTGCACGGCCCGGCCCAGCGTGAACGACTCGCCGATAGCAATCTCGTAACCGATGCCGCGCGCGCCGAACAAGCGCTCTGCGGCGATGAGCACCGGGCGCGCCGTCGACGCATAGACCAAGCGAAAACGCTCGAGCGCGCTGTCCAGCAGCGCAATCGCCGAGCGGAGGCCGAGCGCCTTCAGCCCGTCTCCGGCGATGCGGAAGACGTCTTCTTCATGCGCAGCCGCATGCATGCGCATGGCCAGCTCGCCCAATGGCTGCCACAGTGTAGACGACACCATTTCTCCAGGCAGACCTCACAGGTCTCGGAGACCTGTGAGGTCTAGCATCTTATCCGATAGACTGGCCAGGTCCACGGCTTGAGGTTCTCAACCGCGGGCAGTATAACACATCATCGCCGGGGCAAGGATTTATGCCAGGCCCGCGCTGCGAACCCGATCCATGAACTCGACAATCAAATCATCCAACTCGGCCCGGCGCTCGGCGGCGCGCATTTCAGTCTGGCGGCGCGCCAGCTGGAACCAATCAATCCCGCGAGCGCGCGCCAGGGCTGCCTCCAGCTTCATCGTCATCCAATCCGACCGGTTCAGATCGGCGATCTCCGCTCGTATCTTGGAGATCAGACCATCGAGCCGCGCGATCTCCTCGCGCAGGCGCTCCCTGTCGTCGGGGACTTCACCGCCCGAAACACTCCAGCGCGCAAAGATAGCCTTCAGCGCCGTCAGATCTGACCGTCGATAAGCCTCGTTGATCTCGACCATCAAAGCGCCGCGGGATGCTCGTTCTGCGTCATCCGTCGCCAGGTCTGGATGGGCGCGCTTTGCCAGGTCACGGTAAAGCGATTTCAGATCGTTCTGCGTGGCCGGATCCGGAGTGGGCGGCGGCTGCGATGTCTCTCGCTCCGCTCGAAAGACCGAATCCTGATACGCAGTAAATTCCTCGCGTCGCCGGCGCATTTGCCAGTCGACTTCCGCCTCCAACTGGGATGCCGAGAGGGACTTTCCTCGCAGGCGCATCAGTTCGTTTCGGAGCTGGTATTCGGCGATGTGAATCTCCAGCGCCTGCAGTTCGGCCTGCGCCGCGCCGGCGTGGCTCAAATATGCCAGCCGGAACGCCTCGATCTCAATCTGCAAGTCGAGGCGCTCCTGCTCCAGCCGGGCCGCTTGTGCGCGCCGGGCCTCGACTTCGCGCTGCAAATCGGCAGTGGGCATTGCTCTCTGCACCGTCGATTGCCAAAAAAGGCGGCAGCGATCAAGCTGTGATCGCTGCCGCCGGTTCGCTACGGTCTGACTACGCCTCCGCTGCCGGAAGCGTCGCCTCAAGGGGCTCCGATCCTGATGTGACGTCTTCAGACACGTCGGGCGGCTCGGCTATCATCGCTGGCTGCTTGAAGCCGGTGCCGGCTGGGATCAGCTTGCCAATGATGACGTTCTCTTTCAGGCCGAAGAGTTCGTCCGTCTTGCCCTCGATGGCCGCGCCCGCCAGCACTTTGATGGTGTGCTGGAACGATGATGCGCTCAGGAACGAGTCCGTCGTGAGGGCTGCCTTCGTCACACCCAGCAGCACCGGCGCCGCCGTCGCAGGTCGCTTGCTCGCCGCCAGCAGCGACTCGTTGATATCCTGCAACTGGAGCCGATCCACAAGCTCACCCGGCAGCATGTCGGAGTCCCCGCTCGACACGATCTGCACGCGGCTGAGCATCTTGCGGACGATCACCTCGAAGTGCTTATCGTTGATGTTCTGGCCCTGGGAGCGGTAGACCTGCTGGATGTCGCTCAGAATGTACAACTGGGTCGCGTCGCGTCCCAGGATGCGCAGAATCCGGTGCGGGTTCAGGGCGCCTTCACTCAACTGCTGGCCGGCCACGACGGCCTGCCCATCCTCAACGAGCAGGCGTGCCGTCGGCGGCACCTCGTACTCCCGCTCGTCGCGCACCTCGTAGACCACGGCGAGCGGCTTGTTTTTGCGCACCTGCACCTTGCCGGCGCGCTTGGCGGCGATCTTGTCGTCGCCGCGACTGGCAATCAGGTCGCCATCGCTGATCGTCTGGCCGTCCTCGACTTTCAGCGACCAGTTACCGGGCACATCGTACTCGTCGCGCGCGTTCTGAGTGAAGACGATCTTGATCTTGCGCACACTGTCTTCGCCGCGCACGATTTGGACGTCGCCGTCGATGTCCGACATGACGGCCTCGCCCTTCGGCTTCTTGCGCGCCTCGAACAGCTCTTCGACGCGCGGCAGGCCATGCGTGATGTCACCCTCGGCCGCGACACCGCCCGTGTGAAAGGTGCGCAGCGTCAACTGTGTGCCCGGCTCGCCGATCGACTGAGCGGCGACGATTCCGACCGCCGCGCCGATCTCGACCAGTGTGCCGCGACCCAAATCGCGCCCGTAGCACAACTGGCACAGGCCGTGGCGCAGCTCGCACGTCATCGGAGAGCGCGCGTAGACCTCGGGCACGCCGGAATTGTCGATACGGTGTGCCATGCTCTCGTCGATCATGTCTCCGGCGCTGCCGATCAACTCGCCCGTCTGGGGATCCGTCACCGGGCCAGCCAGGATACGGCCGATAATCCGGACATGTATGCTCTGGCCGCCCACGTTGTCGCTGCGGCGAATCCAGATGCCGCTCTTCGTGCCGCAGTCGTGCGCGTTAACGATCTGATCCTGCGCGACGTCGACCAGACGCCGCGTGAGGTAGCCTGCGTCGGCGGTGCGCAGCGCGGTATCGGCCAGACCCTTGCGCGCGCCGTGCGTCGAGATGAAGTACTCGAGAGCGGTCAACCCTTCGCGGAAGTTGCTCTTGATCGGGAGCGCGATGATGTTGCCGGCCGGGTCCGCCATCAGACCGCGCATACCGGCCAACTGCGAGATAGGGCCGAAGCCGCCTTTCGTCGCGCCTGACAAGGCCATCACGCTCAGGTTCGCTTCGGGATCGAGCGCGCGCTTGACGGCATCGGCCACGCGGCCGGTCGCCTGCTGCCACAGCTCGATCGTGCGCGTATATTGCTCCTTCTCCGTCAGCAGACCGCGACGATACTGCCGATCCACTTCGTTGACCTGGGCCTCGATTTCGCCGAGAATGTGCTGCTTCTCGTCCGGCACGACGAAGTCCGAGACGGCGATCGTCGTTCCGGAGTGCGTGGCATACTCGAAACCGATGTTCTTGATCGCATCGACCAGGTTCGTCGTCGCATTCAGCCCCAGCCACAGGTAACAGCGTGCGACGAGATCGTTGAGCTTACCTTTGTCCAGGACCTCGTTCACGTAGCGCAGCGGCGACGGAAGGATCATGTTGAACAGGGCGCGGCCGACGGTCGTGTCGATCAGTTGCGTGTGCGCCTGGCCATCCGCATGCCGCTCACTGCCGGAGGTGTAAACCGTCTCGGTTTGGAGCTTGATCTGGGCGTGCAGGTCAACCAGGCCCAGGTCGTGGGCCAGCTCGACCTCTTCGAGGCTGGCGAAAACGCGCCCCTCGCCCTGGCGGCCCGTTCTGGCCATGGTCAGATAGTAAACGCCCAGCACCATGTCCTTCGCCGGCCCGACGATCGGCTCGCCGGACGCCGGCTTCAGGAGGTTCTTTGTCGAGAGCATCAAGTCGCGCGCTTCCGTCACCGCCATGTCGGAGAGCGGCACGTGCACGGCCATCTGGTCGCCGTCGAAGTCGGCGTTGAAGGCCGGGCACACCAGCGGGTGAATCTGAATCGCCTTGCCCTCGACGAGCACCGGCTCGAAGGCCTGGATGCCCAGGCGGTGAAGCGTCGGCGCGCGATTGAGCAACACCGGCCGCTGCTTGATCACCTCTTCGAGCACTTCCCACACTTCAGGACGTTCTCGCTCGATGATGCGCTTGGCGCCCTTGACGTTGCTGGCGAAGTTATACTCGACCAGCTTGCTGATGACGAAGGGGCGGTACAGCTCCAGCGCCATCGTCTTCGGCAGGCCGCACTGGTGCAGCTTGAGCTTCGGACCGATGACGATCACCGAGCGCCCGGAGTAATCCACGCGCTTGCCGAGCAGGTTGCGGCGGAAGCGGCCCTTCTTGCCCTTGAGCATGTCGCTCAAGGACTTCAACTCGCGCCGCCCGCGCCGCGAGAGCGCCTTGCCGCGCTGGCTATTGTCGATGAGCGAGTCGACGGCTTCCTGCAGCATGCGCTTCTCGTTGCGCACGATCACGTCGGGCGCGCCCAGCTCCAGCAGTCGCTTCAGCCGGTTATTGCGGTTGATGACGCGCCGGTACAAATCGTTCAGATCGGACGTGGCGAAACGGCCGCCGTCGAGCTGCACCATAGGCCGCAAGTCGGGCGGGATGACCGGCAGGTAGGTCAGGATCATCCACTCCGGCCGGTTGGCGCTCTTGCGCAGACTCTCCACGACGCGCAGCCGCTTGATCGCCTTCTTGCGCTTCTGCTTGCTCTTGCTGGTCTTGACCTCGCGCCAAAGCTCCTTGGACATCTGGTCGAGGTCCATGCGCTTCAGGATGTCGAGGAAAGCCTCCGCGCCCATGTCGGCCTTGAAGACCTGTCCCCACTTGCTCTTGAGATCCCGGTAGCGCGCTTCGGTCAGAAACTGGCCCTGGCCCAGAGACTGGAGCTCCTCGCGTTCGCCGCCCCCGCGGTCGTCGAGCTTCGCCAGGTCCCCGGCCAGTTGGGTCTCGATCTCGGCCTGCTCCTCCTGAGCCGCTGCCTTCCAGTAATCGATGTCGGCTTCGATCTTGGAGAGCGCCTTCTCGCGCTCAGCGCTGTTCCTGGCTTCCAGCTCGGCGAGCTTGGCCTTGACGGCCTTGTTGAGCTTCGTCAAATGCTCGCGCCCGATCGCCTCGCCCCGGTCGGCGATCAGCGTCTTCGTCGGGGCGAAGACGATGGGCGTGCGGATATCTTTGCCCATGCGCTCCTCGATGCGCGCCTGGATCGTCTGGGCCTCCTTCATGACGGCCTCGGTCGCCTCGTTCAGCTTCTCGTCGAGCCGGCCGGCGCGCTGCTCGATCTGCTCCTTGCGCTTGTCGACCTCGGCTTCCACACGGGTCTTGATCGCGCGAATGCTTTCACGCGCCGTCGCCTCGACCCGCTTGCGCTCGCGATCCGTCTCTTCGTCCAGGCGCCTGAGCGCCTTCTGGCGCGCTTCCTCGTCGACGTGCGTCACGACGTACTGCGCAAAGTACAGCACGCGATCCAGATTGCGCCGGCTGACGTCGAGAAGCACGCCGAGGTAGGACGGGACGCGGCGCGTGTACCACACGTGCGCGACGGGCGCGGCCAGCTCGATGTGCCCCATGCGCTCGCGCCGCACGGCCGCACGCGTCACCTCGACGCCGCACTTGTCGCACGTGATACCGCGATACCGGACGTTCTTGTACTTGCCGCAATAGCACTGCCAGTCTTTGGTCGGGCCAAAGATCGCCTCACAGAACAAGCCGTCCTTTTCAGGCCGCAGGCGGCGATAGTTGATCGTCTCCGGCTTGGTCACCTCGCCGTACGACCACGACAAGATGCGATCCGGCGAAGCCAAGCTGACTCGCAGCGCACGAAAACCCTTCGCTTCCACTCACGCCTCCTCTCGAGAATGCGACCTATCCAACCATACCTTTACCAACGACCACCCCGAGCCACTCACTCATCACGTAATGGCAAATCCACTCCCAGGCAAGCCAAAAGAAGCGCTGAATTTACGCCGTTCAGCGCTCCTGGCAGATGGAGTGATAAACCTTTAAGCGAGAATACGCACCCGCTCCCGCCCGCTGCACGTGACCTTCCGGCAGCCACAGGGACGGCGGATGAAAATACCCACTGCTCCGCCACACAGCCTGTCGACAGGCTGAGCAATGTAATTATATCTGCATCCTGGGAAATGTCAAGCAAAAAATGGCCGCTCGGCCGCTAGCTTTCCGCCACCGCCAGGTGCAGATACGACCCCATGAACTCGTCGAGGCGGCCGTCGAGGACCACCTGCGCGTTGCCCACTTCGTGGCCGGTGCGATGATCCTTGACCATCTGATAGGGATGTAGAACATATGAGCGAATCTGGCTGCCCCACTCTGCCTTGACGTGCTCGCCCTTCAGCTTGGCCAGCGCCTTGCGCTGATTCTCCTCCTGAACCTCGTACAACTTGGCGCGGAGAATCTTGAGCGCCGTCTCGCGATTCTGCGTCTGGCTGCGCTCGTTCTGGCACGACACGACGATCCCCGTCGGGAGGTGAGTGATGCGCACCGCCGTCGCATTCTTCTGCACGTGCTGCCCGCCCGCGCTGGATGCCCGAAACGTCTCGATCTTGACGTCGCTCGGGTTGACGACGATCTCGCTGTTGTCGGGCAGGTCGGGCCAGACCTCGACCAGCGCGAAGGACGTATGCCGCCGGTGCGCAGCGTCGAACGGCGAGAGGCGCACCAGGCGATGAACACCTTTCTCAGCGCGGAGGTAACCGTACGCGTATTCGCCGGCGACGGAGAAAGTCACACTGCGCAGCCCGGCCTCGTCGCCTTCGAGTTGATCCAGAACTTCCGCCTTGAACCCGCGGCTCTCCGCCCAGCGCAGATACATGCGCAGCAGCATCGCGGTCCAGTCGGCGGCGTCGACGCCGCCCGCTCCCGCGTGTATGGCGACGATCGCGTCGCCCCGATCGTGCGACCCCGATAGCAGCAGATGGAACTCGCTGACTTCAAACGCGCGCCGGATCGCATCGAGTTCTTCGGCGATCCCGTCGGCGAGCGCCGCATCCGTCTCCGCCAGCTCCAGCAATTCAAGCGCGTCACGCGCCCGGCGCGACTGATCGACCCATTCTTGAATCTCCGACTTCAGCGCATTCAGCTCGCGCATCACAGCCTGCGCCGACTGGGCGTCGCTCCAGAAATCGGAGGCGCTCGCCTGCTTCTCCAGCTCGCGAATGCGCTGCTGCTTGCCTGCGACGTCAAAGACGCTCCATGACGGATGCAATCTGCGAATTCAGCTCGATCAGCGACGCTCTCAGCTCTTCCATATATCGTACTCCTTTGCAAAAACGACTCACTCGAACAGGCTATCGACGAATGCTTGCGCGTCGAATGGCTCGATGTCGTCGATCTTCTCACCCGTGCCGATGTAGGCCACCGGCAGCCCCAGCTCGTGCGTGATCGAGAACACCATGCCGCCCCTGGCCGTGCCGTCGAGCTTCGTGACGATCACGCTCGTCACGTCCACGGCGGCTTTGAACTGGCGGGCCTGCGTCAGCGCGTTCTGGCCAGTCGTGCCGTCCAGCACCAGATAGGTCGCGTGCGGCGCGCCGGGCAGCGTCTTACCGATCACGTTGCGTACCTTCTTGAGCTCCTGCATCAGGTTATATTTGGTATGCAGCCGGCCTGCCGTATCGACGAGCACGACGTCGAATCCGCGCGCCTGGGCCGCCTGCAGCGCGTCGAACGCAATCGCGCCCGGATCGGCGCCAGGCCGCCCGCCGATCAGTTCGACGCCCGCCCGGTCAGCCCACACGTCGAGCTGCTCTCCGGCCGCCGCGCGGAACGTGTCGGCTGCCACCAACAGCACTTTGCGCCCGTCTCGCTTATGGCGAGAAGCCAGCTTGGCGATGCTCGTCGTCTTGCCGGAGCCGTTCGTCCCCACGATCAGCGCCACTGCCGGCCGCGCGGTGTCGAGCTGGCGAGACCCGTTCGCCGGCGCGGCAAGCATGCGCCTCAGCTCATCCTTGAGCGCGCTCTGCAAATCCGCGGCGCGCAGCATACCCTCCCGCGCGGCGCGTGCGCGGAGCCGCTGAAGCAGGTCGCTTGTCGTGGCAACTCCCACGTCGGCCTGAATCAAGGCGGCTTCTAGCTCATCCCACAAGTTGGGTGTGACCTCCGTCGCGCCGAGCAGCGTGGCGACACGGCCGAACGCCGCGCGGCGGGTACGCGCCAGTGTTTCTTGGAAAGCAGTCAATCGATCGCGCATCAGAAAGATTATACCACGGCCATCGCACGATACACGCCTGTGATATAATCGGCTGCGAGGTCCGAGGCGCGAATGGTTAGTCTTTCCATCGTCATACCGGCCTACAACGAAGAGGCCAACGTCGCCGAGGCCGTTCGGCGCGTGTCCCGCGCCGCACAGAATCTAGGGATGGACTACGAAATCATCGTCGTCGACGACGGGAGCCGCGATCGCACGGGGGACGCCGTCCGTGAGATGACGCCATCCACGCCCAACCTGCGGCTGGTCGAGCATTTCCCCAACCGGGGCTACGGCGGCGCGCTCAAGGCGGGCTTCGCGGCGTCGACGAAAGACCTGATCGCCTTCCTGCCCGCCGACAACCAGTTCGACTTTTCCGAGATCCGCCTGCTGCTCGACAAGCTGGCGCCGGACGTGGTTCTGGTCAGCGGCCACCGCGTCAATCGCAGGGACAATGTCGTTCGGAAGTTCAACGCGTTTGGATGGAACCTGGTGGTGCGCCTGATGTTCGGTTACCTGATCCGAGATATCGACTGCGGGTTCAAGGTGTTTCGCCGCTGGGTGCTCGACCGCATTCACGTCGAATCGAACGGCGCGATGATCGACACGGAGATGCTGGCCGAGATACGCGCGCGAGGCTATCGCATCGCGGAAGCGCCGGTGAGCCATCTGCCGCGCACGGCCGGCTCGCCGACGGGCGCGAATCTCAAAGTCGTCCTGCGCGCCTTCCGCGACCTGTTCCGCTTTCGCCTGCGGCTGTGGCGCGAGCTGCGTGAGGAGCGGCGCGCCGCCCGGACGGATGTGAAGCCATGACGACCCAGGACGAGCGTCGCCTTACGCATGTCGACGAGCAGGGTCACGCGCGCATGGTCGACGTCGGCGCCAAGCCGGATACCCGGCGCGCGGCGGTCGCGAAGGGAGAAGTGCACCTGTCGCCCGAGACGCTGCGCCAGATCGTCGCCGGCGTGACGCCGAAGGGCGACGTGTTCGCAACGGCGCGCATCGCGGGCATCCTGGCCGCGAAGAAGACGAGCGAGTTGATCCCGCTGTGCCATCCGCTGGCCTTGACGCATGTCGCCGTCGATTTGCAGGCGGAGGGTGACCGGGTGATCGAGATCACGGCGCGCGTGGAGACGACGGGCAAGACCGGCGTCGAAATGGAAGCCCTGACCGCCGTCAGCGTGGCGGCGCTGACGGTGTACGATATGATCAAGGCGCTGCAGCGCGACGCGCGCATCACAAACGTGCGGCTGGTCGAGAAACACGGCGGCAAGAGTGGGGATGTGGTGTTGGAGGCTGGAGGCTAGGGAGTGGTGATTGGTTATTGGAGGTTGGAGGTTGGAATGCGCATCGACGTTCAACTGTTTGCTACGCTCAGGGATCGCGCCGGCAGCAAGGCTATTTCGGTCGAGATAGGCGACGTGGCGACCGTCGAGCAGCTTCTCGACCACATCGCCGCCGCGTACCCGGCGCTGGCGCCGGCGCTGCCCAGCGCCATCGTCGCCGTGAACCAGGAGTTCGCGTTCCCACCTACCCTCCTCCACACGGGCGACGAGGTCGCGCTGTTTCCACCGGTCAGCGGCGGAGCGGATTACCCCGAAGTATTCCGCGTCACCCCAGACGCCATCGACTTGAACGTGCTCGTCGCGCAAGTGACACTCCCGACGACCGGCGCGGTGTGCACGTTCACCGGCACCGTGCGCGGCAGGTCCCCGGAGCGCGAAACCGTTCAGCTTGACTACGAAGCCTACACGCCCATGGCGGAGGCCAAGATGCGCCAGGTGGCGCGCGAAATCCGCGCGCGCTGGCCGAAGGTGGAAGGCATCGCCATGGTGCAGCGCACCGGGCCGCTGAAGGTGGGCCAGTTCACGGTGCTGATTGCGGTGTCGGCAGGCCACCGCTACGATGGGGTGTTCGAAGCCGCTCGATACGGCATCGACCGGCTCAAGGAGATTGTGCCAGTCTGGAAAAAGGAGATCGGGCCGGGCGGCGAGGAGTGGATCGAGGGCCACTACCATCCGGCGCCCGTCGACGCGGAAGAGGCACCGGCGTACGAGCCCTGACAAAACTCGTTCTGGGGGGACTATGAATCAGCGACGTGTCGTGATCACCGGGATGGGCACGGTCAACCCGTTGGGGCTGGACCCAGAGACCACCTGGAAGAACGCCCTGGCGGGCGCATCAGGGGTTGGACCGATCACGCGGTTCGACTCGAGCCCGTTGCAGGTTCACATCGCCGCCGAAGTGAAGAACTTCGATCCCACGCAGTACATGGACGCCAAGGAAGCGCGGCGTCGTGACCCCGTGACACAGTTTGCCGTCGTGGCGGCGATGCAAGCCGTGCAAATGTCAGGTCTGAAAGTGGACAACAGCTTGGGCGACGAGGTGGGCGTGTACATCGGCACCGGCGTCGGCGGGCTGCAGACGATGCACGATGGGACGCAGCTCGTCCTGCTGGAAGGGCCGCGACGGATCAGCCCATTCATCATCCCGATGTTCCTCGCCGACAGTCCTGCTAGCACGGTAGCGATTCAATACGGGGCGCGCGGGTTGAATTTCTCGCCGGCGACCGCATGCGCCGCCGGCTCGGACGCCATCGGCATGGCGCTGCGGGACATCCAGCGCGGCGAGGCACGCGCGGTGATCGCGGGCGGGTCGGAAGCGCCGATCGTGATGGTCGGCATGGCGGCCTTCGACCGTACGGGCGCCTGCTCGCGCATGAACGACGAGCCGCAGCGCGCCAGCCGGCCGTTCGACAAGAACCGGCAGGGTCTGGTGTTCGGCGAGGGCGCGGCCGTCTTCGTGGTGGAAGCGCTCGAGCACGCGCTGGCGCGCGGCGCGAGGCCGTTGGCCGAGATCGCAGGCTACGGCGCATCGTCCGACGCGTATCACATGACGGCGCCGCTCGAAGACGGGTCGGGCGCGGCGATCGCCATCCGGAAGGCGCTGCACGATGCGAGCCTGGCGCCGACCGATATCGACTGGATCAACGCGCACGGGACGGCGACGCCGCTCAACGATCGCATGGAGACGCTGGCCATCAAGTCCGTTTTCGGCGAGCACGCCTACAACGTCCCCGTCACCAGCACCAAGTCGATGCACGGCCACATCATGGGCGCGACGGGCGCTCTCGGCGTGATGTGGTGCATGCTCGCCATCCGCGACGGCCTGATCCCGCCGACGATCAATTACGAGACGCCCGATCCGGAATGCGACCTGGACTACACGCCTAACCAGGCGCGCCGGCGCACCGTCGACGCCGCTATGACGAACGCCTTCGGCTTCGGCGGGCACAACAGCGTGCTCATCATCAAGCGCTACGTAGAGTGACACGTGATCACGTGATCACGTATCACGCTCACGCTTCCAGCATGTCTTCACTGCCCACCTTTCGCGATCCCTCGCTGCTCGAGCGCGCGCTGACTCATCGCTCTTACTTGAACGAGCGTCCCGAATTGGCGATCGAAGACAACGAGCGGCTGGAGTTTCTGGGCGACGCGGTGCTCGACTTCGTGACGGGCGCGTGGCTGTACAACCGCTTCCCCGAGCTTCAGGAGGGCCGGCTGACTTCGCTGCGCGCGGCGCTGGTGAAGACCGACGCGCTCGCCGACTTCGCGCGGCGCGTCGGGGTAGACGAGCATCTGCGACTGGGCAAAGGCGAGTCGGAGACGGGTGGGCGCGGGCGCGCCACGCTGCTGGCCGACGCGTTCGAGGCGGTGCTCGGCGCGCTGTATCTCGACCAGGGCCTGGAGGCGGTGCAGGCGTACCTGGAGCCGCTGCTGCCGGACGAGGTCGAGCGCATCCTGCTCGAGGAGCGCGACCGTGACGCGAAGAGCGTGCTGCAGGAGTGGAGCCAGGCCGAGCGCGCCATCACCCCGCGCTACCGCACCGTCGCCGAAGAAGGGCCGGATCACGCCAAGCTGTTCACCGTCGAAGTGCGCATCGGCGACGAGATCGTCGGCAGGGGGACGGGCCTGAGCAAGCAGGCGGCGGCGCAGGCAGCGGCGAGTGATGCGCTAAGGCGGTTGAGCGTGTGGTAGTATGCGCGGGCAGTCGTGCTGCTATCTGAGCGTCGTGGCGTTGGCCGGTGTAGCCCACGTCCGTCGGCATTTGGTTATTAAAGACGTGCCGCCCAGACCTGTCCTGAGCTTGCCGAAGGATGGTCGGCATGCAGATACGCTTCGCGTAGCGCATTCCCGCCCGTCGAGGTCACCACCCGCATCGCCACCAACTGCGCCCCGGCGGTGTAGTACGTCCGCGTGATGCGCTGCGTGCCGGTGATGAGCGCCTCGGTCGCGCCGACATAGGCCGTCGTGCCGCTTGAGTCCACCTTCTTGACCCGCGCCCCATCGCCTTCGTACGTGAACCGCGTGACTTGGCTGGTGACGGTGTTGGTCACCACGCTCAGCCGGTTCTCGGTGTCCCACGCCTGCTGGTACGTCACGCCATTCTCGATACGCGTCGTCATGCTGCCGTTGGCGTCGTACCAGAACTTCTGCACCCCGCCCAGGTGCGTCACGGCGTGCTTGTGCGCCGCGTCGTTGTAGGCATAGGCCACACCGGCTTTGCTGGTCAGGTTGCCGATGGCGTTGTAGCCATACGTCTCGGTATACCCCTGCCCGTACATCAACGCCGCCGGCTGCGCCACCACCAGCCGATCCAACGCGTCGTACTGAAACTCCTGCCGCTCGTCCGGCTCGCGCGCCAGCCCATTGCCCGTGAACTCGCGGTAGTCGTCCAGGTAGGCATACCCGCTCCACACCCAGTGCTGGAACAGCCAGCTCAAGCCGGCCGGCATCGGGTGGTTGTAGCTACCACGCACCGCCGGGTTGGTGGTCTGCGCCACTTCGGCGGTGAAGCCCCGCACGTCGTCCAGCAGCAGCGTGAGCGTGTACCAGGTGTTCGCCTGCACGCTGCTCAGCAGGTCGGCCGGCTCGCGCCAGCCGAAGCCGTCGTTGTATTGCGCCACCAAGCTTCCTTCTTTCGCATACACACCGAAGCGCCGATACGGGCTGCCGCTCGCCACCACGGCGTAGATCGCGCCGTTGTTCGTGCCGTCCACCTTGAAGCGCAACTGCACGCCGGTGTTGTGGCTCAGGCTGTACTGATTGCGTCACAGAGTAGACAGCCCCCAGTTGTTCACGCCCGCGTTGCGCAGGACGTTGTTGCCGCCATCTGCCACGATGACGGTATTGGCGCTCGACCCGCGCGACCACGTCCCGGCGTTGAACGCGTCAAACGCGTCCGACAGCGTGATAGTCAGCGTCCCGCTGAGCGTGCGCGGCACATCCGCCAGGCGCGTCACGTTGCCGACTGCGTCGTAGCCGATCGTCGTCGTGAAGCCGCGCGACAGACGTTGGAAGAAATTTGCGCCGGGTTTAGCGAAGGGTTTGCGACCGCCGATTTGAAAGAGGCCAGCGCCTTGCTTGATAATGAGACGACTGCCCGATCATTAGCGGAATAGCGCCAGAGCAAATTGCATCACTAAATTAAGAATCCAACCCGAGTCCTCATGGATGGTCGATAAAGCCCACCATGAGGTCTCCGGTTCGCGTTATGCAAAGAGTGGTTCGGGTCCGTGAGGTCCCGGGTTCAAGTCCCGGCACCCCGACTGGGACGACGATTCATGGGCAAACAGCCCACCTGATCGAGGCGGGCTGTTTCGTTTAGCGTGGCGATGCCAGACGCACGCTCTGGGTATCCAGCATTCGTGCAGCCGGATGCGGACGCGAATTACAAGGGAGCGTCGCCCGTGATGAACTGGAGTGTGACGACCCGATCCTTGCGACACTTGAGGATGATGGTCTGAGGTAGTTTCGCGCACCGCTCCGGGGTAGTTTCCCACAGACCATACCAGGGATCACACGCATAGCGTTTGCGGCTATCTGGCTCTATCAGCCGTTCGACCACGAATCCGGTCTGGATGAGCAGATCGAAGTAATCTGATATGGTCCGATTGAATGAGGCAAAAGCCTCGCCCGGCGTGTCTGTTGCTCCTTCGATATGAATTCCGGTATCGAAGTAAGAATTAATCACGATCAGAGCCTCAGGATGATGGTCATCCAAGACTTGATTAAAAGGGTGCCCCACGCTCCACACGAAAATACCAGTCGGTTTTAGTACGCGGTGAACCTCGGCGAAGCAAGCGAAAAGATCGTCAACATAGCCAAAGGCGCACGCAGAGAAGACCACATCCTGACTGGCCGTGGCAATTGGCCCAAGGTCGGCCATGTCGCCCTGTAAAAGCGTGATCTCCACCCCCTCCTTCGCTGCCAGCTCTCTCGCAAAGCGGAGTTGCGCCTCCGCGATGTCGATTCCTGTCACCACGGCGCCGCGTTTGGCGAAGGCGATGGCCGCCTGCGCGCCGCCACATCCGATCTCCAGAACGTGTTTCCCGGCGACCGGCCCAATGAGTTGAAGTTCGTCTTCGTTGGGCGCGCCCGGGCCGTAGAGGATATCAATGGGGATGCGACACTGTTGCTGGTAATTCTCGGCTGCCTTTTCCCACCATAGTTTGACTTCGGTGATCATGTTTTCTCCCTTGTGCAACACCGCGCATCAGCCGCTGGCGTGCTGCGCCCGGCCCGCTGACAAGATCTACCGTGCCGCCGATTCTGGCATCAAGGCCGACAAATCTGCTGGCTGCTGCAAACCCCTTATCTTTGTGGGCAGTAACGATCTCATCCAATCGCAAGTTGCTGGCGATAAGTGTTACTCTTGAGGAAGAAGGTCTAGGATGACGCCCGCAAAGTCGCGCGTGAGATCTTTTTCGGACGCGGGGTCAAATATGGAAAGCACCTTCCCGGAGAGCAGGAGATGCTGAAAAAGCAGTCCGCTGTCAAAACCGAGATCGCCTCTGATATATGCCGCCGGTGCCTGTGACGCGACAGGCGGCAGCGCATCGTCGGGATCGGTGCCGTCGAGGATGTATGACTGCAAGGTGATGGAGTCGGCGGTCCCGCTGAATGCGCCGTTGGCGCGGACACCGTCTCGCCGTGGCGAACGGTGGACATCACGCACTGCGAGGGCATGCCGCATCGCCTCCAGAAGCAACGGGACATGTTGAGCGGCGTCCTGCGCAGATAGTGCGAACGGCGTTTCGTTTTCTTCGGTTTCCTGGTATGTTATCGTTTGTGGCTTCCCAAACTCGTCTGTAAACTCCTCTGTAACCGTACGACGGATCAAGTAGATGCGCTTCAGTCCTTCCACCTGGGCAGTCGCGGCCGCGAGATTGGCCAGCAGATCAAGCGGCTGGTCAAGTGCGGTGGTTATCTGCACGAGCGGCGTGCGGGATGCGAGCACTGAGCCGATGACCGTCTGTGCTCTGGCGCGCCATGTCACAGTCCATTCATAAAGATCATCGACGTGGGGCTCGAGTCGTAATAAGGCCTTGAGCTCCACGATGCCGTGCTCGCCGATCGGAGTGGCTTGCATGAGCGAGAGCTGTGGTAGGCCCACGACGAAGACTGCAGCCCTGAGCACGTTCGCGCCGGAAGGGTATGGCGGCCTTGCGAGGGCCTTGAGCGCATTGCGCACACCCGAGTTGATAATCCGCGCGTTGAAAGCGCCGGCGCGCCAAAGAGCGGCGAGAATCAGGTTGATCGTGTTCTGTGAGCTCACCAATGAAAGATAATGGCGCGCATCGGTTCTTCCGCTGAGGCGTTGCAAGTCGTTGGACAGCCGCGCCTCGGTATCAGCCGGAACCCTGATCATCGGGATGTGCAGGTTTGCCGGGGCAGCAATCATCGCTTCGATGTAGGTATATTGGTCGTCACGTCCGCCGATGCTGCCGCCGGTTATCGGGACGCCGAGACGCAACAGCGAGGCGGGGAACCCGTCGCCCAGAAAGCCTCTGACCAGCTTCGTTAGCTCGCTTTGGAGCTCCGCCTGGAAGCGGTCTAGCAAGATCCTTCCTGAATTGGCGACGGCCGTGACCACTGCGTCAACCACCTGATGAATGCCCGTCGGGACGTTTGAGGTAAGGCTCGTTGACATCCCACCTGTAACGTTAACGTCGAAGCGCAGCTGAAATACACCGTTCGGCATGCGGACAAAGCGGCCGGTGAGGTTTGCGGTGACATCTGTGATCGAGAGGGCAAGGGTTGCTGTGTCGAGGGCGACGAACACCCCGATCGCGCCGAGTAGCGGAACCACCCACCACAGCGCAGGGAAAATGAGCGTTGCCAGAGCGCTGGCACCGATCATAAGAAGATAGGTAGTGCCCGGACGCCGATTGAGTTCGCCAGTTAGAGTAATCCCGCCAAGCATGAGACTCCCTTCGATCCTGCCATAGCGGCAGCGAAGGCTCGTGATAAGCGGACAAATGCCGGGCGCATCCAGCGCGGCCGGGGGAAACGTGAGTGTGCCCGTGTAGTTTGTGAACTCGCCGACCACCAAATCTTCCCAGTTGAACTCGATCTTACCTGGCAGCGACACCCGAGGCGCACCAAACTCCTCTAACAGCACGGCAAGCATGATCTGGAGTCGATCGGTAGGAGTTAGGCCGCCCCAGTTCGTTCCGGCTGCGGTAAGCCTTGTCACAACACTCGCTGGTAGGCGAGCGAGCATTGCCGGTGTCAGCGCGCTGCTCTGAACGAGCTCTTGAGCGCGCTTCTTGGCCATTCGGTCAAGCAGCCCACGGCCGCGAATGGTTCCCCAGCGCGCTACGTTCACCGACGGCAGCAGGGAAGTGCGCGGCAGCGCTGGCGGCTCGACATCGTGCAGCAGGCTGAACAAGAAAGTTCCAAGGCCCCGCGCTGGGACGCCATTGCTGTCGCGTGAGGCGAGCACACCTGCCCGTAGCCTGGGGAGCCAGTCCACCACAAGCCCAGTCGTTGAGCTGAGCGGAAAGGTAGCGCCGGCGAATGGACCAAGCGCTCGGTTGACCAGGGTGCGCGTGTCGTCGAGCAAACGCTGCTCGATCCTCAGACCGTACACGGCCTGCGTTGTGGTCACGGGTCGCTCAGGCTGCTCGGTCTCCACATCAATCTCACGGTCCGGGTACCCGCCAGAAAGCATGCGCAGGGTCGTACCTTTGAGACCGCCATCTACATCGCTCGGGCGCCAGCCAGTGTCGATCCACACCGGGTCGAGGCGCGTGAAGGCCGGTCTCGCAGTGTCATCAGCCGAGGCGACGCGGCAGGCCTCACGCACGTCGCGGTAGTCTGCAGGGATGCCAAAGACCTCGTCCGACACGCTCTCCAGAACGAGTTCGTGGATTTGGAAGCTACCCAGTTCGCTGCGTACACAATTGTTAGCGTCGACGATCTCGATGGTGCTCGCGATCGGGCACCCGATTCGTGCAACCACCTCTGCGATTGCAGCAAGCGGATATCCGCTCGTCGCGTGGCACTCGGCGTCACCGAGTAGCAATTCGAGTAATCGCACACCAAGATCCCCGGCCGCGACGCTTGGATCGAGCATCAAGCTATGGCGGTATCGGTCGCCCGTGTGAGGGTCAACGAGGGTGAGACTGACGGCGTAGAATCTTCGCCTGTCGGCACCGGGCACGGCGTCCATTTCGACATGCGGTTCCGCGGTTGGAACGAGCGGTCGTTCGAAACGTGGTCCTGGTACGGCGTCGCACCCGATTTGACAAAATACCTGCGCCTCGTGCTGCAGCCAAACGACCTGCTCGGCAGTCTCGATGAAACTCGCCCGCGTGCCAAAGAGCGTTGCATCGTCGAGGTCGAGGCGACGCGCATCTGCGGTGAGCGTGATGTGGGCACGCTGCTCACCACGGGCCTCCAGATTTAGCAGGCCAGCATATCGGCTGTTGGCAATAAGATACTCGAGTTGATGCTGGTGCATCGTCCAGGCCACCGTGCACCGGAGGCCCGCACCTGTGTTTGGCTTCTCACTCATAGGTCCTCCTAAACTCTGCGCTCGCCGCGCTGCAGTGCGCGGCTACGGTGCGCGGTGAATAACCGTGATCACTGCTCTGAACGCGCCCTTTCCGTTGCCTGGCCTGTCATCGTTGATACGTAGATAGAGCGGTAATTTGGCCACCCCTTCGGGTACTTCAAAATTTGCGTTCGTACCAGCATATTGATAAGGTCCTACCCCGATGCGATAGAGCAGACAATACGGCCGCGCCTTGGGGTGTCTGATCTTGACGCCATTTGAGAGCCGGTTAATAGGGAACTTCGGATCATGGTCGAGGTTGTTCCAGCCTGCCGGACCGTTCGGCCCTGTGAGCCACACACCTGACTCGATGCTTCCGGAGGCGAATATCGAGATGGTGTCGTAGGTGTCCACATAGATGCCAGTGAACACGTCGCCGGGCGCGCTTTCGGGCACATCCACTACTGTCGATTCCGTTCTGACCGGCGGCGGAAGGGTTGGCGGGGGTGGGTCAGGCGGCTTCGAGGCATTCGTGTTATTACCAAACACCGTCGCTGGCGGGGGCTCACTTTCCATCGGCACGTCAGGGAATATCGCCCCGCCTATCGGCCCGAGCACGCTGTACGCCTGAAATGGCACTTCGAGCCTCGGCATGCTATCGAGATCCTTCTGCGACGGGGGATTCGGGATGCCGTTCGGCACATCCCCGCTGCGTTTGGCATGCAGCCAGGCGAGGGCAAGGCCAACCATGAAGTCGATCCCCTCTATCGGCCTTTCCCGAAGCACCTGCTCACGGCATTTGTTTTCGTCTTCGGGGCTGTTTTCAACTGTCAAATGACCCTGGCGGCCTGGACGCTCCGATGGGTTCAACTTGGGATCCACCGATATGGGTACCGCTCCCGTCGTCGTCATCACGGAATAGAACTGATCGAGGAACTCCCGCAGGAGGCGTTCCGAGTTCGGCCCTTCGCCCAGCACTGCGGCGACACCGCGCTTTAGGCCCGTGTGGGTTGGGGTGATACTCTCACCGTACTTGAATGGCCACCCAGAGAACCAGGTAATGTAGCTATCTTTCACCGTCGTGTCAGGATCGCCCAGCCCCGTCAGACCAATGTATGCCGGGAACATTCTGGCGTGACCGCCAAGTCCAGTGGCCGTGGATAGAATCCAAGTCAAGAAACGTAGTTTGCGGGACGGGATCACTTTCCACAAGTCGGCAAGTGCAAATTCACCCTGGTCGGACGATACATCGAATATGCCCTGATTAAGCAGCAAGGCGACGGCCCGGCCGGCCGCATAGCCCAGGCGTACCACTCCAATGCCTGCGAGCACTCCTATGATGCTGCTAAGCACTCCAGTGATACCGCCAAGCACTTCTCCAATGGCCAGCGATGCGGACACGAGCCCCAAGGCAGCCGCCACGCCGAGGGTCGAGCCGATCGCGGCTCCGCACCTGAGCGGACCTTTCAATGACTCCCAAACCCCCGCTTTCTCCATCGCGCCATCGAAACTTGCCCGCGATTCGTAGGTTTTGCCTGTGATGCGCTGGAATACCTGCGTGAAAGGGAATTCCAAAGCCGGCAATACGCCGGATGCGCCGCGCGCTGTGAAGCCTCCGCAGGGTCGCACGAGGATGTAGCCGTGCTCGGCGAGGTAGTCTCCTAACATGTTGACCTGCCGCTCGACCTCGGCCTTGATCTCATAGTCGGTATACAGAAACCGGTGGATGACATCGTACGCCAAGATCAATCCGGCAAGCTCCTCCATCGACGGCTCCCAGAAGCGATAGCGCGGCATGAACGCCGTCCTTGCGCGGTATGCCTGCCACTGCGGGTGGTCGTCGGGCAGTCCGTCCGGAGGCTTGTCCACGGGCGGGATGTAAGCAGGATGATCGAGGGGCGTGCAGTAAAGATACTGCCGCGCTGCATCGGTCAAGAACTCGCAACATTGGAGTGGAACCACCTTATCGTTGTCGACCCGCGTGATCCATTTATCCGATGTAACCGGATCCCAGCGCAGGATATACCCTTTGAAGTGTCCTTCGGTGAATTTGTATAACGAACCGATGGATTTTAGACCTTCCCAGATGATGTTGCGCGCGGTCGATGATGCCAGATGATGTTCAATGGCCAGGCATGTAAACAGTATCCCTGACCATAGCAATGGGTTGTCGCGATCATGACGTCCGATGCGCCACCGTTCACGCATCTGGACCGGCTCGGGGAGCGCCAGGAGCGTAGTGTAATTGTCCATGCGGAGTTTTTTTGGGGGCTTCCAGGGATCATCAATCTCAGCCGGAGCGATGCAGGTGTCGCAGTTGGCAACGCCCGGAAGGTTGCCGAGCTTCGTTCCGGACTCGGAGATGAGGTTGGCGCGAAAATATCGGCCATACGCGAAGTGTCGGGTGAGCAACTCGACCCGCAGTTTGCCGTATAGATCAAGAAGTTGAGTGTCGTGTGCCATCACAAACTCCTTCCAACCGGCCTGCACAAGCCGAGCAACCCTGTCCGCTTCATGGCAAATCTCCTCTCTTTTCGATCGGCGTAGAACGTGCCTTGCGTGATGCGTCCTCTAGCTGATGCTTGAGAAAGGCGCACAGGAACTGCGCATCCGCAAACCCTCGCCGCTCACCCGTGTGCGCATCCTCCAGTGATGCGCGCCATACAACACTATCTTCTTCGATGACACACCACAGACGGAGCAGGAACGCCATATAGCATGGAGGCTGATCGTTCATGAGCTAGTTCATTGTGGCATTAAACATAATCCCCTGGCTGATGCAACAGGCGGCTGGCTCTATCTACATCAGCATAGCACACGAGCGTAAGGAAAACGCAAGGTAGACAGCGCGCGCCGACAGGTGTATCATGGAATTCGACGATTTACGTTTTGCTCCCCTGCTAAAACGCGCTGGATAAGCGTCCGCACAGTACATTGAACACAGCTCAGATCGGGCGGCAGGTCGCCAGAGGAGGTAACACGATGCCCACTCTGTCTCTGACTCTACTTGGCGCTTTTCAAGCCGCGCTCGACGGCCGCCCCATCACCGGCTTCGAGTCCAACAAGGTGCGCGCCTTGCTGGCTTATCTTGTGGTTGAGGCCGATCGACCTCATTCGCGCGACGAGCTAATCGGCCTGCTGTGGCCCGAGCAGCCTGACGCCACCGCCCGCGCCAATTTGCGTCAGGCCCTGGCAAATCTGCGACAAGTCATCGGCGATCGCACGGCCCAGTCGCCCTTTCTCCTCGTCACGTCAGACAGCATTCAATTCCAACATCCTGAAAACAGTGGCATAGATGTCACGGCCTTCACAACGCTCCTGGCTGAATGTCAGGCGCACGCGCATCGCCGCCTCGTCACCTGCCGATCGTGTGCGCGACGATTGCAGCGGGCTGTCGAGTTGTATCGCGGCGATTTCCTGGCGCAGTTCGTTCAGAGTGACAGTGAGGCGTTTGAAGAATGGGCGTTAGTGAAGCGCGAGCGCTGGCATCATGCCGCGTTGGAAGCGCTGTATGCTTTGGCAGAGTATCACGATCGACGGAGCGAATACGATCGAGAGCAGCACTATGCCCGGCGTCAACTGGAACTTGATCCCTGGCGTGAAGAAGCGCATCGACAGGTGATGCGCGCGCTGGCCTTAAGCGGGCAACGCAGCGCGGCGCTCAATCAGTATGAGCGGTGTCGTCGCATCCTCGCCAGTGAGCTGGGCGTCGAACCGGCGCGTGAAACCACCCGGCTGTACGAGCACATTCGGGATGGCTCAAACGAAGACGAACTTTCTGCATCAACGGCAGTGGTTCGTTTGCCCGCATCACCCACGCCGTTGGTGGGACGCGAGTGCGAGATCGCCGAGATGGTCGAACTCATCGAGAATCCGGCGCATCGCCTGGTGACGATCACCGGCGCGGGCGGGATCGGCAAAACGCGATTGGCCGTGGCCGCCGCAAGCGAACTGGCCCATGCCTTTACGCATGGCGCAGCGTTTGTCTCGCTGGCGGCGTTGAGCTCGGTCGAGTTTCTCGCCCCGTCGATCCTCGCCGCGCTGGACGTTTCGCTTGACGGCCAGGTGGATGCCGAGGCTCAACTGCATGCCTATCTGCGTGATCGGGAACTGTTGTTGATCATGGACAACTGGGAGCATCTGCTTCCCGAAGGCGGCGGAGTCGAACTGCTGGCCGAGATGCTCCAGCGCGCGCCCGGCTTGACGGTGTTGGCAACCTCGCGTGAGCGACTGCGAATACAGGCCGAATGGTTGTTTGATCTGCAAGGTCTGGATTATCCGAAGGGCGAATCGGCCACAGAACTCGAATCCTATGACGCCATCCGGTTGTTTGTCCAGCGCGCCCGCCAAGCCCAACGGCGCCCGGCGCTCGATCAGGCTGACCTTGTGGCCATCGCGCGCATCTGCCAGTTAGTGGAAGGCTTGCCGCTCGCGATTAATCTGGCCGCCGCTTCGGCGGATGTGCGTTCGTGCGCCGAGATCGCCGGCGAGATCGAGGCCAGCCTCCTCGGGTTGAAGAGTCGCTTTCGGGATGCGCCGGAGCGCCATCGCAGCGTGTGGGCTGCGTTCGAGCATTCGTGGAACCTGTTGTCCGAACGAGAGCGCCGCGTGCTCCGGCAAGTCTCGGTGTTTCGAGGCGGATGGCAGGTCGAGTCGGCCGCGCAGGTGGCCGGAGCCTCACTCGAAACGCTGACTGCGCTCGTGGATAAATCGCTGTTGCGGCACGATGTGTCGGGGCGCTTTGACATGCACGAACTCGTGCGACAGTATGCGGGCGACAAGTTGAAGCAGGCTGGCGAGACAGAGCCGACACGGCATCAGCACCTGGAATTCTTTCGTGAGTTGGCTGAGGCGGCTGAGATGAAACTTGAGGGATCGGAGCAGGTCCAATGGATAGATCGGCTGAAGCGCGAATATGGCAATCTGGAGGCGGCGCTACAGTGGGCGCTGGATCAGTCCGTGGCCGAAGTGGCTTTGCAGATGAGCAGTGCGCTCGGTCAATTCTGGGAGATATACGGTAACGTAGCCGAAGGGCGCCAGTGGCTGCGGCGAGCTCTGGCTCTCAGTGCGCCGACCTCTGATACGGTACGGGCGAAAGCTTTGAAGGCAGCCGGGCGACTGGCGTTTGAGCAGCGTGACATGCCAGCGGCCCAGGCACTTTTCGAGGCTGGCTTGGAGCTGTATTATGGAGTGGAGGCCCACGCGGACGTCGCGGCACTACTTAACAACCTGGGAAACGTCGCATGGTTTCAGGGAGATTACCCGCAAGCGCACATCCGCTACGAGCATGCGCTGGCGCTGCGCCGAGAACTGGGTGACCAGCGCGGCATCGCGGGTGTGCTCAACGGCCTGGGCCTGGTGGCGTTCAGTCAGAACGATCTCGAGCACGCGGCGCAATATCTAGAGCAAAGCCTGTCGATGATGGAGGCGCTGGGTGACCGAAAGGGTAGGGCCGATGCATTCTTCAATCTCGGGTTGGTCTTGCTGCGCCTTGAGAGTGGCATGGGGCGAGCCATCGAGTGTTTTGAAGCCAGCGTGGCGCTTTGTCGTGAACTAGGCTATCTGCGGACGGCCGCCTATGCGCTCAACAACCTCGCGATGCTGATTCTGCACCAGGGTAACGCACCGCGAGCCGCGGCACTGGCTTCGGACAGCCTGGCGCTGTGCCGAGAATTGGATGATGGCATGGGTGCTTTCTACGCGCTGATCAACCTGGGACATAGTGCGCTCGATCAGGGCGATCTCGGACAGGCAGTCCGCGCATTTCAGGAATGCCGCGAATTGCTCGGCCCTATGGACGATCTTTCACGTCGCGAGTGCACGGCTTGGCTGGCAGAGGGATTGGCTCATGTCGATGTCGTGCGGGCGCACGATACTCTAGCTGTACATCTTGCGGCGGCTGCTGCTATGGCTCGCGAGTCGAATCATTTCGTTCTACCCCCTACGACCCGGACGTATCTGGAGCTGAGGCTGGCTCGAGTGCGAACTCGGCTTGGCGAGTCCGCCTTCGCGTCCGCCTGGGTTGAGGGCCGCGCGATGACACCGGAGCAGGCTATCCGCATTGCGCTGGAGAACTAGGCTTTGACGTCACTTGCTCACACCGTTCTGTTCGAACCGAGGCAAACGAC
>DASSFZ010000264.1:0-12018 GCA_035693785.1 Anaerolineae bacterium | reverse complement strand
GTCGAGCATGCGCGCGATATCGCGCAGCCGAAGGGCAAGGGCAAGAGCAAGGTCGTTGGGTCCAGAGGACATCGGGAAAATCCAAACGCCAAAGGTTCAAACTTCAAAGTTCAAACTCCAAACTCCAAAAGCACATTTCAGGCCGGGACGATCGTTTGAGATTCGGTTTTTGGAGTTTGAACATGGGATTTTGGAGTTTGAATTTGTTCTCCCATCGCTTCGGCCACCAGTTGAATCACGTCGCGCACTTCGATCTTTCCCTCATTGCCCGTCGTCTTCACCGCGTCGGTGTACATGACGACGTCTTTCGGGCAGGCGACGACGAACAGCAGCGGCCTTTCCGGCTTCGCCCCGTCGCCTGAGCGCCCGTCGAGTACGGAGAGCGCCTCGCGGATGCGGTTCTCGGCTGGGCGCTCGCCAGGCGGGGTCGCGCCCATCCAGATCTGCCCGCCGCCCGCGCCACAGCAGTACGAGTTTTCCTTGTTGCGCGGCATTTCGACCAGCTCGCAGCCCGTCGCTCGAATCAGCGCCCGCGGCGGGTTGAAGCCCTGGTTGTAGCGACCGAGATAACACGGGTCGTGGAACGTGACGCGGTAGTCGAGCTTCCGGGCCAGCCGGATCTGGCCCTCGTCGATCAACCGCGCGAGCAGACGCGTGTAATGAATCGTGTCCCACTTGCCGCCGTATTCCGGATATTCGTTCTTCAGCGCGTTGAGCGTGTGCGGATCCGTGGTGATGACGCGCTCGAACGTGCATTTGCTCATCGCCGCGACGTTCTGCTCGGCAAGCTGCTCGAACAACCCCTCCTCGCCGACGCGCCGCACGTCGTTGCCGGAATTCTTCTCGGCGTCGTACAGGATGCCGAAGTCCACACCCGCGTGGTGGAGGACGCGTGCGACGGTGCGCGTGATCTGCTGCACCCGCGCGTCGAACGAAGCGGTGTCCCCGACGAACCACAGGTATTCAGCCGGTTCTTTGCGAACGTCCTTGATCTTGAAATCGAGGCCGGTCTGCGCCCACTTGGCTCGATTGCGCGCCGACTGGCCGAATGAGTTGCCCGTTTTGCCGATCTTCTCCAGCGTCGATTGGATGCCGCCGTCCAGCTCCGCCCCATCGTTCACCAGGCGGCGGCGGATGTCGATGATGTCGGACATTGGCTCGTTGCCGACCGGGCAGATGCGCACGCAGGCGAAGCAGGTCGTGCACGACCACACCGCTTCGGGACTGATGGCGAACTCGGTGAGCGGCGGCGACGGCGCGCCGTCGGCGAACGCACTGAAGTTCGAATTGATCCAGTAGCGCTTGTTGATTTCCAGCGCGGCCGGGCTGAGCGGGCGCATCGAATTGTGCGCCGGGCAGACGTCCTGGCAGCGATTGCACATGATGCAGGCGTAGGCGTCCAGCAGGCGCGGCCAGGGGAGATCGGCCAGCATCTGCGCACCCGGCGCAAAACCGGGCGGCGGCTCCGATCCGGGGAAGACTCGATCGAGATGGCCGCGTGCAGTTTGTTTTGCGAGCGCCAGGTTGAGCGGCGCGATCATCAAATGGATGTGCTTGCTGATGACGAAGTACGGCAGAAACACGACGACCAGCCCGATCGCCACCCACCAGGTGATGTGAATGAGCAGGTTGATCGTGTCCGGCGGAAGGCCGGCGAAAGCCTGCGACACGAGTGAGGCAAACGGCTGCATCGGGTTGGTCACGCCCATCTCGGCCAGCCGCAGCGCCTGACCCAGGAAGCGCGACCCGACGTGCAGCAGGATGAACGCGCCGACGATCGCCGAATCTCGTCGCACGCCGCCGGCGGCGACACCGGGGTGCAGCAGAACGTTCGGGTTGAAGTTGAGCCGCTTGTCTTTCGCTACAAAGCGGCGCACCAGGAAGGCAACCATGCCCACGAGTGTGAGCACACTGAGCACATCTGCGATGATGTTGAACACGCCGATCAGGCCGGTCGAAACCTCGGCCGTCGAATAGCCGACGACGAAACCTTCCAGCACGTCGTTGACGTTGACGAGGAAGTAGAAGCTGAATCCGAAGAAGATGAATGCGTGAAAAACGCTGAGAACGGGGCGCGAACGGAAGATCGTCTGCTGCAGGCCGACTTGAATCAGCGTGACGACGAAGCGCGGAAACAGATTCTTGAGGCGCGAAGCCTGACGGCCGCGCCGGATGACCGAATAGATGCCGAGGAAGCCGTAGATTGTGAGTGTCGTGCTGACGATCATCAGCAAGCTGAACGCGATGATCTCAGGCGTAGTCAGCATTTGGATTTATCCTTTGATCTTCTCACTCAGCAGCGGCATCAAATCCAATATGTCGCACGTCGCGCCGTAGTGGGCTACGTCGAAGATTGGCGCTTTGGGATCGGTGTTGACGGCGATGATCAGCTCCGCGCCGCGCATACCTTCGAGGTGCTCGGGCGCGCCGGAGATGCCGAATGCCAGGTACACCTTGGGCTTGACCATCAGGCCGCTCTTGCCTACCTGCCGCGTCTTAGGCAGCCAGCCTGCGTCGGTGATGGGGCGCGAGGCCGACACGGCGCAGCCCAGCGCGTCGGCCAGCTCCTGCGCCAGTTCAATGTTCTCCTGCCCGCCGATGCCCCGCCCGATCGACACCAGCATCGCCTGCTGGGTGATGTCCACGTCGCCACCTTCAGGCTCGATCAGCCTGACGAACTTCACCTTCAAGTCGTCGATCGGAACCGGCGACGCGATTTGCTCGACCGGGGGAGCGACCGCAAGGGTCGCCCCTACGCGGCCGGCTTCGGCGTGGAACGCGCCCGCCAGACACGAGACGATGCACGCTTCGCCATTCGGCACAGCCTCGGCCTGAATCTTGCCACCGTAAATTTGCGAAGTTGCAACGAGCGTCCCGTCCTCGGCGGTCAGACCGTTGACGTAGGCGATGAGTGGCAGATCGGTGGCAACGGACAGCCCCGCCGCCAGATCCATTCCCATGGACGTGTTGCCCATCATCACCAACCGGGGGTTGCGCTCCTTAATCAGTGCAGCCAGCACGCGGCTGTAAGCTTCCGGGTTGAAGTCGGCGAGCGCCGGATCGTCCACGTACAAGACTGCGTCTGCGCCAATCGATTCGGCGAGCGACTTGACCCCATGGCCCAGCAGCACGGCGACCGCCTTCCCGCCCAGCGCCGAGGCAAGCTGCCTGGCTTTGCCGGTCATCTCAAACGTGATGTCGGCGACCTTGCCGTTGAGATGCTCTGCAAGAATGAGAATGTCGTCTGTCATGGACTCCTCCCGTAAAGCGTGAAACTTGACAGGCAAGTTCACGTTTTACGCCTCACGCTTCACGTTTCAGAAGACCCTTCTCGGCAATCAACGCCGCAATCTTCTCCGCGATTTCTTCCGGGCTTCCATCCCACATCTCGGCGTGGCCGGCCGATTCGGGCTTGAACATGCGACGCACGATAGAGCCTGCGCCGGGTGGGGCATCGCCGGCAATCTCCTCGATCTGCACCGTCTTGGCGATCTGTCGAATCTTGCTTACGGGCGCGTAGCGCGGCGGCTGGTGCGCGGCCTGCACTCCGACGACCATCGGCAAGGCTACTTCGAACTCGGCCATCACGCCGCCCGAGTACTCCTTGTGGACGACGGCCTTGCCTTCTTTGACCTCGACGCCGGTCACGACGCCGACATAAGGCAGTCCCAGGCGCGCGGCGATCATCGGCCCGATCTGACCGTCGCGGTCGTCGGCCGCCTGCACGCCGGTGAGCACCAGGTCGGGCGACATGCCCTTGATGGCGTCGGCAAGCAGTCTCGCCTGCGTGTGCGAGTCGACGCCGCGCCCATATTTGCCAGTGACCTTCGCCGCCTTGTCTGCGCCTTTGGCGAGCGCCGTGTGCAGCGCGCCGTCAAGTTCACCCGTCGTATCCACGCCGATCACGGTCACCGCGCCGCCGGTCGCTTCCTTGGCCAGCACCGCCTCTTCTATCGCGTGCTCGTCAAACTCGTTGAGCACGTATTGCAGTGCATCGTGATCCAGGTCGTTGCCGTCACTATTGATTTCGAGTTCGTCGGTGAGATTGGGGACTTGTTTGATGGGAACGATGATGTTCATGGTTATCAGTGGTCAGTGATCAGTGATCAGTAATCAGTCGCCGGTACACCCTGACTGCTCACTGATAACTGATAACGATGACTGATCACTGACTACTCCTTCATGGATTCATCCAGCAGCTCGAGAATGTCTCGAACGAGCAGCTTGTCATGACCCGTGCTCTTCGCCGCATCTTCGAAGCGCGAGACTTCGAACGGGCAGCACACAGCCAGCACGTCCGCGCCGTACTCCACGGCCTCGCGCACGCGCCGCTCGGACAGGCGCATCTTGGTGTGGTCCTTGCTGAACGAGTCGAGCCACATGCCGCCGCCTCCGCCGCCGCAGCAGTAGCCATTTTCGCGGCAGCGGCCCATCTCGACAAGCTCGAGGCCGGGGATCGCACGCAGGAGCTGGCGCGGCGCGTCGTACTCGCCGTTGTGGCGACCCAGGTAGCAGGGGTCGTGGAATGTCACCTTCAGGTTGATCGGTCTCTTCAGCATCGGCTTGAGCCGGTCGAGGTGCTCGACCAGGAACTGCGTGTAATGCAGGATTTTGAAGTCGCCGCCGTATTTCGGGTACTCATTCTTGAACGCGTTAAACTCGTGCGGGCCGGTCACGACCATGCGCTCGAACTCATACTTGCTGAATGTGGCGATATTGTGCTCCGCCAGCATTTCGAACAAGCCCTTCTCGCCCGCCAGCCGCTGCGAGTCGCCGTCGTCCTTCTCTTCGACGCCCAGGATGCCGAAGTCGATGCCCAGCGCGTTGAAGATGCGCGCCGCGGCGCGCGCCGCGTCCATGCCGCGCGGATGGTACGAGGGATACGAGCCGACATACCATAGGATGTCCACCGGGCGGTTGAGGTCCTTCATGATCGGGATGGGCACGCCTGCCTTCTTCACCCAGTCGGCCCGCTTGCGCTGCGGCTGGCCGAGCGGATTGCCGTGCTTGGCGGTGTCCTCGAATGCCTTCTGCAGCTCGGGCGGCACGCTGCCGTCGAGGACGGCCTGCTCGCGCACGGCGGGCATGATCTGGATCATGTTCACTTCTTTGGGGCACACCCGCAGGCAGTTCATGCACGTCGTGCACAGCCACAAATCGGGCGAGGTGAACAGGTCGATGCCCATCTGCGTCTTGCGGTGAATCTTGCGCGGGCTGTAGTCGCCCACGATGTCGACCGGGCACACGGCAGTGCACTTCGCGCAGCCGTAGCACCACATCAGGCTCTCGCCACCCGGCAGCGACGCGACCTTTTCGAGCTGCTCGACGTCGTAATCCCAGATCACGCGCTGCTCGAACATCCGGTTCCAGTGACCGGAGATGTCCATGCCCTCGACGACGAGATGCTTTTCTTCAACGATCTTGTCGGGTTCAACCTTTTCGAGACCGACGGCCATCTTCCCTCCCGATCACCAATTACCAATAACCAATGACTTGTGAGGTGATTAGTTATTGGTAATTGGCAATTCTCATATCTCTATTCTCCATACACCCAACAACCTGCGCGAGAGTTCGGGCAGTTGCGGGACAATTCGATTGAACTCTTGCGTCATGCGCAACCGGAGTGTGGTGTACATGTACACGGCGTACACGCATGAGAGAAAGACGTCGATGCCGAATGGGCTATTGCTCATACCGAACCTGGCGAATCCGGCCGCCTCGCCGGTCGCGCGCACGAAAGCGACCGCCACGCCCACCTTCATGTACGTCTCGCCCGCATCTCGCCCGTGCAGGTCATACTCATCCAGCGTCACGAGCGGCAGCGCGCCCGTGCCGGCGCGCGGATCCCACATCCAGCGCGTCCACAGCCAGCGTGTATCCGGTTCGGTGAAATGCAGCAGCTCTGCGGCCAGGTCGCACAGCACGTTTTCCGGCAGGTCAGCTTCTTCTGTGCCGGGTAATGGCTTGCGCGCCAGTCGCACATCGCCCCAAAAGCCGGCGAGAGCATCTACAAACGATTGATACCGTTCCTGCACAGAGTTCGGGCCGTACAGCAACTGCCGCGCCGCCTCGCGCAGCCCATCCACGCCGACTACTTCGACGATTGCATCGGCCTTGCGGCGAGTGGCGAAGACCGAGCGCAGCACGCCGCGCAGATGCTGCCGATCGAGGCGCTCGAGCGCCTCCGGCGCCAGGAGCGCCCGAAAGCGCGCGCTCTTGTGCTCGAGTTCTACGGCGATGTCCCCCAGCTCCGCCCGGCTCGCCTTCTCCAGCGTCTGGGCCATGAATTCCTGGGCGGTTTCGGTATCGACAACCTGTCCTGTCAAACTTCAAACTCCAAACATCAAATCTCAAAATCGGGCTGGCGCCTTATCCAACGTCAGTCGTCGGACTTGCTGAGGTTGTTGATCACACTGCTCAGTATCTTGACGATCTCAAGGCTTTCGCCGATCAGGTAGTCGAGTTCATCAGAGACCACGACTTCGGCTTCCTTGATTGTCTGTAACCAGTGGCGGGTTTCTTTCGCTTCCTTGCGTGCAATACTGAGCTTGTGGATCTTGTCCTTCTTGGATTCGGCTGCGTCTGCTTCCTCGACGTTGGCCCCAACGGACGTACCCGCTCTCAGTAACTGCCTTGCCAACTCAACGCTGGCGACGTCCCTCGGCATCGTGCGAACGAACTTGACAATCCGGACCCCGAATAGGAATGTTCTTTCGCGGATATCGAATGGCACGTCTCTGCCCTGAGCCAATGTCACCCCTCCAGAGGGAACTTCAAACTCCAAATCTCAAACTTCAAATTGGAGGTTTGCACTTTGAAGTTTGTAGTTTGAAGTTTGTAGCTTATGCCGTCACCCGCGTCATGGTCCTCACCAGCGCGACCGCCTTGGCCGCGGCCGCGCCTGCCATCGCCATCGTGTCGTCCAGGTCTTTCGGTCCGGCAGCCGCGCCCGCCACGAAGATCCCTGGCGCCGAAGTCGCCGTCGGGTCGAGGCTCTCGTGCGGCACGTCGACGAACTTGTACTTGTTTTGCTTAAGCCCGAAGACCCTGGCGACATCCTTCGTGCCGCGGCTCGGCTCCATGCCCACCGCCAGCACGACCACGTCCATTGGCACTTCCATCGGGCGGCCCATCGTCGTGTCCTCGCCGCGCACCAGCAGGCGATCGCCCTTGCGGATGATCTCGGTGATGATGCCCTTGACGTACTGAACGTGATACTTTTCCTGCGCCGGCCAGTAGATTTCGTTCTCCCAGTAGCCATACATGCGCATGTCGATGTAAAAGATGAAGACCTTGGCGTTGGGCACCTGCTGCCGCACCTCGATAGCCTGCTTGGACGAAATGCCGCAGCACACCTTCGAGCAGTATTCGTTGCCGATCTGTCGGTCGCGCGAGCCGACGCACTGGATGAAGCACACGCGCTCGGGTGGCTGGCCGTTGGAGGGCTTGACAAACCGGTGATGCTTGAGCATGGCCTCGGCGTCGGCCAGCGTGATCACGTCGTCGTACTCGTAGTAGCCGTACATCTGCGTCTCGCGGCCGGGGTCAAAGTGCTGAAAGCCGGTGGCGATGATCACGGCGCCGGCTTCGACGACCTGGCTCGCGCCATTACCCGTCTTGGCGATGGTGACATTGAAGCTGCCCGCACTTCCTTCTGCGGCGACGACCTCCGAGCCGAGACGCACGTCCGTATTGGGATTGTGCGTGACGCTGCGGATCAATTCGTCCACGGCCTCCTCCGCATCGCGGAAGCCGTGCGTGAGCGCGGCATAGTTCTCGGCAATCGGTGTGCCGCCAAGGTGATCTCGCTTTTCGACCACGATTGCCTTGCAGCCGAGGTCGCCAACCAGGCGCGCCGCCTCCAGACCCGCCGGGCCGCCGCCGATGATGAGGATGGTGTCTGATGCCATGTGCCCTCCAGTGGTCAGTAATCAGTGACCAGTGACCAGTGATCAGTGATCGGTTGTGAGGTTCCTGACTGATAACTGCTCACTGATAACTGGTGACTGATAACTGGTGACTGATGACTGATGACTGAACTATGCGTCGATGTCTTCCCAGGTGAGATACTCTTTCTTCCCGCTCTTGAGGTCCTTCAGGTCATCCTGAAACTCCGCCCACGCTTTCTCGTGGTCGATATCCATCTTCTCCAGAAGCGGGCGGTATTCGGTCGAGTGCCAGTGCAACTGGCAAACGCGGTAGGGATGTGCGCCCATCGCCAGCGCGGCGAACTGCGAGTCGGACATGACCGGCACGCCGACGTTCAGACCGTGCGCCTGCCCGACGAACTGGCTCTTGTCGAGCGTCGTCACGCAGCCCGTGTCGTGCGTGATGACCACGTCGGGATCGGCCTCTTCCTTCATGACCTGGATCTTGCGCCGCGTGGCGAACGATCGGGTGAAGTCGCGCTGGACGAGGATATGCCGGAAGCCGAAGCCGCAGCAGTCGTACCACGTCGAGTAATCGCGCACCTGCGCGCCGAGCGCCGCGATCAGCGACGACACGGTCGCCGTGCGCTGGCCGCCGTAGATGTCCGGATCGTAGATCGCGTCCTCCTGCACCAGCTTGTAGTAGTGACAGGCCGGATGCACGGTGACGGCGAGCTTGGAGAAGTCGCGCTTTTGCTCGGCGGCGATGCGATCGCGCACGGCGTGCACCCATTCGGAATAGTGGACGATCTCCTCGGGCATGACCATCGGCTTGCCGAGCTTCCGCATCACGTCGCGCGTCTGATGCCGAGTCTCGACGTGATGCATCAGCTCCTCGCGCACTTCTTTGTAATGGCCGTAGGAAGTGCCACAGTGGATGATGGGGAAGTAGCCCGTCTCGTAAGCCGCCGCGAAATTGCGCATCGCGACGCCGGCCTGCGCCGGAGCGTTCGAGGTGGCCGAGGCGTAGTAGTTCCACGCCGTGCACGAGGTTTGATCGGTCGGGTCGATGTATTTGAAATTCAGCTTCCGGTTGAGCCAGAAGATCGACGTCGAGTAGCCGGGGATGTGGCCGCACTGCCCGCACGATTTGTGGTGCCAGGTCAATTCGAGCGGGATTTTCTTCTTGCGGCCGTACTTCGTCATCACTTCGACGTAAGGCTCCGGCACGCGCTGGACGATCCACTCGCCCTCCGCTTCCAGCTCGAAGACTTTCTCGTGGAAATCCTCAGGCGCGTATTCTGCCTCACGCTCGAACTTGCGCGACGATTTGGCATTCACGGCGTCGTAGGGGATAAAACCGGATGTGTTGCTCACAGTTGTTCCTCCACTTGGCTTGTCGCATATCGCACATCGCGTATCGTTTATCGCCCAGTGATCACGCATCACGCATCGCGTTTCGCGCTCACACCTCGTACCCCGCTTCTTCCAGCTTCTCTTCCATCACGTCGTTCAAGATCATGTGCAGGCCCTCGTCGACCTCGGCGATCATGTCCATCACGCCCGTGTTGTGCCAGATGAGATACAGCTCGATGATGGTCTTGTCGTCCACCTGCCAGCCGGTCGAGGTGGTATGCAGCGTCTCAGGCGGCAGCGCGCGGCGCCACACGTCCAGCTCGGCGGACACGTCGCGCACCTGCGGGCCCCAATCGGGGAAGGCGTCGGGCTGGAGCATGTCGGGCGACACCTGCGTGCCGGTGCCCATGATCTTGTAGATGACGCGCCCGTAGCCCTCGAGCGCCTGCTTCGCCGACTTGAGGCCATTCTTCACGGCCACTTCGCGCAGGATGGTGATCAAGCCGCCCGGCGAGTTCTGGCGCGGGCAGCGGTTGCACGAGAAGCACTGCGAGCAGTTCCACACGTCGTCGTTCATCTGCTCGTAGATCAGCTCGATATCTTCGCGAGCGGCCGCCTGCGCGATCTTGCGCGGCGAGAAGTCGTAGAACCGCGCCGAAGGACAGGCCGCCACGCAGATGCCGCATTCGTAGCAGCCGTACAGATACGAGGGGAAGCGCGCGTCGGCCTTCACCTCTTCCCAGAGACGCAGCTTGGTCTCATGCGGAACGTCGGGGTAATTGTCTGCAAACAGGCCCATTTTTGTCTCCAGTGATCAGTCATCAGTGACCAGTGATCAGTTCAATGACTGATGACCGATCACTGACGACTGATTACTGATCACTAAAAGGCGATGACCGCATCCGCGCTCAGCGCCATGTCGTTGAAAGCTGCCCCGCCGATCATCTCCACACCGTCGATCAAGTCTTCGAGCTTGAGGGCGTGCAGGTCGAGCGACGGCTGACACACATACAGCCGCACGCCGCAATCGAGCGCCTGCCGGATGAAGTACATAAGCTCCTTGCCGCCCCCGCCTTTCTTTGGGACGATGAGCGTTTCGGGCACGCCCTTTTGCAGCAGCGTCGGGCCGTTCATCGTGAAATAAATGCCGACCTCGGCATCCATCGCCGCGCCGGCGGCGGCCAGATAGAACGGCGTGGCCGATCGTTCGGGCATATCCACGCCGTGTGTTTGAACGTATAAAATCTTCTTGGTCTCGTCGTCCACAGGACCTCCCACAGTTCCTTGAGTTCCTGACAGGGGAACTCAAGGAACTGAGCACGGCGATAGGCGATCAGATGAAGAGCTGCACGTCGGCGTCTTTGGCGTATTCGAGGAAGGTGGCCGCGCCGCCGAACGTCGCCTCCGGGATGAAATCCTCGCGCTTGAAGCCGAACACGTCCAGCGTCAGCGTGCAGGCGATCATGTTCACGCCGGCCTCGGCGCACACGGCGCGCAGCTCGGGGATGGACGCGACGCCTTTGTTCTTGAAAGTCTGCTTCATCAGGCCCGTGCTGAGCGCGCTGAAGCCGGGCAATCCCTGCATCAGCACCGGGATCGGCCAGTCGATCTTCTGGAAACCCTGCGGGCCGAACGGCATCTTCATCGGCATCGCCGGGTTGCCTAGCGGCGATACGGCGGGACCGAGGTCTTTCAAGAGCAGAGTCAGGCCGTAGAACGTGAAGAACACGCCCACATCCCAGCCCATGCTGACGGCGGCGCTGGCCAGGATAAAGGGCGGGTAAGCCCAGTCCAGCGTGCCCTTGCTGGCAATGAGCGCCAGGCGGTTCGGTGCAGTCGGATCCGACTTAGACATGGTTGCCTCCTGTTGGCGTATCGCATATCGCTTATCGCATATCGTGTATCGCGTATGGCCTATTACCGATCGATAAGCTATAAGCGATTCGCGATTCGCTATTTCACGCGGCGGAAATAAAAAACGAACTTGCCATCTTCCTGGTGCGAATCCAGCATCTCGTTGCCGGTCTGCCGGCACCACGCATCCATGTCGGGCGGCGCGCCGGGGTCGGTGGCGATCATCTTGAGCACCTGCCCGATCTCGATCTCTTTGATGGCTTTGGAGGTCTTGATGACCGGAAGGGGACACAGCGTGCCCGTGCAGTCGAGAACTTTGTCGGCTTGAAGTGTGGTCATATCTCCTCTCCTGTATGCTTCAACTGCTCTAGGTGGCAATCTCCTCGATCAGCGCCTGCCGCTGCTCGATGGACCCGGCGAGAACCTCGCGAAGCAGGTCCAGCGCTTTGACGACGCGCGAGTCCGCCAGAGAGTAGTAGATACTGGTCCCGTTTCGTTCGGCGAGCACCACGCGGCGATCGCGCAGGATTTTCAGATGGCGTGAGATAGTCGGCTGCGGAGCGTCGATCGACTCGGCCAGTTCGCTCACGTTGCGCGGCCCGTCGCGCAGCTCGTAGAGGATCAGGATGCGCGTCGGATCGGAGAGTGCCTGGCAGATTTCGGCATGCAGTTGGTTGATTTCGCGCCGAAGCGACGTTTGCATGGCTGAGTCCTGCGAGGGAATATCTGCTTTGCCGAATAAACGAATGGATGCGCGCATTATAGCCGCAATCGCAGGAGGTTTTCATCCTCCCCAGCGGGGATAACGTCTCCCCCGTGCGGGGGATTTTGGAAAGACTTCGGAAGTCTTCAAGGCCCTTCCCCGGTCGCAAGCCCTGCGCAGACTTCCGAAGTCTGGAAATGTAGGCGTCATTCGAGGGTGATCAGTCCCATTCTCACA
>DASSFZ010000263.1:0-5851 GCA_035693785.1 Anaerolineae bacterium | reverse complement strand
CACGTCCGGCGGCATGGCGCTCAAGTTCTACGCCAGCGTGCGGCTGGACGTGCGCCGCATCCAGACCATCAAGGCCGAGGGGGAGGCCGCCGGCAGCCGCGTGCGCGTGCGCGTCACCAAGAACAAGGTCGCGCCGCCGTTTCGCGAAGCCGAGTTCGACATCATGTACAACGAAGGCATCAGCAAAACCGGCGACCTGCTCGACGTCGGGACGACGCTGGACATCGTCACCAAGCGCGGCGCGTTCTTCACGTACGGCGATACCAAGCTGGGCCAGGGGCGCGAAAAGGCCAAGGAGTTCCTGAAGCAAAATCCGGAGATCACCACGCAAATCGACAGGGACATTCGCACGCACGCCGCCGAGGCCGCGCAGTTGACGCGGCTGGGGAGCAGCGCCGGCGGCGGCGAGGACGAATCGGAAGAATAGATTCGGGTTTATTATTCGGCGCTTTATTCTTCGCCGAAGAAACTGGATCGCCACAGCTTACTTTTATTCATCGCAGGCGAGACGGCGATCCGTCGATGATGGCAGAGATACGGCCGGCCCCCGGATGGCCGAGGGCGTGAAGGCCGGATGCTACAGTCCCCGCCTCGGGCGGGGATGACAGTCAGGCGATTCGCAGACGCGAATTGCCGGCTCACTCTGGACAGGGCTGCCTGGGCTTGCCTGTTGCAAGGTGAATGGATCGGCGGACTTCCGGATCGCCGACGCTCTCGTGCATCTCTAACCATCTCCATTGACGGGTCGTGTATCTCCTCGCGAGCTGTGGCGTGTCTGCTACGGCTCGCGTGTTTTTTTCAGTCAGTTCTCTGAGTTCCTTGAGTTCCCTGATCAGAACTGACGAGGAACGGAAGGAACTAAAGGAACTTCAGGACGTGGGCAGAGCCATTACCGCGCTCGTCGCGCAAAAGAAGAACAAGGATCGCGTGAACGTCTACCTGGACGGCAAGTTCGCCTTTGGGCTGGCGGCCATCGAAGCGGTCAAGCTCAGGCGCGGCCAGGTCCTGAGCGACGAAGACATCGCGCGGCTGCGCGCGCTGGACGACGCCGAGAAGGCTTACGACCGGGCGCTGCACTTCCTGAGCTTCCGGCCGCGCAGCGAAGCCGAAGTGCGGCGCAACCTCGACGAGGCCGGGTTCGCGCCGGAGACGGCCGTTGCGGCGATCGGCCGCTTGAAACGCGCCGGGCTGCTCGACGATCGCGCCTTCGCGCAATACTGGCTGGAGAACCGGGGCCAGTTCAGCCCGCGCTCGTCGCGCGCGCTGAAGGCCGAGCTGCGGCGCAAGGGCATCGATCTGTCGACGATCGACGGCGCGCTGCAGGCGGCAGCGCACGACGACGACGAGGCGGCGTACCGGGCGGCGCTGCCACGCGCGCGGCGGCTGGCTCACCTGGACGCGCGGGCATTCGCGCAAAAGCTCGGCGCCTACCTGGCGCGGCGAGGCTTCGGTTACGACGTCGCCTTGGAGGCGGTGAGGCGGGCTTGGGAAGAGGTCCGTCCGAACGCGCCCGATTCATCATTCGAAACCAGTGAGGATTAAGACATGGAACTGGGAAGCATCGTGCTGGGAGTGATTGCCGGCCTGATCGCCGGCGCTGCTCTCGGCTACACTCTCTACCGTTATCGACAGCAGCAGCAGGGGCTGCACGCACGCGCCGAGGCGGAGCGGCTGCTGGACGAAGCGCAAACGAAGGCCAAGGAGCTGGAGCTGAAAGGCCACGACGAAGCCATCCGCATCCGCGATGAGGCGGAGAAGGAAGCGGCGCGGCGCCGGGCCGATCTGCAGCGCGAAGAAGAGCGGCTCGCCCGCAAGCGGGAACAGCTCGACGAAAAGCTGGAAAAAACCGAGCAGCGTGAGCGCCGGCTCAATCAGCGCCAGAGCCAGTTGGACAAGCAGGCGAACGATCTGGCCAAGGTGGAGCAGCAGCGCACGGCCGAGATGGCGCGCATCGCGCAGATGACCGTCGAGGACGCGCGCCGGGAGCTGCTGGTCGCCGTCGAGAAGACGGCGCGCGACGACATGGCGCGGGTGATCCGCCAGGTGGAGGCAGAGATCAAGGAGGAAGCCGACAGGCGCGCCCGCGAGATCGTCACGCTGGCCATCCAGCGCATCGCCGCCGAGGCCGGCGGCGACGTCGCCGTCAGCGTCGTGCCCCTGCCCAACGACGAGATGAAGGGACGCATCATCGGCCGCAGCGGGCGCAATATCCGCGCCATCGAGAAGGCGACCGGCGTGGACATCGTCGTCGACGATACGCCGGAGGCGGTGACGCTGTCCTCATTCGACCCGGTGCGGCGCGAGGTGGCGCGCGTCACGCTGACAAACTTGATCCAGGATGGGCGCATTCACCCCGCGCGCATCGAGAAGCTCGTGGAAGACGCGCGCGCCGAAGTGGACCGCGTCATCAAGGAGGAAGGCGAGCGCGCCACTATCGAGGCCGGCGTCCCGGGCGTGCATCCCGAAGTTCAGAAAATGCTCGGCCGCCTGAAATTCCGCACGTCGTACGGCCAGAACCAGTTGTACCACGCGATCGAGACGGCGCGGCTGGCCGGGATCATGGCCGCCGAGCTAGGCGCAGACGTCAAGGTCTGCAAAGCAGGCGGCCTGCTGCACGACCTGGGCAAGGCGATGGATCACGAAGTGGAAGGCTCTCACGCCCTGATCGGCGCGGACTTCGCCAGGCGGCACGGGGTCGACCTGCGCGTCGTAAACTGTATGGCCAGCCACCATCACGAAGTGGAGGCAGAATCGCTCGAAGCCGTCATCGTCGAGGCTGCCGATGCCATCTCCGGCTCGCGCCCGGGGGCGCGGCGCGAATCGATCGAGCTCTACCTCAAGCGCGTGAAAGACCTGGAAGATATCGCCAGCTCCTTCGAGGGTGTCGCGCAATCGTATGCCATCCAGGCCGGGCGCGAGATCCGGATCATCGTGCGGCCCGAGGACATCGACGATCTGGCGTCGCTTCAGCTCAGCAAGAACATCGCCCGGAAGATTGAAGAGACCATGCAATACCCCGGCCAGATCAAAGTGACCGTGATCCGCGAGACACGGGCGGTGGACTACGCTAAGTGAACATTGGCAGTAGAAACCGGTCACATCCCCAGCCCGCCCAACGAAAGGCGGGCGTTTTCATCCCACGGTGGGAACCTCTGTGCGTCGAGCGGTGTATCCATAGAGGATAGCATCCAAAATGCCACATTGCACAGAGGAGGGATCGGAATGAGAGCCATTACCGTTCTATGCCTGTTCCTTATCTTAACGGCATGCACCGGGCAGGGGCAGGTGACAGGGGAGCCTGGCGCGCCAACCGAGATGCCGGCAAGGCTTCCAGTGCAGCCGACGGCTACGTCGGAGCCGGCCACGGAGACGCCCGCAAAGCCTGCGGCGCAACCAGCGGCGATCCCCTCTTTCGAATCGAGTGTGCTCCTGGCTCAGTGGAACGCGAACGAGCGCCGCCGCGAAATCCTTCCGGTTGATCCGGCCACAGGCCAGGCAGTGCCCGGCCAGGCGCCGCTCATCATTGGCAAGATTTCCCAGTTTGCCGGAGTGCAAACCCTCTCGTCGGACGGCAGATGGCTGGCAGCGATCGAGTCTCATGGCCAGGTCTCTGAACCCAATGGTGGAGGAACCAGTCACTATTCCAGCGCTGATGTGCTGCATCTGGTTGACGTGACAGCCTGGCGGGCGGTGACGACCACGCTCCCAGGAAGGGGTTGGGTTTGGCCAATCACTTTCAGCCCTGATACCGCACGCCTGGCACTGGGCTATCACAACCGAACCTCCAGCACACTCATGCTCTTCGACACGGGCACAGGGCAGCTCATCGCTCAACAAGCACTGGCATTCCGTCCCTCGTTGATGAAGTACACGCAAGAGGGAACGGCGCTGGCAATCTATGGCCAGCCGCTCTCTGCCGTGCCAGGGATAGCGAAACCCGACCCGCCGCGCGTGCTGCTGGTCGATGCCGCGACCCTCGACATCCTGTGGGATCAACCGCTGGCAAGCGTCATCAGCGGCTCGTGGTGCCTGGAAAACTGCGACGCGCCGCATGGGGAGCAGATGTTCGCCGGCTGGTGGCCGGCGGTCGTCCCCTCCCACGATGGGCACACGCTCTACATCGTTCACGCCGACGAGGAGAAGCTGACGGCGGTGGACTTCGACGCTCGCACGGTGCACAGTGTTGAGATCCGGGAAGCGCGGTCGTGGTTTGAAGAGCTGTTGGCCCTCACGGCCGGCGTCGCCGAGGCGAAGGGTGGCGAGAATGGGGCCTTCAAAGAGGCAGTGTTGTCACCCGATGGAACGCGGCTCTACGTGGTCGGCCGCACGGTGAATTCTACACGCGATGCGCGCGGCGAGTGGCAAGTCACGGAGGCCTTCCTCGGCCTTCAGGTCATTGATGTCGAGAGCGGTCGCAAGGTGACCGGCCTCGACGGCCAGGCGAAGGCCATCGGGACAACGCCGGATGGGGCCTACCTGTTGCTGGATGACTGGGACGGGCGCGTCTGGTGGACGGAGGTGCTCGATGCCGAGAGCCTGCAGCGCGTGGCGCGCCTGGAGAGATGGGCGGTTGTACCGGCTCGGCGAATTGACGGCCAGCCCATCCTCTTGGCGAGCGACCCCTACCGGGGGTCACAGTTTGCGGTGCTCGACCCTCGATCGTTCGACATTGTCGACACCTGGTCGGTGAGCGAACACGCAGAGTGGGTAACAACGAGTCCTTGAACGAGGTCGCAGCCCTTTTTCAGGTCACGTACCTGCGAGCCAACCATTACACCAGCCAACTACGCTACGGCAGGTAGAACCGGGGGTTTCGCCAGAAACCTGGTTTCTCGAAGAAACCAGGTTTCTCCATGAGCGCCTACGGCAAGTAGAATCTCGGGTTGATGAGACCCTCGACGGTGCGAATCTCGAAGTGCAAATGCGGCCCACTGGAGTGGCCCGTCGACCCGACGGTACCGATCAGGTCGCCGCGCCGGATGGCCTGCCCGAGCACGACGTTGAAGCCGCTGAGGTGCGCGTACCACGAGGCGAAGCCGTTGCCGTGATCGATGCGAATCAGATAGCCATAGCCGATATCGGTCCAGCCGACGAACGACACGAAGCCGCCGTCTGCTGCGTAGACCGGCGTGCCCGTCGGCGCGGCGATGTCGACCGCTCGATGGCCGTACCAGTAATCCTGCGTGATTCGGCCGACGACCGGCCACTGAAAGCGCCCGGTGCCGCGCGCGCCGGTAGGAATCGGGCCGTTGTAGGCAGTGACGAGCTTGGGGACGTACGGCTTGCTGCCGCCGGCGACGATCAGCTTCATGCCGGGCGTAATCGTGTAATCGGGCGCCGGCAACTGATTCCACTCGTTAGCCGCGCCGGTGATCGCGTCGACGTCGACCTTGTACTTGGCGGCGATCGATTGGAGCGAGTCGCCCTCTTTCACCTCGTGATACACGCCGTCGATAGGCAGGACGACGATTTCCTGGCCGATGCGCAGCAGGTCGGGCAAGTCCTCGACCGCCGGATTGGCCCACATGATGGTTTCGGGATTGAGACCATAGGCTGCGGCGATCCCCTGCACGGTGTCACCTGGCTGCACGACGTAGACGACGATGTCGCGACGTGTCCGGTAAGGGATACTGGTATGCAAATCGGCGAGGCGCGACACGGAATTGCCATTGCTGGCGAAGAATCCGCGCGTGGCGAACAGCTCGAAGGACGGCTGAGGCAAGGGTTGGGCGATCGACGCGGACAGGATGCCGGCGGCTACTGAGTCGACGCGGGGTGCGGCGCTCATGCCGACGGCGATCACGGCCAGCATCAGCATCGTGATATGCACCGCGTATCGGCCCAGGCGCGC
>DASSFZ010000262.1:0-6948 GCA_035693785.1 Anaerolineae bacterium | reverse complement strand
GTCGTCATCAGGCGGCGTGGCGAAACACGCTCCGCCTGCGCCCCGAAGTACTGCCGCGCCGCGTCCGCCGTGGCGAAGACCGAGTTCGCCAGGCTTAGTGGAATTTGCGGCACCGCGAGCAGCCACAGCGCCTGCCACAATTCATCCTGGCGAGGAACGATAGATGCCGGTGTTGGCAGCGACAAGGTGAACGACAACGACGGCACGCCATCGTGGATAACTGTCAGCATGATGCCGAACAGGATCGCGATCAGTCCGGCCCAGTCGCGCCGCCAACGCAGCGCAAGCAGCAGAAGCGTGAGTGTGCCCGCTCCGATCAACCACACCCAGGGGATCGTTGCTCCGGCAATGATCACGTCGCCCGGCCACGCCGCATCGGGCGCACGGATCAGGTTCCACGCCGAGCGGCCCAACAGCACGGCCAACCCCAACTGAATGCCGCGCACGACCGGCTTGGGAAACAGTCGCGCGATCAGCCGGTCGGCACGCGTCCACGCCATCAGCAGGAATAGCGCCGCGTTCCACCATGCGGCCGCGACGATGAGCCGCGCGGACAGTCCGAGCGCCAGCGCTACCGCCGAAACCGATTTGAGCGGCTGCACCGGAATCGGCAAGCGGTAAACCAGAGCCGTCACCAGGTAGGCGAGCCCGATCCCGACGAACGCGCTGGTGGCATCGACGCCGTTGAGCGTGATCAGCGCCAATACCAGCGGCAGCATCACCCCCAGGTCCGCCAGCGCGCCGGACAGTTCAGCCAGCGTGAAACGGAAGCTAGCTTGCACGTCCGCCCCGGCCTTCATACGCCGACCGCCTCTGTCTCCCTTAGCCGCACAAGTAGAGGCAATACTTCCTCCACGGGCCGGTAATAGGCTTGTCCGGCGCAGGCGCGGCACAGCGTCGTGCCGCCGACTTCCACCTCGCGCTCGTTGATGATCTCCTCGCCGCAGGCGGCACAATCGACGCGCACACCGGCACGGCTGACGATAGCTTCTACTGGCGTCGTCAGGCGTACCGTTTGAATGGCGAGCAACTCATCATCCGGCATGATCTGATAGGCTGCCAGTTGAGCGAAGTAGTGCCGCTGTTCTGCAGGAGCATAGATGCAGGCGCGTTCACGTGCGTCGAGACATGGAGCGACGCGCACTCCATTGCCGGTTTTCACGTCGACGAACGTCGCCGCGATCTTGCCATAGTCCTCGATGCGCAGTGTGCGGTGGCCGACGGTGCAATTCGTCGCCACTTCGATCCCGTCCGCGAAGCAGCCGTCGGCCTCCGCGATGACCAGCAGCCGCTTGTCCTTGCGCGGCGCACCCAGCCCCAGCGCTGCCGCGCCGGCCAACCCAATCCGCACACCCAATACCTGGCGCGGGCACAGATGACGGTGCCGCGCGGCCGACTCGTCCAAAAGCTGATCGAGCCATGTCATAACGAACCTCCGATCAAAACGGCCGTCTCAAGCGAGACGGCCCTCAGTCATCAGACCGATTGGATCGTCTCCTTTCCGAGCACGAGGAGGTCGCGCCGTTTCCAGCGTGGCCCACGAGACGCAGGTGATGCGTCTCCCTCCCATCACGAGAGGCACGGCCCTCTCACCGTAGACCGGGTCATTAGGCGAGAGGGCTCGGAGACCCTGAACCTGGCAGGTTCCTACGTCATTTCGAGACTTGTGCGGCTCCCGGCTTGAAGCCGGGCGGTAAGCGCATGCCGAATGGGTTGCGCCGCCGGAAGTCACACACAGGACACAACGATGCAGTCGACTCACCCGCAAACTTCACGCCGCACTTCTGGCATCGGCGCAGGGTACCTGACCGGAGAGCGGCCGGTTGTGTGGCGATGAGTTCAGCGAGCGTCGGGCTTTCGCGGCGCAATGCGCCCGGCTCGCACAGGTGTAGACAGATGCCGCAACCGGTGCACAGGCTGGCCTGAAACGTCAGTTGATACGAATCATCTTCGCCGATGATCAGTTGCAGCGCACCCGTCGGGCAGATGCGGGCGCACACGCCACAGGCTGTACATTCTTCGCTTACCAGCAAGCGCGCAAATGGTAGCCCCTCAAGTGGTGCTTCGGCGTTTGCTGGCGCAGCAACGGGCAAGAGTCTGTTCAAGGCATCGAGCAGCCGCTGCCGTTCAAGCGGCAGGCTTTTCTCGGCAGGCGTGTCGGGTTGGTCCCCCGGTCGATCGAGCGCCAACTTGCGAGCGACGTGCTGCTGGCCTTCGCCGATGGCCCTGCGGAACAGATCGCGCCGGGACACCTGCGTTCGTTTCGCATACAGCGGACGGCGCATCCAGCCTTTGCCGGGGTGTTCGGTCAGTCGAGTGATGCGGTTGGTTTCACGGCACGCATTCGAAATCACTTGGGCTGTGTTCAACGTTTGCTCGATCATCGGTCGGGCGGCGCCGATCGGGCACTCGGCGCAGGCGTCAAGCCGCACGACGATCCGCTCGATGCCCGATGCGAGCAGCGTCAGATACACCGACGGTCCAAGCGAGGCCAGGCAGCCCTCGATGCGAACCACAGCCTCCGTTTCGGGCGGGCCGGTCTGCGGCGAGGGATGCCGCGCGCAGGCCAGTTCGACGATACGCGCATCCTTCAGCCGAGGCAGAAAGGCCAGCAGTTCTGCGGCGTTGTCGTTGCGATCGAAAACGCCCGTCGGGCAGACGTGGACGCACTGCCTGCAGGCGACGCACGCCTCGGCGTCGAGTGCAACCGAGCCGTTCACACGCAGTGCATTCGCCGGGCACGCACGCGTGCATGCCCCGCACGTTGAGAATCGATCGCGAGCGCGCACGCAGCGATTCGCGTCGAGTTCGATCGGCGCGGCATCGAGCGCGGCCAGTTGCTCGAGCGCGGACAGCACGTTCACCGGGCAGGCTCCGTCAGGGACTCAACCGGAAGGATAGTCGACAATTCCTTGAGCACACCCTTCGTCAAGAGCGCGATGCCGCGGAAGAAATCGGTGCGCGCGTGTTGCGCGACCTGATCGCACCAGGCCGGCGTCCAGCGCAGCAGATGCTCGGACAAGAAACGGCGCTGCGCTTTCAGCAGTTCATCAACGGCCGGCCGATCTTGCCGTTCAAGCGCGGCCAGGGCGAGTTGAGCCAGATGTGCCAGGAAGGATAGTTCTAGCCCGATGTGGTCATCTGGTTCGTTGTGCAGTCTTTCGGCCTCCAGGCCAAACTGCCGATACCATGCGCGCACCTGCAGCGTCTGCTCTTGAAACGTCAGTCGCTCTTCATTAGAGTAAACCGATTCCCAGGGCGGCGCGATGACCTTGCCGGGGCCAATGAACAGGCGGGTATAGTCCGCGCGCAGGTCGTCGAATGCCGGGTCAGACAGGCCGCTCCGGCAACTGGCGCTCCATGTTTGGAGTAGGGTCAGCCCGGCCTGCACGTCAGGCTGTCCTTCGCCGAGCGGGATATCTGCGAAGACATCTTCATGGGCCAGCGTCTGAAGCCACGTCTTCTCGGGATAAGGGTACAGTGTCTTGCTCAACAGCCCCAGGACCAAAGTCTCCCCGGTCAAGATTGAAACCCAGTCCCGCTCTATGGAAGATGCATCGCGTGTCATTATTTTCGTCCTTTATGGTGATTCGACGCGCCTGTGGCCGGTTCGGGACGCCTTACACATCTGTCGCAAAGTCGAACACTCTCGGATAGGCCAGATCGACTTTCAACTCCCGTAGATACGGCTCCTCGTCGCGCACTTCGAGGACGCTCGACGACAAGCCGATCTCGATATCGAGTTCTCGCAGCGACTTGATTTTGCTCAGGTGAAACTCGACGTAGCCGTAGTCGTCGTTCGTCACGTACTCGTCGTAGCGCATCCGCCTGAATCGCTTCACCACCAGCGGAATATCTGCGCCGAAGACTTTGGCCGATTTCAGGAAGTAATCCTTTTCTGAGAAGTACATGGTCCTGGGGATCGGTTGGCCGAAGTTCTGTTGATAAATCTGCCCGGTATGCTTGTTTTCTAGCGAGCAATAGTGCACGCCGATACGGAGTTGCCGGTCGATGGCGAACTCCAACAGCGCCAGGCACTCCAGTTCGCTGCGAGCGACCGGCAGCCCGCCGGCGTACCAGTAGTTGTACAGCACGCGGTACGGGCGCTGTTTGATCTGGTAGCCTTTGGCGTTGAAGGCCGGCGCGTTCGCCCATGGGAAACAGAACTCCAGCAAGTTGATGCTGTCGATGTTCAGACGATCGAGTTCCAGCAGCACGTCCTGCATGATGTCCAGCGTGCCGGGCAGCACGGGCATCTCGACCATGACGTGCGGGATGTGGGCCTTCGCCAGTGCGATCCGATCGAACACGTGACGGTGGCCCTTCTCCAGATCGTGCATCCGGATGCTGAAGCGGATCTCATCCAGGTCGGCCTCGCGCAATTGCTCAAGGGTTTCGGCGTCGACGTGATCGCCGCAGGTATACAGCCGCTTGTAGGCCGTCGGGAATCGCTCGCGGGCATAGGTGAAGAAGTCGACCGCGTCTTCCTTGAATAGCAGTGGCTCGCCGCCGGTCAGGGCCAGGTGGCTGACCTGCTGCCCCTGGAAGTGGAGTTCCTCAAGTTCTTCGGGCAAGTTCCTCTTGTGCTGGCAGAAGAAATCGTAGTTCTCCTGATTGGGGTTGAAGCAGTAGAAGCAGGAGCGGTGACACTTCAGCGAGATGAAGAACGTCGCGCTGCCGACTCCTTTCTGGCAGGCGATGCAGGCCGGCGAGAGTCGGTTGACGACTATGCTCTTGTCGTCGTTTCTAAGGGTCGCGCCTTTGGCCTTCAATCGCTTGATGGCCTCAGCTGTCTCATGCCTGTAACTGTGCGGATCGATTTCAATCCCCAGATGCCGGATCTGCTCTATGAAGTCTTCGTAGATCCGCGTGTATATAGATGCGTAGGACGCCAGACTGGGATTCTTAATTCTCGATAATGTTTCTGCGTTGACGTCGATGATCATCGTACGCGTCGTCGTGTGTTCACTACGTCGCATCGGGGCCGCGGCCGCGATGTCTCAGCCACCAGACTACAGCGCCTGCGGGCAAGAGAACAAGTAAGCTAACGATCAACAAGTACGTGACGAAAGTAATCACCTGGGCGGTGCCAATGCCTATTTGCGCCAGGCCGTCGCGGATCTGAGCCTCAAGGCTCGGTTGCCAGACTGGCGAGGCCGGCCGGTCCGTAGAGGGACGAATCGCCGCGATCACCACCGGATCGAGCGGCACAGGCTTGAGGCTCAAATCGCCTGTCAGGGCCACCATCTCGCCCGCATGTACGTTAATCTGTTCACCGTCAGCCTGGGTGCGAAATGCGGCTTCGCCGGCCATCAGGTAGAACCAACCGGGCTGGCCAGCTCGCTGCTCGAGTGCGAATGTCCCCTCTCGAATCGAGATCTCGGCCTGCGGGGTTTTGATGACCATCGAGTCTCCGCTTCCATGTCCCCACAGCCATCCATGTGTCAGGGTCACCTGGCCGGCCTTGATGCTAGCCTGCGACTCGGGTGGAATGATCACTTCCCCGCTTCCCCACGGGAGACTGCGTGTCTCAGGTCGGCGTGCGAGTATTGCTACGAAAGGCGCGCTTGGCTCCTGCAAAGGCGTGACCAGGTGCGCCTGGCTGTAGAAGCCCGGAGCACTCACGATGAGAGTCGCCGGTTCGGGCGGGAGTCCAACCAGGGCATACGCGCCTGTGTCGGGCGCGACGCGCCGTGTGAGAGGCACCTTCTCGATCGTGGCCCAGGCAAAAGGTATCGGACTGCCGCTCGCATCGCGAATCACGCCGCGAACCGCATAGCCCACAAGCGCATCCAGCGACATTTCGACGGCGGCTACAGGCGACTGGCGGAGATCAATCTCATGATCGCTGCTGATAAAGCCATATTCTGCCGATTCTCCGGAATTGACGGTGATCACATATTGGCCGATAGGAATGTCGGAGAACGTAAAGTCGCCGGCTGCCGACGCATGTGTGCGATAGCTACTCCCATCCGGCAGATGCACGGCCCACACCGGTAGCGATGGAATCGCTGTCCCTGCCTGGGTAGAGAGCCGGCCGACGATCTGGCCGAGCCGCGCACGCACGCTCAGGCTAATCGGAGGCGCGGAAGTGGCGGCGGGCGGCAGGATGATCTCTACCGGCTCGACGCTCTCGTATAAGATGCCATCCACAACAGTCGCTGGAACCTCGATGCGATAGGAGGTGGCTGCCCGTGTAAGCGTTTCGAGCTCAAGCTGCGCCACTCCGTCTCGGTCTGTGAGCGCGTTCGCATGACGGGCGCGCCACTCGTAGAGACGGGTGCTGGCCTGGACGGGGAGGCCTGAGATAGGTTGACCGCTGTCTTCGATCGTCGTCTGTACGATTGCTTCGGCCTGTTGACTTCGATCCACCACGATCCAGCGCTCATCAGAGGCCTGCTTGCCATCTGGAGTTAGAGCCGTAACGACCAGGCGAACGTCTCCGGCCGGGAGGTAGGGCTTGTCCCTGAGATTGTCGCTGTGACATTCGATACATCCACGCTGATCAATGGGTACCTCGAGTTCAATACCGTCTGGGCTGAGGTTGGTATCGAAGGAGAAATATCCATTGCGTTGTGGTTGTGTAGTCGATATGGCAACCTGTTCGAGACCAGACCAGATTTCCAGGCGCACTTCGATATCTGTAAGACGGTCCCCGGCATAATACACTCGCCCACCCACCGGTATAGCTGTGACAATCCAAGGAGAGTAGAAGTGCTCGCCGTTTATCGGTGTAGCGATCACAACACCAATATCTCGGTTTCCCCGAGGTACTCCCACTTTGTCAGGGGCCACGGGAGGCGCCACCGACAGAGACAGTGGGCCAGGTGAACGAGGAAAAGCCGGGCACCAGTTGAGCACGAGTGCTCCGCCGAGGTGACAGGTGGTGCAGCCGTTTTCGAGGACGCGAGGAGGCTGACCGAAGCTATTGGGCTGGAGGTAATTGCC
>DASSFZ010000261.1:0-30789 GCA_035693785.1 Anaerolineae bacterium | reverse complement strand
ACCCAGGAGGCGCGCACACGAGTACAAGACTTGTGCCAGCCTCAGGGGTGAGCCGCTCAACGAGGCGTGTGCGGGGGACAATGTGTGGCCGCGCGGTGGGCACGCGTAACTTGGTGAGGACGAGGGGTGAAGCCAGAGTGTCCATCATCAACGCTTATTTTACTCCAACCCAGAGATCATAACGATTCCAACGAGATGGCCCAACACGTTGGCGCAGTCTGCGAGAAATATAACCCGGCATCTAACCTTTGATAGATGACGAGGGGGGTGGGTTAACGCTATGATGTAGTCAGAGTGAAAATTTGGCATCTGACAAAAGGAAGGACTATTCAGATGGAAGAAAAAGTTCTGGTGGCTTATACTTCTAAGTATGGCTCAACGCAGGAAGTGGCCGAGGCTGTCGCGGCGACGCTGCGCGAACGCGGGTTGGAAGTAGATATTCAGCCTATGCAGAAAGTACGGACACTCGCGGGCTACCGCGCGGTCGTGCTGGGGGCGCCAATCTACATTGGTCAATGGCACAAGGACGCGCTCAGTTTCCTGTCACGGCACTGTGAAGCCCTCATGGAGCGGTCCGTGGCGGTTTTCGCTCTCGGCCCGATTCTTGCCCCCACTGATGAGAAAGCGTGGCAGGGATCACGCGCACAGCTCGACAAAGAGCTGGCGAAGTTTCCCTGGCTTACACCGATCGCGCTTGAAATGTTTGGCGGCAAGTACGACCCGGCGAAGCTGCGTTTCCCCGACAGTTTAATTGTCAGTTTGCCGGCCAGCCCCCTCCACCAGATGCCAGCCAGCGACGTGCGGGACTGGACAGCAATCCGCGCCTGGGCAAGCAACCTGGCCGCGCAGCTTCAACCCACTTTGTCACGATAAGGAGCAGAAATGAAAAGCGCGACACGAATAATGGTTTCAACAATCGGCGCTCTTATGGGGCTGGCCGGTATCGAACATGGTATCGGTGAGGTACTTCAGGGCAACGTAGCTCCCGGTGGAATCATGTTCCCCTCCTGGCCTGGATCGGCATTTTTTCGCATCGTGGCAGGGGAGCCGGCGATGACGATCGTTCCTAACCTCCTCGTAACCGGAATCCTTGCCATCCTCGTTTCCCTGATCTTCCTCGTGTGGGCAACCATGTTTGTTCAGAGGAAGAACGGCGGCCTGGTCCTGATTCTGCTCTCAATCGTCATGCTTCTGGTGGGTGGAGGCATCTTCCCTCCAATCCTTGGTATCATCCTGGGCGTCATCGGGACCAGGATCAATGCGCCGTTAGCTTGGTGGCGCGCACATCTCTCTGTTGGCTCACGGCGTTTTCTTGGAAAGGTGTGGCCGTGGTCTTTCATCGCCTGCTTGACCGCCTGGCTGTTACTGTTCCCCGGCTCAACCATCCTCGGATACTTCTTCGGCGTGAACAACCCGAACCTTATTCCCATCCTTTTCTTCTTCGCTCTTGGATCTCTTCTGTTGACGATCTTTACTGGATTTGCGTACGATAGCCAGAGACAGACCGGTTCACCATCAGGCGCATTCGATTCGCGGGTGACATAAACAACAGGATGGAGCTCGCCGAAGGGATCGCCACATTCGGTCTGGGAACTACATGAACGCCGCGTTGATGCGATGCAGCGCCTCGCGCGGCGGGCGCAGCTTCTCTTCCGGCAGGTAGGCCAGCGGTGTATCGACCAGTCGCTCGCGCTCGGCCAGGCTCGGGCGATCCCCGTTGATGTAGATCAGGCCGGTGATGAACAACTGCTCCGCCCTGGCTTTCTCCAGCAGCGCGATGGCTGCGGCTTTGTCAGTCGGATCGTAGTCCTTGCCTAGCTTCTTCAAGCGGATCAGCGACCCGTCGTGCAATTCGACCTCTTTGACCGTCCCTTCCTCATAATCGACCGTGATCTCTTCGGCGGCCGGCACGAAGGTGATGTCGTGCAGGGCCTCTTCGTGGTTCTTGCCCCAACTGTAGCTCTTGGTCGATAGCTCGGAGTTGTTGAAGGTAACGCACGGGCTGATGATGTCGATCACGGCCAGCCCCTTGAAGCTGAAAGCCGCCTTGAGCAGCGCCTGCACCTGCTTGGGATCGCCGGCGAACGATCGGGCGACGAAGCGGCAGTCGCCGATGATGGCTTCCAGGCACAGGTCGATCGGCGGCAGCTCGTTCGTGCCGGCGTACTTCAACGTCTGGCCGAGGTCGGCCGTGGCCGAAAACTGGCCCTTGGTCAGGCCGTAGACGCCGTTGTTCTCGATGATGTACACCATGTGCGTGTTTCGGCGCAGCATGTGCTTGAACTGGCCGAGTCCGATGCTGCCCGTATCGCCGTCGCCGCTCACGCCGACGGCGATCAGGTCTTTGTTGACGGTCGTCGCGCCCGTCGCCAGCGAGGGCATGCGGCCGTGCGTCCCGTTGAGCGCGTGCGAGCGGCCCAGGAAATAGGCCGGGCTTTTGCTCGAGCAGCCGATGCCGCTGAACTTGGCAATACGGTGCGGCGGCAGCGAGATCTCGTAGGCCACCTGGATGATCTGGCTGGAGATCGAATCGTGGCCGCAGCCGTTGCACAGCGTCGAGGGCAGCCCCTTGTAATCGATCTTGGTCAAGCCAACGAGGTTGACGTTGGCGGATTTGCCGGGCAGTACTGTGGTTGCCATCTGTAGATGCTCCTGTTGAGCACGAGTTCCTGGAGTTCCTTCACGTCCTTCCTGTTCTTTCGTAAGGAATTCGGGGAACTAAAGGAACTTTCACCGCTCCTGCTCTAGAATCGCTTCCGTGATCCAGCGCGCGCTGAGGGGAAGCCCGTCACATTTCGATATCGATACGAGCCGCGCTGCATATTCGGGCGTGTGCAACTGAATCAAGTCATGCATCTGCCCGTCGAAGTTGTTTTCCACCACGTACAGGCGCGCATGTTTCTTGACGAACTCTGTCAACGTGTGCTCCAGCGGCAGCGCGCGCAGCCGCAAGTAGGACGTCCGGATGTCCCGCGCGGCCAGCCGGTCGCGCGCTTCCTTCACCGCCGGATCGTTCGAGCCATACGAGATGATGCCAACTTCTGCGCCCTCCACCATGTCGATGATAGGCGGCGGCGCGAGGGTGCGCGCCGTCTCATGCTTGCGCGCCAGCCGCTCCAGATTCTGCTGCCAGTCTTCGGGGCGCTCGCTGTAGTTGGCGGCCTCGTCGTGACCGGTGCCGCGCGTGAAATAAGCGGCCATCGGGTGATCCGTGCCGGGCAGCGTGCGCCAGCCGATGCCGTCGCCGTCCGCGTCCGCGTAGCGCTTCCACGAGCCGCCCAGCCGCTTGAGATCCTCCGCCGACAGCACTTTGCCGCGATCCATCGGCTTCTCGGGATACTTGAGCGGCCCAGTCGGCCACATATTCATGCCCAGGTCGAGATCGCTCAGCACGATGACGAGCGTCTGCAATCGCTCGGCCAGTTCGAACGCCGTGTTGCCAAACTCGAAGCACTCCTGCACATTGCCGGGAATCAGGCACACGTGGCGCGTGTCCCCGTGGCTGAGATAGTAAGCTTCCTCGATGTCGCCCTGGGATACGCGAGTCGGCAGCCCGGTCGACGGGCCCATGCGCTGGATATCCCAAATGACCGCCGGGACCTCCGCGAAGTAGGCATAGCCTGCGAACTCGGCCATCAACGACAGGCCCGGCCCCGAGGTGCTCGTCATGGCCCGCGCCCCGGCCCAGCCCGCGCCGATCACCATGCCGATCGCGGCCAGCTCGTCCTCGGCCTGGACGATCGAGTACGTCGCCTTGCCATCCGGCTCCCGACGCAGCTTCGGCAGATACTCGTTCAGTGCATCAGCCAGCGACGTCGCCGGCGTGATAGGATACCAGGCCGCGAATGATACGCCGCCGAAGATCGCGCCGAGCGCGGCGGTCGTGTTGCCGTCGATCAGGAACGTGCCATCCGTGGCGTCCATGCGATCGATACGGAAGGGATCGGTCTTGGTCAAATGGGTCGACGACCACTCGTGCGCGGCGTTGACGACGCCCATGTTCATGTCGATCGGCTTCTTCTTGCCGTCGAAGTGGAACGCGATCGCCGCTTCGATCTCCTTCAGATCGATGCCGAGCAGGTAGGCCAGCGTGCCTACGTAAACCATGTTGGCGACGTAGGGGCGCAGGCGGGCGTCGGCCCCCGAATTCTTCGCTAGCTCGTTGACCGGCATAGGGTAGAAGGCCACGTCGTCGCGCTGGACCGGGAGCGGGTCATCGATCGGGTACAGGCAGATGCCTCCCGATTCGAGCTTCTGAATGTCCTCGGCGATCGTCGCCTTGTTCATCGCCACCAGGATCTCCGCGCGCTCGCGGCGGGCGATGTAACCGTCTTTGCTGACGCGGATAGTGAACCAGGTCGGCAGTCCCTGGATATTCGAAGGGAACAGGTTCTTGCCGCTGACCGGCACGCCCATCTTGTGAATGGCCCGGATCAGGGTATTGTTGGCCGTCTGGCTGCCCGATCCGTTCACCGTCGCGGCCGTAATCGAGAAGTCGTTGACAATCAGGCCACGATCTTTGACTCCGGACGGGGACGGTCCCGTCCTTGCTTCGGTAACACTCATCTGTTTCACCTCACCCGAGTAAGCCAGATGCATCTGGCAAGGTCGTCATAAGCGAATCCGTGTAATTGTACCACCTTCCGCTAGATGCGTCATTGACATTTATGTCTCATTGCGAATCTCACACCGCTTGCAGATACCTGCCAGCCGGCAGAGGTGCAGGCCGATTCTCTATTCAGCCCCTGAAGCTCACGCTGCCGGGGACGGCGGCTTGAGCCTAAAGGAGCACAGGCCGATTCTTACTCAGCCTCTGAAGCTCCCCAAATACGCATCCTCGAAGCCCTCTTCCAGCCCGATCCAGAATGCGCGCCGCAGCTCGATGGGATACACGCTGGTCGGGATCGCCTGCAGGTCTTCGCGAGAGTACAGCCCCACCTGCCGCGTGAGGCCGGGCCGGCCGGGATCGGAGTGCTGCCAGCGATCGGGCGGCGCCGCGCCGGCAACCGGCTGCGCAGTGAAGTACACCTCCAGATTAGCCTGGCCGCGCTTCAGGTCGTGAAATTCTCGCACCCAGATTGCGCGCTCGACGGTCACGTCCAGGCCGCATTCTTCCTTCGCTTCGCGTATCGCAGCCTGCGGCAGCGACTCACCCTGATCCACCGCGCCGCCGGGCAGCACCAGCGCCGTGCTGTTGTGGCTGGTCACCAACACCAGGCGCCGCCCCGGCGTCACGATGATCGTGCGCGCAATCACCCGAAACAGCTCGGTTTTCGCCATGCTCGCTCCTCACCCTTTTCACCTGTTCGCTTTCTCCATCACGTAGGCGTCCTCGCCGTCGCCGTAATATCCCGGCAGGGCATCGACAATAGCATAACCCAGTCTCTGATACAGCCGGATCGCCGGCGCGTTGCTCTTTCGAACTTGCAAGCGAAATCGAGGCAGATCGAAGCAAGCTTCGCAGGCGCGCATCAGGCGCTCGCCGATGCCTCGGCGGCGCCAGTCCGGATCGACGGCCAGAGTGACGATGAGCGTGTAACCGCGCCGTCTGCGCGGGTCGCCGGCCACGACGCCCACGATTTTCTCACCCGAGACGGCCTTCAGCGTCACGATGCTCGGCCAGAGACACAGGCTGAGATAAGTGAGCCAGGCATAGGCATCGACCTGGCTGAAACATCTTCTGTCCAGGCGGCTCAACGCCCACGCATCGCGCCAACTGGCCCGCACGATCTCGACGTCCAATCGCGTCCCCTTTCACGAAAACGCTCTGAGCGGCGTCCTGCAAACACGAGGGCCGAGAGCGCACATCTCGGCTCTCGACCCTCACGTCAGGCGAGTGGGATACACGACCGCTTAGAGCCTATCGGACACCGGATCGCAGGCTTCAGCCTGCCCTTTCTAAAGGTGATCCATCCGCCGCCCTGACCGCCGGATGGATCACGCGAAGCGGAGCGGGAGCGGATGCGAAATATAGGCTTAGCCCGCCTGCTGTGCGCCGTCCTGCTTCAAGAACGCCGTTTCGGTGTAGCCGGCCAGCGATCCAAGCATGGTCGTCAGCTCCATCGGGAAGATGAACTTGGTGGACGGGCTGGCGCCGATGGCCTTGAGCGCTTCGAGATACTGCAGCGACAAGGTCTTGGCGTCGACCGTCTTGGCGACTGCGTACACGCGGTCCAGCGCGACGGCGAAACCTTCGGCGACGAGCACCTGTGCGGTGCGCTGGCCCTCGGCCTGCAAGATGGCCGACTGCTTCTCGCCCTCCGCGCGCAGGATGGCCGACTGCTTCTGGCCTTCGGCGACGGTGATCGCCGCCTCGCGCTGACCTTGCGCCTCCGTGACCACCGCCCGGCGCGTGCGCTCGGCGCTCATCTGGCGCGTCATCGCCTCCTGAATCTCGCGCGGCGGGACGATCTCGCGGATTTCCACGGCCGTGACCTTCACGCCCCAGCGCTCCGTCACCTCGTCCAGCTTGGCGCGCAGCACCTGATTGATGTGCTCGCGCTGCGCCAGCACATCGTCCAGTGCGATGTCGCCGATGACCGCGCGCAGCGTCGTGGTGGCGATGCCGAGCGCGGCCTGGCGGAAGTTGTTCACCTCGAGCACGCTCTTCACGGCGTCGACGACCTGCCAGTAAATCAGGAAGTCGATGCCGATCGACGCGTTGTCTTTGGTGATGTTCGTCTGGTGCGGCACCTCGCGCACTTCCTCGCGCAGATCGACGGTGATCGCCCTGTCGATGCCGAAGGGATACAGCAGAATCAAGCCAGGCCCCCTCTGACCGATGCAGTTGCCTAGCCGGAACACCACCAGCCGCTGGTATTCCGGCACGATACGAATCATGCTGACGACCAGACCCACGAGCAGAGCCAGCAGGGCAAACAAGATAACGCCGAGGACTACTTCCATGGTAAGGCCTCCTTGGTATGCATCAAGATGTCATCCGTTCTGAGGTGTCGACGGCGCAGCCGTGGCCGATTGCGCGCGCCGCACATACAGTTTCAAGCCCTCGGCGCGCTCCACGACCACTTCCGCGCCCGACTCGATCGGCTCGCCGGCCTCCACGGTCCACAACTGGCCGGCGATCTGCGCGGTGCCCGTCTCGCCGGGAACGAGCGCCTTGCGCACCCGGCCCTTCGCGCCCACTACCTGCAGCACGGCCATGCCGACGCCCTTTTCTCGCCGCGTTCTGGCCAGCGCGTGCAGCACCAGGCCGGCCATGCCCGTCGAGATCACGGCCGCGCCACCGATCAGCCAGCCGGATACGCCCGCGCCCACTTCCCGTCCTGGGAACAGGAACAGCGAGCCGAGCACGAGCGAGACGACGCCGCCGAAGGTCAATATGCCGTGCGTCGGCGAAAACACGTCGACGATGAATAGGGTAAAGGCGACGACGATCAGCAGGATACCCGCGAAGTTCACCGTCAGATTGAAGAGGCCGACTGCTGCACCCACCAGCGCGAGGGCGGCCACGACTTCGGCAAAACCCGTGCCCGGCGTCGTCACCGCGATCGCCAGCATCCACAGTCCCAGGATCAGCAGCACGTAAGCTACGTTGGGGTCCTTCAGAAACTCGAAGAGCTGTTGACCGAAATCCATAGCATCCTCCCGCTCAGAGACAACTCTAAGCCTCGCTCATCTGCTTCGCGGGCGCGGCGTGCGGGCCGAAGACGAGCGTATGGTATGCGACTCGCACCAACGCGTCAGCGCTCGTATTGATACACCTCATCCATCGCCGCCACGACGTCGTGCAGGCTCTTGATCTCTTCGGTGATGTCCTCGCGCAGGCGCTGCGCGCGTCCGCTGTCGATATCTTTCACGCCGATCAGGAGGATCTGCGAGTATACGGTGCCGAGCGCGGTCAGCGCGCTGTCCATCTGCAGCCGGGCGCGCGCCATGGTCGCCTGGAGATTCTTCAGAGACTCCCACTGCGCTTTCTTGGCTTCGTAGATCTCATGCATCTGGGCGCGCAGCTTGTCGTCGCTGACGCTCCTCAGGCGCTGCTCGTAGGTCTGGATCGTCGAGGGCACCGAGTGGAGGTCTTGTTGAATGGTCCGATCGACTGCGAAGGCGTCCAGCCGCAGCGCCAGCGAGTACATATTCTCGAGCCACTGATCGATCTCGTCCGCCGTCTCGGCGAGGTTATCGCGCAGCAAGCCGGATCGCGCGCGGTTCGCGGCTGCCTCGATCTGCGCCCGGTACTCCAGGCCCTTCTCGATGGCTCTGCGCGATTCGCCATCCTTGATCGCCGCCGGATCGAATTTGACGCGAAGCATCTCCGCCACGACTTGCGCGCCCGTATTCGGATTGACGAAGACGGCGAAGGAGATGGCCAGCCAGCCCACGATACCCGCCAGCCACCAATACCAGGTCTGCCAGCCAGGCAACGGGGATGGCAGCAGCACGCTCAGGACGAGCGCCGCTGCCAACACCGCCGCGCCGCGCCAATCGAGCAGGGCATTGACCAGCATCGCTCTCAAAGAGCGGCTATGCAGCGACGAGCGATCGGTTGCCATGCGCGTCTCCACCTGTGTTCTGCTTGGAACCGTTTATAGCGGTTTCCGATTGCGTGTACGCCGCTCCGGAACCGAGGCTTTAGGCGGTTCCCGGCTAAAGCCTCGACTCCGGCGTAAGCCAAAGCGGAATCCGCTCTAGAACCCGGCCCCGTCTCACCGCGAAGCGCAATCCGCATTGTCCCCTTCGACTGCGCTCAGGGCCGGCCTGACGAAAGGGGGCCACCACCCTCGGTGCCGGCCCCGCTCTGCGTCACGCCTGGTGGTGGTTGGGCGTTCGATCAGCTCAGGCCCAATCGTTTCTTGCGCTCGGCCAGTTGATTGTCCAGCGACTCCTTTTCCAGGACCTCGTCCATCTGCTCGTCCAGGCGGCTGGCCAGCATCTCGCTCTTGGCCTGCGCCTTGTCGAGGCGGGCGCGAATCGATTCGCCGATGCGAGCGACGTCGGCGTCGCCGATGCCCACCACGTCGTCCAGCGACTTGATCGTCTTGATGGTGAGTTCCTTGCTCTTCGCCAGCTCGAGCAGCGCCAGCAGCTCCTCGCGCTCCTGTTTGATCGTCGTGAGCTTGGCCTCCAGCTTGAGCCGGGCATCCATCAGGTTCTGGTACTCGGTCTGCTGCCGCTCCCACTGCTCCTTGTAATCCTCGGTCAGGCGCTGCGTGGTGTTGAGCTTGGCCTGCGCCGCCGACGCCAGGTCGTCGCGATTTTGCGTGAGCAGCGTATCGATGTCGCGATCCAGCTTGGCCACCTGGGCGGCATAATCCTCGTATTTGCGCTTGAGGGTTTTGACGCTGCCCCCAACCGTCGCGGCCGCATCCTCCAGCGCCTCAAGATTGTTTTCGGCCTGGCGGATGTACTCGTCCATGACGGCCACCGAGTTCGCCTTGAGCGCCGAGTCGACGAGCGCGTGTAGGTTGGCCGAAATGAGCGTCTGCACTTTTTCCAACAGGGATGCCATGGCACTGTCCTCCTCAGGAGTGATCAAATTCTGCGTGACAGGATACTACCCGGACTCACAGCGTGCTTGACGGGCGTCGGACACTCGCCTGACAGTCCAATCATCAGACCTAGCCGATCGGATTTTCAGACTTCGGAAGTCTCCCGCTTAAAGACTTCCGAAGTCTGGGTGGTTACTCTTCGAGAACAGGAAGCCAGATGCTGAACGTGCTGCCTTCGCCGACCCGGCTCTTCACGTCGATCCGACCGCCGTGCAGGTCGACGACACCCTTCACGATAGCCAGTCCCACTCCGGCGCCCTGCTGTTCGTGCATCTCCCGATCGACCTGGTGGAACGACTGGAAGATTTTCAACACATCCTGCTCGGAGATACCCATGCCTTCGTCTGCTACGCCGATCAGGATACCGGCGTCCTCTTGCGTTACCGATACCTGCACCCGGCCTTCCTTGCCGATCGTGAACTTGACGGCATTGTCGACCAGGCGCGACACTACATCCTCGATGTAGGCCGCGTGAAGGGTCGTCTCGGGCAGGTCCGCAGCCACATCCGCGCTCAGCGTCACCTTGTGAGCGACCGCCTTCTCGGCGTATCGCGCCAGGACGCGCTGGATCATGGCAGGCCAATCTGAGAAGCGATCGCGCTGGAGCATGTAGGCTGTGTGAGCCTCGCCCGCCTCCAGCGAGACGAGGAATAGGAAGTCTTCCACCAGGCGACTCAACCGGGTGCTACCGCTCTGCAGCCGCTCGAGGAACTGGCGCAACTGCTCCGGCGTCAGATCCGGCTCCTGAAGCAGATTCGTGTAGCCGGTGATGTAGGTGAGCGGTGTGCGAAACTCGTGGCTCAGGGTATTGAGGATGCGGTTCTTCAGGGCGTTGTGCTCGGATTGAGACGCTTGCTGCAGCGCTTGAGCGCGATCCAGCCTGGAACGCGTTGCGACCAAGAGGTCTTCCCAATCGAAGGGCTTGACCAGGTAGTCTTCGGCGCCCATCGTCTTGCCCAACCGGATGTCCGATTTCTGGCCCTTGGCGGTGAGGAAAATGAAAGGGATCAGAACCCAGTCCGGGTTCGATCGGACCTTCTTGAACAACTCGTAGCCGTCCATTCCCGGCATCATAATATCTGACACGATCAGGTCGGGCGAGTACTTGCCGATCTCGTCCAGGGCCTGATGGCCGTGATGCGCCACGCGCACTTCGTAGCCCGCCAGTTCGAGCACGTCGCAGATGCCACCGGCCATCGCCACGTCGTCTTCGACAACCAGAATGCGTTGTGCTGAGTGCATCCGAAACCTCCGCGCTCAACTCAGAACCCCGGTTTCTCCAAGAAACCGGGGTTCGGCACTCTCAACTCATCGGGAGCCAGACCGTAAAAGTGCTGCCCAACCCCACCCGGCTTTCCAATTCGATCTGTCCAGAATGCTGCACGACGATTTCTTTGACAATGGACAGCCCCAGCCCCGTCCCCCGTACCTCAAAGTACTCTGCCTGGCCGCGATAGAAGCGATCGAAAACTCGCTCACGATCCTCCTCGGGTATGCCGATGCCATTGTCGCTCACCGACACGACGGCCCAGTTTCGACCGTCTCGCAGCATGCTTGACGCTTCCAGCTCCACCCGCCCGTCTGGCGGCGTGTAGTTGATAGCATTGGCGCACAGATTGACAAATACCTGAATCATCTGGTTCCGATCGGCCGGCACACGCAGCGCCTGCTCCGTGAGCCGCAAGTGAAGTGACTGGCGTTTGGCTTCGGCCTGCGGCTCGAGCGTGCTGACGACGTGCTGCAGCACTTCAGCCAGATCGATCACCTTGCGGGTCGCCGTCTGCCGATCGCGCTCCAGGCGCGCCAGGTCGAGCAGGTCCATGATCAGGCGTTCCAGGCGGTTGACCTCGTCTTGCAGCGTGACGAGGTACTGCTCGCGCTTCTCCGGTTTCCCCTTCTGGAACAGTCCCAGGTAGAGTTTGATATTCGTCAGGGGCGTGCGCAGCTCGTGCGAGACCGTCGTGACAAATTGAGTCTTGAGCCGATCCACCTCTTCCATGCGCGTGATGTCGCGCAGCACGATCACGTGGCCGACTCGCCGCTCGTCTTCCCGGATGTACGCCACCGCCGCCTGCAGCGTGCGCCCGCCGGCGTCGATCTTCGGAGAGCCGCTGGCGGGCGACAGCTCACGCAGCCACGTGCGCAGGCGATCCGGCTGCTCCGCCTCCTGATCTTCGCGCAGCAGCGCGTCGGCGACGGGATTGGTCAGCACAATGGCGCCGGCGAGATCGGTCACCAGAACCGCGTCGGCGACGCTGTTGAGAATCGTGAAGGTGCGCTCCTGTTCGCGACGGATTTCCGCCGTGCGCTCGGCCACGCGCGTTTCCAGCGACGTGGCGTACATGGCGTTCTCCACGGCCACGCCGAGCTGGCTGGCGAGCGCGGTCAGCACGGCCAGATCCTCTTCGCCGAACGCGTCGGCGTGGTCGCTCTCGACGTTCAGCACCCCGACGATCGACCCCTTCGCCCTGAGCGGGAGCGCGACTTTCGAGAGCGTGCGCTGGACTTCGGGAACGGGGACGTAACGCGGATCGCGGCGCACGTCCGGCGCCACGAGCATCTCCCCGGTGACGGCCACGGCGCCGATAATGCCCACCCCCACCGGCCTTCGCATTCCGGCCGGCGTCCAGCCTTCCACATCGCCGCCGGCGCCGGCTCGCCACACCAGCTCGCCGCCGTGAATCGTCACCACACTCACGTGGTAGTAACCGAACGCGCCGCGGATCTCCTCGACCACCGTCTGCGCCAACTGATCCAGATCGAGGATGGACGTGATATCCAACCCTACGCGATGGACCAGCGCCAGTTGGCGCGCGCGGCGCTGCTCGGCCTGGAACAGGCGCGCGTTCTCGATCGCGATCACGGCGTGGCTGGCCAGCACCTGCGCGCGCTCGATATCGGCAGCCGAGAAGGGGTCAGGCCGAACGGAATCGCCGACGACCAGTGTGCCGATGGGCGCATCGTCCTGGACCATGGGCACGCCCAACAGCGACTTGAGGCCCATCCGGTGAACGAGCTCGCGATTGGCGCGCGGGTCGGTTTCGGCATAATTGATATACTCACCCCGGCGCTCGACCAGCACACGCGCCCCAAGGATAGACGCATCGCCAAGCCCGACGTGCACGCCGACGAAGCCCTCCCGCGCAGGCCCATAGCCCGCGAAGCCAACCAGATCATCGCCTTCAGCCAACCATACCAGTCCGCTGTCCACGTTGAACGCGCCCGCACTCTCACGGCAGATCTGCTCCAGCACCTCGTCAAGCTCCAGGGAAGACATGATCGCGAGGCTGGTGCGGCCCAGCGCCGAAGCGAACCGTTCGCGCTCGAGCGCCTGCTCGTACAACCGCGCATTCGTGATAGCCGCCGCAGCCTGGTTCGCGATCACGCCGAGCAAGTCCGCCTGCTCCCGGCGGTAGATGCCGGCCTGCTCGTGGTCCACCGATAGAGTGCCGATCACCCGGTCGCGCGCAATGAGCGGCGCGCCCATCCAGCCGTGCACCCGCTCCATGCCTGGCAGCACTTCCCCGTTGCCGAGTTGCTGCACATCCTCCACAACGAGCGGCTCGCGGGCATCGATGGTGCGGCCCGAGAGGCTGGCGTCGCCGAGCGCCAGCGTCCTGCCGATAATCTGCGCGGGCTGCTGAAAGCCACGGCCGGCGATAATCCGCAGGTGACGCGACGCCTCGACGAGCGTCACCGTAGCGCTGGTGTACGGGATGACGCGCGCGATCTGATCGAACAGGCGCTCGCACAGCTCGTCCAGATTGAGCGTGCTCGTCAGCACTCCCGAAATCTCGCGCAGCACGTCGGCCGCGACGCGGCGCTTCTGCTCCCCCTCGAAGAGACGCGCGTTTTCGAGCGCCGTCGCAGCTTGATCGGCCAACAACCCCAAGATGCGGACTTCGTTGTCGACGACGATGTGTGGAGCGTGAAAGAGCACGTTCATCACGCCGAGCACTTTCTCACGCACCTTGAGCGGCAAGCCGACCAGGGCTTGCGCTCCCTGCTCGGCTGTCGCACGCGTGATGGCCGCGAACGCCGGATCGTTCTGCGGATCGTTGACCACGACAGCCTGGCCGCTGTGAGCAATGCGCATGGTCATGCCTTCGCGGCGCGGCGTAGGCCACCCGATCTCCTCGAAGCCAGGCGCCGTCGAGAAGGCCAGCAACTCCACCGTATCGGTTTCCGCGTCGAAGCTGAACAGGTGAACCACCGTCGCGGCGAGGAGGCGCAGGGCGCCGTCGGCGATGGCCTGCGAGACGCGCCTGGCATCCAGAGACTGGATCATCTCCAGGCTGACGGCCTGCAAGGTCTCCAGCTCGGCTACGCGCTGCCGCGCTTCCTGGTAAAGCTGCGCGTTCTCAATCGCCACGGCCGCATGGTTGGCAATCGTCTCCGCGATCTCGGCGTGCTCGCGGCGATACCTGGCGGGGGTTCGGCTGTCGAAGGTCAGCACGCCGATCGCGCTCCCTTTGACGACGAGCGGCGCGCCCAGCCAACCACGCACGTGATCGAGGGCCTGCCCCTTCGCTGCGCTCAGGGCAGGCTCTGCGACTCCCGAAGGGGGGAGTGCCGAAGGGCCATGCGCCGCGCCCCGCTCAACGCCTGCGCGTGCGTCGGCGCAGATCGAGACCCGCCGCGTGCGGAGCACCTCTTCGGCCAAGCCCGGCGGCGAGTCATGCGCCTCCGCCGGCATGCCTCGGCTTACGGCGATACGTAACTGCCCCGAGCGTTCGGCCCGCGTAGCCGATAGCTCGCCCGGCGCAATGAAGACAGCCGCCGAATCGTACGGAATCAGCTCGGCGGCCCGATCGAGCAGCGACTCGAGAATCGCCTGCGGCTCGAGTGACGAGCTGATGACCGCCGCCAGTTCGCGCACCGTTTCGGCCACCTTTCGACGCTGGCGCTCAACCTCAAACAAGCGAGCGTTGTCAATCGCGCTGGCTGCCACGTTGGCAATCGTCTGACACACGTGCGCCTCATCCGGTGTCCAGGAGCGAACCCGCCCGGTCTCCCAAATCTCGACATAGCCGATCAGTCGCTCGCGCACGACGAGAGGGAGATACAGCGCGCTGTGCACAACACCTGCGCGGAGAACCTCGCGCAACGCCGCGTCGATCGCGTCGTGATCGGCGGTGGTTTCATAAACCGTCCAGCGGCGCTCCTTCATCGCCGTGACCAGGATCGAAAGCCCGCCCAGGTCTTGCTCCACACCCACACGCGATTGGCGCTCACTGGCGCTGGCGCGAGCGCCCACGTACTGCGCCAGTAGACGCCCTACGTTGGTCTGGAGATCCCACACGTAAACGCGGGCGCTCGTCGCCTCGACGGCGGTCACAATCCACTGCGCCAGGCGGCCGAACACCTGATCGCTGTCGAGACTGCTGCCCAACTCCTGGCTGGCCGCGAACAGCAAGGACAGATTGCCGGCGCGCGCCTGCGTCTGCTGGTAAAGCTCGGCGATCGCCAGAGCTGCGCCGATCTGACTGGCCGCCGTCTCGAGAATGATCACGTCGTCTGCGCTAAACGCATTCGAGCGATCGCTCTGGATGTCGAGCACGCCGACGATACGCTCTTCAATGCGCAAGGGCACGCCGATCTCGGAGCGTGCCCCGGCGCCGGCAGGGTTGACCACGTAGTACGGATCGGTATCGACGTCGCCGGTCACGTAAGTCTGCCGGGTCGAGGCGGCCTGGCCGACGATGCCACACCCGACGGGCAGATGCGCCATCGATTGCGCTTCGGGCGCGTGCTGGCGATCGTCGCTGCGCGCGATCGGCGCCAGCTCGTTCAGTGCCGGGTCGAGCCACCACACCGCGACGTGCTTGTAACCAAACCGGCCTGCCATCTGCTTGACTGCCTGCTGCACAATGGTGTCCCGATCCAGCGCGACGACCAGCTCACGGCCTAGATCGTTGAGCAGCCGAAGGCGCTCGGAGCGCTCGTGCTCGATCTCGAAGCGCCGCGCGTTATCGATCGCCACCGCAGCCTGCTGCGCGATGAGCGACGCGTTGCGCGCGTCTTCCTCCGTGTAGAATCCCGCCTGGTGGTGATGGAGCGCGAGCAGTCCAATCACTTTGTCGCGGACGATCAGCGGCGCGCCGATCCACGACCGAGCGCTTCCATCGGGGACGCCGTGCGAGTTTCCATCCGCGGCTCGGACATCGGCGACGACCTGCGCCTCGCGACTCACGACGGCCTGCCAGGCCGGGTTCCGATCGTCGCGCGGAAAGGCGCGGCCGATCACGTTTCCCGGATCGACCAGCCCGCGCACGGCGAGCACTCGCAGCGTGTTGGACTCCGCCAGCATGATGCAGGATGAGTTATGGGGCACGACGCGGCTGGCCTGATCCAGAATGGTCGCCAACACAGAGTCAAGCTCCAGATTGGAGGCCACGGCCGCGTTGACTTCGCGCACGGCCTCCGCCATCCGCTGGCGGCGCCTCGCCGCATCGATGAGACGGTTGTTCTCGATCGACAGCGCAATCTGGCGACCTGCCACGGTGAGCCAGTCGAGCGTTTCGTCTCCGAGCCGGCGCGCTTCGTACGCATACAGCGTCATGGCGCCGACCGGCACGCGCCCGGCCAACCCGATCCCCACGACGGTCTGCACGCCCTCCTGCATCAGCCTGTCGCGGTAGGGAATGCGTGGGTCGGTCGGCACGTCGGTCACGACGATCGCGCTGCCGGCGGCGAGCGCGCGCCCGCCAACCCCTTCGCCGATGCGCGTCGGAGACGTCTTCACCTCTTCCCAGAACGCGCCGGACAGACCGCGCCAGACGTAGGGTTGCAGTTCGCCCGTCGCCAAATCCAGCAGCGAGATACCGATCGCATCCATGCCCGACACGCGCAGCACCTGGTAAAGCGCCTGCTCGAGCGAAGCGCGCAGATCGCCCTGATCGACCACCGCGCTCAACGTGGTCAGCGACGTCAGGTTGTCGACGCGTCGCTTCAGCCCCTCGCCTGCCTGCACGTACAACTGCGCGTTCTCTATCGCGACAGCCGCTTGATTGGCGAATAGATCGAGCGGCGTCAAGTCGTCCGGCGCCGGGCGCAGCCCGCTCTGCGGGCGATCGAGCTGAATGGCGCCCAGCAGCGCGCCTCCGATTTCGATCGGCGCGACCAGTATGTCGCCGGACTGCCACGCCTGTGCGCCGGGATCGCCGCCCGTCACGAGGTAGCAGCGCCCGATGCGGTACTCGCTGCGTCGCCAGGTCTTCTCGTCGAGACCCCCCGGCCAGGCAGCGCTCTTTGGCGATACGCCGCGCACGGCTACCGGCGACATGGTTGCGGATCGTGCTTCAGACAACCAGACGATCACCTGGCCCCACTTCAGGCCCTCCCCAATCGCGCCGCAGATCGTATCCAACAGCCTATCGAGAGGCTGGCGCAGTTGCATCTGCTCGCCCACTCGCACGAGCCGCGTGAGCTGCTGCAATTGATCGGCCAGCCGCGACTGCGTCACTTCAAATCGCTGCGATCGTTCGAGCGCCGCTTGAATCTGGACGGCGAAGGCTTCGATAATCGGCTGATCCTCTGGCACGAGATGACCGTGAGGATAACCGACCATGATCAATCCATACGTCTCTCCGGCGAGAGACAAGCGCAGGCCGAACTGCTCCTCGTAGTTGAGGAGCTTCGCCAACGGGTCGGCCAACCGCTTGAGGCGACGCGGCAGCAATTCGCGTACGATCTGGCTCGCGTCCGAGAGCACCACAGGCGAATCTCTGGAAAGAATCGACTGGAGAACCGGCGAGGAATCCACCGGGGCATGATAGGCCATCGGGTCAAATCCGAGCATGCGCCGGGCCTGCGAGAGAACTCGCCGGCCAAGCTCCGTGTGAATCATCACGACGGCATGCTCGTCATCCAGATAGCGGAAGACCGACAGAATCAGGCCGATGGAACGCAACTGCTCGCCCGCCGCGCGGAGCACGTCCTGCGGAGTCAGCGCGCCCTGCATGGCCGCCGACGCGCGGCTCAGCGCCTGCAGGAGCCGTTCGGATCGCTCCTCACGCTGAAGATCTCGCAGCCTAACCAGAAACACGGAGCTATCTTCGAGCGCCAGCGGCGTGACGCGAACCTCCACCGGGGTGGCGGGTTTATTCAGCACGGCGCGAACGGGATGTGAGTCGGCCCAGTCGGAGAGCGCCCATGGCGGACGTTCTGCCAGTAGTCGCGCGAACGGCGCGCCGATCAGCGCCTGCGCCGGCCGATCCAGCAGCTTTTCCGCCGCATGATTCACATGCAGAATGTCGCCCGCGCTGCCGCACAGGAGCAACGCTTCTGCGACATGGTCGAGCAGGAGGCGATAAAGCGCATCGGACAACTGAAGCTGTTTCAACTGGGCCTGCGTTCGTGCCCGCTCCTTCGCCTGCTCGACCACGGCGGCGAGTGTCGAGTGGAGCAGCGCCAGGTCCTGCTCGGTCTTCGCGACGAAGCCACACGCGCCGCGCCGGATCGCTTCGGCGGCGTGGTCGTTTCGCGAAAGCACGGCGACAGGCAGGTCAGGCGCGGAATGAAGAAGGTGGTCAAGCCCGTCGAACGGACGAGGCCAGCCCTCCAAATCGACCAGTGCAATATCGTACCGGGCACCCCTGAGGCGCTGCGGCACATCTTGCAGGCTAGGCGCGTCGGTAATACGAAAGCGCGTCGTGCGCCCGCGCAGCGCTCGATGAATCCGCCGCCGGTCTGCATTGTCAGGTTCAACCAGCAGGAGCCGAATAGGGGACGCCATACACTCGCAATTCCCTACCTATGACGGGTGGCACAAACGAGCCCCAGTAGATCCAATTTTGCCCGGCCTGGATTGCCAAATCCAGGCCCAAATCGGGGATTTGGCAATCCCCTCAGGGCATTTTCGGATCTACTGAACCTGGAAGGGGAATGCCGTCAGCCGACGGTTAGAGTCTCAGTTAAGGGGATTATAGCCCGGATCGGACGCGGGGCAACCTTTCAATTCAGTTAGGATTGCATTTACACACCGACGAGCTTGTAGCCGCGCCCACGCACGGTCAGCAAATAGCGTGGATTTGTCGGGTCCGTCTCGAGCTTGGCGCGCAGGCGGCTGACCAGCTTCTCGATGCGGGCATCATCAACCTCGTCGATGTAGTCTTGCCCCCAGACGCTTTCGACGATCTGATATTTGTCGCACAGCTTATCCAGGCGTCCCCACAAAAGCAGCAAGAGACGGTACTCCAGATCGGTGAGCGTCGGCGCCTGGCGCCCATCCACCGTCACCTCGCCGGCATCCACGTCGACCCACACGCCGGACTGCGCCGCCTGGCGCGCGCGTCGCTGGCGGCGCACGAAGCCTGCAAAGTGCTGTCCGAACACGCGCGGCGGCTCGCCGACGAGAACGCCTTTCTCGCACAGAGCGGCGAGCAAAGCCGGATCGATGCTGGCGCTCGAGTCGAGCACGAGATCGATGAGAGCGTGCCGCTCGTCGTCACTCAATTGGCTCCACAGCTTGCTGCATTCGGCGCGGGCCACTTGATCGTCTTCCAGACGCTGGCTCGCCAGCGCCAGCGCCTGGCCGCGCGCACGGCCGGGCGCGCCGGTGACCAGCGCCAGGACGACGCGCGTGACGGCCTGGATCATTCCGGCGTGCCCGCCGGCCTGCTCGACGACGAAATCGATCTCGTGTGGCTGGAGCGCCGCGCCCTCCACGGCAGCCCATTCGGAGGCGAGCGCCCGCGCCTCGCCGTCGCTCAACATGCCGAGCGTGCGCTGCTGGCCGACGAACAGCTCGACAAACTCGCTCACGTCGCTGTCGACGCTGCGCGCACTGAGCGGCGCCGTGGTCGCCACGACGTAGCTCAGCCGCCTGCCGAATTTGTCGCTCAGCGCGCGGAGGTTGAGCAGGACACGGCTGTCGAGCCGGGCGAACGGCTCGTCAAACTCGTCGAATAGGAATACGATGTTGCGATCGAGATTGCGGCTGAGCGCATCCATCGCGTCGTTGAACGCGAGCGGCACGGCGAACTCGCTGGGCGGCTGGACGATCATCCGATAGAGATCGTCCAACTGCGCGGCGATCGAACCGGGCGCGCCGATGCGCCGGAGCGCGTCCAGCGCCGCTCGCAGCGTGACCTCGTAGAAGCCCTGCGCTGTGAGCGTGAGCATCAAGTTGCAGTCGACGTAGATGAACACGAACTCGTCGGCGCGCTCGCCCAACGCCCACGCCAGCACTTCTGGCGAGCAGGCCGTGCGCAGCAGCTCCGATTTGCCCACATTGCTCAGGCCGGCGATGGCCGACGAGAAGCCTTCTGCGGCTGTGCGAAGAATGAATTCGGCGTCCGCAGCGCGGAAAATGCGAGGCGATGACATTTTTCAGCAAAAGGGGCCAACGTTGGCGGGGACGTTGGCCCGGCGCTCGTTATGGGCGTCTGGTCGCTACGTCTGTGAAGTGCGCAGCCGGCGCGCAATGAACAGTAAGACGACGAGTCCACCCGCCAGCGCCAAGCCAGCCACATCGCCGATGCCGGTGCCCGGCATGGTGCCGGTCCCACTGCCCGGCGTGCCTGTCGCGGAGGGTGTGCGTCTCGCGGCAGCCGTCGCAGTGAGCGCCGCAGGCGGCGTTGCAGGCGACTGGCGCGTGGCCGTGGAGGTCGCTGTTCGCGCCGCCGCCGCGGCACCGGCGGGCGTCCCGGCAGCGGGCGACCCCGTCGCGATCGCGGTCGTGATCGCTGTCGCAGTGGCGCGAGGCGTGGCCGTCGGTGCACGCGTGTTGGTCGGAGCGGGCGTGTCGGTCGGAGCGGGCGTGTCGGTCGGCTCCGGGGTGAACGTCGGCTCGACGGTCGGGCTGACTTGCGCCACCGCCAGCGCGGTCGCCGTCTGATCGGCCACCTGCTGCGCCCGTCCGTTCCGGTTGCTCAGCGCGATCACGATGACGATGATGCCCAACACGAGCACCACAGCCATGACGCCGACGGCTATGATGAACGTGCGGTTAGATGATTCATCGCCGTTGCCATTGGTGGCGTTCATCTGTTCAGTGGTCATGCGGTCTCCCTCCGGGGTCAGCCCGCTCCATTTTAGCGCAAGAGTTCCAGATTTGCGAACGGTACAAACGCCGTCGAGGCCGGGCTGAATCGGACGTCTGCGCCGTGGACTCTCGTTCCGATTTCGATGCGCACTGTCCTCGTCGGAATCGCCGTCACCGTGCCGACCTGTCCCATATACGGACCGCGCACCACGCGCACGCGCGCGCCTACCGTCAGGGGCGCGCCGACGGCAGGCGGCAACGGCGGGCGAGTCTCGGCCGGCAGCGGAATGAGGATCTCGGGGCGAACGATGCCCCAACGTGTACGTGTCTCGCCGTTAATCGACGCCTCGCGCCCATCCTGCGCCCGAATCAGCTCAAAGATGGGAGTCGCCATCCCTATCCGCCCCACGCCTTCGGTGACGACGATCGGAAACGGCATCTGGCGCGCTGTCTCGAGCAGGTCGCCTTCAAGGCTGCCAGCGATCATGCCCCGCAACTGAAGCTGCTGCGCCTGCTCCAGCGCCGACGCGGTGATCCAGCCGCCGCCGACGACAATGCTGCCGTGCGCCCGGATGTCGATCGAGCTGGCTCGCAGTGCCTCGTCCGGGGCTTCACTCACCGCGCGCAGAACGCCGAACGACTCGCCGCCGATGCCCAGGGCGGCCTGGATCAAGGCGCCGGGCGTCTCGATGACCACGCCCAGATGGCCCAACATGTTGCTGACGACGCCTTTGACGTAGGCGCGCAGCTCGAACAGCCGGCTGGCGACCTCGATCGCCACGCGGCCATCGCGCTCGTCCACGTCGACGATCACCCCATCCACAGGCGATCGCACCGGCCGAACCCCCAGGCCCATGCGCCCGGCAATGACCTCGCCGGCTTTGACCACATCGTCCTTGCCTTTCTTGAGATACCGAACCGCTCTGGCCGGCGGTACGCGCAGCAAGCGCGCGATTTCAAACGTCAGGAACTGGCCGCCCAACTCGACCTGCGCCACCACATCCGAGGCCTCGACGCGCTGGCCAGGTCCGACCAGGATATTGCCGGGGACAGGCAGCATGCGATCGCGCCGGATCAGCGTCAGCGGCATCACGCGCGTTTCGGGGGGATAGTACGCCGTCGTCTCGGGCATCTATGCACCCACATCCCACAGCCAGCTTCCGACACGGATTCGCACGGATTGCACGGAAATAAAGAGCATCTATGCACCCACGTCCCACAGCCAGCTTTTGATCTGGTCGCGGCGGCGCTTCGGATCGGGCGACACGCCGAGCGGGCGCCCGCGCGCGTCGACGATCAATCCCAGAGCGCTGCCTGTGATCTCGGTCGGCTTACCGCCGCGTCCCGGGCCCCGCCCGATGTCGATCCCGACTCGCGGCCGGAGCTGCATGACTGCTTTTTGGCCGGGACTGAGCGGCAATACGGAGAGCGATCCGGCCTTGATGTCGTCTTCGATCGTTCCGCCGCTCTCGTAGCTGAGTCTTACATTCATCACGACCTCGCCGGCGCGCGCGCGCATCGCACCGAGCGGCGCGACGACCGTCGCCAGATGCATGAGAGCACCCTGCTCCAGCGCCTGCACGGCGATCAGCGGCTCGGCCAGGGCCGCCGCACCGAGCGCGGCAGCCAGGCCGTACACGTCGAGGACGAGTGTCGTCACGCCGACTGGCTCGATCGCGTCCAGCATCAGCAAAGCAGCCTGCCCGGGTCGCGGCGCACGCGCCAGCATGCCGCCTGCGCCGATGATCGGCTCGAAGAGGGGCACGTGGCTGTCGGAGAAACGCGGAATGCTCGTGCCGTGCGGCCAGGCGCCACGCGCGGCACGCAAGGTCGCCCGGATAACCTCTCGCGCAAGGGCTTGCTCGATGCGCAGCTCGCTCGTGTCTTGCGGGATCGTGCCTGGACGAAGCTCCTTGTTGGCGGCGAACGCCCGAATATCGCCTTCGCTCACTTCGAAATCCAGCCAGCGCGCGACGGATTCCCAGCCAATCTCCTCTACGAAGCGCGCGACGAACGAAGCCCCGACGTCGCTGCGCAGCGTCGTGTAGAGCTGCCCGCCAAAGGCCGCCGCGACCGTCGTCGTCGATCCACCGACGTCGACGCCCAGCACGCCGGTCTTCCTGTTTTCCGCGCTCAGGTACTGTGCTACGTGGCCGAACGCGCGCGCGGTAGGCAGCATAATCGAGCGCTTGCTCCACGCGGAAATCGTGGCCAGTCCGGCGATGCGGCCCATCTTGTGCGTGGTGTACATCGTTTCCAGCTCGACCTGCAGGGGGCCGACATTTTCCACGTCGAGGCCGGGTCGCACGTTGTCGATCTGGAGAAAATCGGCCGCATCGCCGACCGTCTCGGCCACGCGCGGCTTCAACCTGGCGTTTCCGGCGAACAAGATACGAGGTCTGCTGCCGGCCACTTCCAGGAAGCGCGCGGCGAACTTGGCGGCCTCTACCAACTCAAGCACCGGCCGTTCCGCGCCGCCGTCCGTGCCGCCGCTGATGCACACGACATCCGGACGCGCATCGTAGATGCGCTGAATGCGGTCGTCGGCAATGGAGCGGCCCGCGCGCCTGGAACCACCCGACAGGGCAATCTCGGCCGCGAGCGTGGTATAGGTGCCCATGGCGGCGTGGCGAAGGCTCTCCAGGCTCCACTCGCCCGCGAGTCCGGCCAGCACAACGCTCAACGGCTTGCCGGCGCTGGCCGTCACGACGCAGGCATCCACGCCTGAGCCGTCCGGCTGCTGCGGGGTCGTCAAGTCGCCGCGCTCGTTGAGCAGCCGGCGGCCTGCCGCCGAAGACAGTTTCTCCAGCGCGTGTCGCGCGCCAACGGCCACGTCCGACCAGGGGGCCTCCGCCGTCGTCACCGACTCCGCACGGGCGATGAACCGATAAGCGCCTTCGACGCGTGCGATCAGCGCGGCTTTCGTGTACACCGTGCCGATGTCAATGGCGACGATCGAATCGAGCTGGCTGGAGGATGCGTCCATCAGGCGGCCTCACCCACCGGCCGGGACGCGCGAGACCAGATCGCGCACCCAGGCGACCAGCATACTCGCGCCGGAGATGAATACGAGCGCAAACGTCGCGCCCAATGCGACGTAAAGAAAACCTTGCCCGATCAGTCCCATCACGCCCAGGGGCGCCCGCCGGGAGGCAGGGCGATAGGTGAACGCCAGCAGCGTCGTGACAGTCGACGCGAGCAGAAGGAGACCGATGACGATCCCCCCTGGCGAGCCAAGCGATTCGGCCGCGGCCCTCGTCTGCGGCACAAGTGTGCCGAACAGCGCGCCGCCCACTGCCACACCCGCGCCCACGCCCAGCATGGTCCCTACCGCCACATTGCCAAGCCACGCCGTGCGCGGGAAAATCTTGGCGAGGAGGAACACGCAGCCCAGTAGCCCGAATAGCCCAAACACGAGCGGACCAATGCCGTCAGCGGGTCGGGCCAGCGGCACCAACATGCGCGGCGCCAACACCTGGCCGATCGCGACGCCGACGGCGTAGGCCGCGCCCACGCCGACGAGGAGGTGCATCGCCAGGCGATAGGCGGCGTTGTCGCCGATCAGATAGGACAGCACGGCAAACGTCAAAACCGCGCCCACGACGATCTGGATAGTTTCAGGCTGCATTCCCGCTCCCTTCGGTCGGGGAACCTTCGACTTCGCTCAGGGCAGGCTTCGCAGCGCGTCCGTTCCTTCGGCTTCGCTCAGGACAAGCTTTTTCCGGCTAAAGCCTCGACTCCCCCGGCGCTTCAGCGTCTCAGCGAGCTTCAGCTTGCATCAGGGCGTCTGCCTCTTCCGGCCGCCAGGGACACGATCAGACCGGCCAGGATAATTGCGGCGAATGCGATCTGTGACAAATAGAGAGCTTCCGATCTCACCAGGCGGTCGAAGCCCGGCTCCCCGGCATCTTGATCGGGATCGAGTGAGCGCCGATAGGCCAGGCCGCCCATCAGTCCTTGCACGACCGCGTCCACCTGCTCGGATTGAAGGTAGGGCTGAATCTGCGGCAGAGCACCCGCGCTCGCCCCGGCGACGATCGGCGCCTCGGCGCCCGAGAAGGTTGCCTGTTCGACCCACCAACGCATGGCCTCGGGCGAGCCGGCGAGCACGACAATCAAGTCGGCAGGCACGGACAGGAGTGCGCTTTGCGCGCCGACCGCCTGCCCAGGGTGAAACGAGGTCTGCACGAAGGCGGCGTCCGGGATGCCCTTCTCGCCGAGGCTTTCTACGACACGCGCGCCGAGCGCCACGCCGTTCGGATTGAGACTGACGGCAATCGCCTGCGCGCCGCGCTGGCGGATGTGGACGAGAAACGCCTCGGCAATCGGATCCATCTCACCGGCTTGGGAAGCGTCGTAGTCGAACGACATGAGCACGCGCTGTCCCTGATCGAGGGAATCGATCTGCGCGGCGGCGCCGGCGTACAGCGCAGGATCGACGCTGCCAAGCTGAAAGATGCCCAACTCCGCCATGAAGTCATCCAAGTTCGGCGCGAAGGCCGCCAGTACCAGGGCGACGACAATCACCCAGCGGACAATGTTTGCGCGCAGGCGTGCCTGAGCTCCGGCCGTCTCCGGCTTGACGGCGGTCGGGGCGAGCGCGCCCGTCGACAGGAGTCGTTGAAAGAGCTCGGCGCGCGCGATATCGGCCGGTGGAACCTGCGCGTGCCGGGCGGCCGGGGCTCCCTGCGGCTTGCCGATGAATGGCGTGGCAGGCAGAACGTTTTGGAGACCTGCCAGCAATCCCTCGGTCTCGATGACACCCTCTTCGGCCGCACCTGTGGGTGCCGCAACCGGTCGCAGAGCTTCAAGCCACGACGGTATCGCTGCTGCTTCGAGGTCCGGTGTAAGCGTTCGCCCCTGCTCGTCGGCGAAGGCTGGGGTGGTCAGGCGGTCCGCCAGTTGCGCCTCGCCCGGAGGGATCAGCTCCCGCGCTTCGCCGGGCGGCGATGGCATCTCGCCGAAGGGCGTTTCGGATGGGGCAAGCGCCGGCATCGGGCCTATCTCACGCAGCCAGTCGGGCAATTCAGAGGGCGCAGGCTCCTCGCGTTGCTCGGGCGCTTCGCGTGCCGGCTCCTGTACCTGGGCGAGCCAATCCGGCGTGGCGGCCAAATCGGCCGTATCGATGTCGGCTCCGGCGAACGCCGACACATCGCCCGGTGGTTCCACCCCGCTGGGCGGGGCGCCAGCAGCCGCAGGCGCACCTGCTTCCTCCGGCCCGATCGGGCCTGCGCCCAGATCCTTAAGCCAGTCTGGTACCTCACCGGCGGGTTCTTCGCCGGTCGGTGAAGGCTCCTCCAGTGTCGTCGACGGCGGCCAGCCGCGCCAGTCTTCAGCAGGTGGTTCCCGTTCCTCGGCGGGGGGTTGCGCCTGCAGATCGGCCGGCCAGCCATGCCCTTCTCCAGCCAGTCCTGTCTCAGCAGGTTGCGGCTGCTCGGAGAGTGCTCCTTGTTCCAGGTGCCAGGTGTCAGGTGCGGGGGATGGTGGCTCCACTGGTTCAGAGGGGCGCTCCGATATCTCTGGAGCGGCGGCCTCAAGCCCCAGCTCAGCCAGCCAATCTGGAATCTCACCGGCAACCGGCGGCTCGCCGAGGCCTGGCTGAGGCTCCTGCGCCGCCGCCGTCAGCCAATCGAGCGACCCTTCGACTCCGCTCAGGGCAGGCTCTTCGGCTTCCCCTTCGCTCCGCTCAGGGCTTCGGCTAAGGGTAGGCTCGTCTGCAGGCGCAGCGGACGGCGGGGTAAGCTCCTTGAGCCAGTCCGGCAGGCCAGCCTCGCCCTCCGGGGCCTGGGTCGCCTCTTGCCGCATCGCGCTGCCGGATGCAAGATCCAGCATCCACGCCTCCGGCTCCTCTTCGACAGGCGCAGGGGCCGGCTTCTCGGGTGAAGACGGTGGGGGTTCTCCAGCCAGGCGATCGAACCAGTCAAGCTGCTCGCCCTCAGCCGGCCGCATCCACTCAGGTATTTCCTCGCCGGATGGAAACTCGGGCGCTGCCTGAGGGGGAGGCTTCGGCGTCGCGGCGCGTAGACGATGCAGCCATTCCGGCGTCTCCTCCGGCTCAGCTTCAGGCTCAAGTCCTGGTGTCGTCTCCGGTTCGCCGGGAGGCGGCTCGATTTCATCTGCAGGCTTGGTGGGCAGCGACAATCCCTTTTTCACGGGGGCGGGCGGCGCCGGCGCGCCCGGCGCCACCGGCGGCGAAGCCGGCCCGGCCGGCACGAGCCGCGCCTGGCATTTGTCGCAGTAGACGTTGGCCGGCGGGTTCATGTGGCTGCACATCGGGCACACGATGCCGGTCTTCGACGGCAGCTTGTGCCCGCAGTCGTTGCAGAAGCGTGAGCCATCCCGGTTGGCAGTGCCGCAATTAGGACAATAAATCATGGCTAGTCGCCTTGGGGCTTATCTGCCCCGACGATAATCCGCAGACCGAAGGCCAGACTACCCAGCGCCACGCCGAGCGCCAGGCCGCGTAAGCTGCCGGTCGTAATCGAGTCGACAACGGCGCGAAACGACCCGAGTACGCCAAGGAGTGGAACGACGGGCTGCGTGAGCGCGACGACGATCGCGGTCGCTACGAAGAGCACCATCCCGACCGATCGGCGCACCTGCAGGGCGCGAAAGCCGGCCAATGCCAGCACGAACGCCAACAGGATTCCCAGGCCGGACTGAAGCGGGGCGATGACCCAGTCGAACGCACTGACGAGAAACCCGGGATCCTGCATCGCGACGGTCAAGGGTACCTGCCGTTCGGCCATGACCGATAGGATGTGGGCGATCCATAGCCCAAGCGTGAAAAGTGCGCCGCCGATTAAGACGACGCTGTACAGCACGCCCTCGCCGCTGCGAATGCGCCGGGCGTGAATGCCGATCAGGTTGCCGAAGCCCAGCACCAGCGCGAACGCTGCGAGGTTGACCGCCCATTCGACCAGCACCCCGCGCACGTTCAGGAGCGCCGCGGCAGCGGGGCTATCCGGATCGAGCGGCAAGTAACTGATCAGGATCAGCCAGGCGAACGCGATGGTCAGTGCGACGGGAAATGCGCGCTTGAAGAGCATGGCACAGTCAAGCAAACAACAGCAATATCGACCAGATGACGATGACGGCGGCTACGATGAAGCGCACCAGGTCTTGCGCCTGCAGGCGGGCAATATGGCCTGGGCGTTGATCGAGGTAGGCGGGGGCGGCGAACACCTCTTCGCCGACGAGCAGGTGATTGGCCGACGGAAAGAGCACGGCGAGCGAGCGCGCATCCGTGGAACCTGCGACTTGCGTGAGTCCCTGCTTCACACCTTCCTCGACGATCAGGCCCGCTTCTGGGCCGAACGCCCCGACCATCACATTCGAAACCGGCTGGGCGTGCGCCAGGAAATCCATCGCGCCGGCCGCATACTGGAACGGCTGCATGCCGAGCAGTTGCACGTCGCGTGGATCGTAGCCGGCGAGGTCGCCTCGCCGCGCGTAGGGACGTCGCAGCGTATCTTGAGCCAGGATCATCGCCGCGCCATCGGCGACGGTCACCGTGGGCGCTGCGCCGGTTTCGGCAGCCTCCGGCGCCAGGCTGTCGACGATCGACGCGCCGGCCAGCGTGACGAGCGTATCGTCGCCGACGATGCCGCCGACGCCGATAGAAATGTGCGCCGGGCGCCCGGTCTCGATGCCGCGCCCCACCTGGCCGCGCAGCACGTCGAACGCGGATAGAGGGCGCATCTGCGGCACCCGCGCGCGTCTCGCCGAAGTACTGAACACCAGCATCGCGATCGGCAGCGACAGCGCGATGACGACGAGAGCGATCTGCAGCAAGAGTTGAATAATCATGTGCGCGCCTCTTCGTCCGGTTCAGCCGGCGCCACCTCGCGGCTGTCGCTTCCCTGGCCCCTTCCGGGCAGTGCAAACCTCTCGGATAGCCGATCCAGGGCCTCGGGGGACTCAAGCAGATCGGCCAATCCGCTAATCTCGGCCGGCGAAGCGAAAGTCGTCAGGATCGGCGTGAATAGATGCAGAGCCTGCGCTCCAAGGAATGTAAAGGGGCGGAGCACCTCCACCGCCAGCGGCACGAAATCGCCCACTCCCCACCGCCGGAGGCGCGAGGCCCACAAGACCACCTGTTCTTCGTCCCGGTCGGCATTCCTGCTGATCATAAGTCGCGGCTAGTATAGCATGCTCAGATATGCACTGCAAGTAAGGCATTAGTTTGCGGGGCCAGACTTCCCAGCCCGTGGAGCCTGAACGCAACCGGCGCCTGGGATTTGAAGGCTCTGAAGTGAGGTTGGCACAATCACTGACCTCACGATATACTGACACACGGATGGCGCATTCTGTCCAGATCCTGCAACCTGTGGGAACAGGATTCGGCGCAGATTGGAATCACCGACATGAGCAAGGATGAAAAACTCTACGGTCACCTGACAGGCCGCAGGCGTTGGGCAATCGTGCTGCTCGGCGCATTGTCAGGACTGGCCATCGCCTTGATTTTCGCGTGGTTTGCGGGGCGATCCGCAACGATGGTTGAGTTGGTGATCGGGGTCGTCGCGGGCGGGTTGCTGGGACTGTCGGCCAGCCTGGGTGAGAAGCGGCGCAAACGTCCGCCCGGGGCTTCATAATTGCGTCATATTATGGGTCGAGGAGGAATTGACTATGGCTGTATCCGTCGTGCCGCCGCGAAACGATACTCTCGTCACGGGCGAGGAGGCCCTGGCATTAGGTGATATTGGTCCGTACGAACTGGTCGAAGGGAGAATCGTGCCGATAAGCCCGACACGGTGCGCGGGGCGGATGTTGTCTTCATTTCTCGCGAGCGATATGCGCAGCAGAAGACTGACACGTTTTCTGTGAATTGCTCGCGTAGGCTGGAGTGTAGCCCTTAGGCTGCATCTTCGGGCCGAATCGCGGGCTAAGGCCGGCACTCCTATATGCTTCGGTTCGCCAACTCACAGCAAGCGTTGAGGTTGGCACTCCAACACAACGCGGAGAGCGAGGCGCTACTTCCACGCCTCGCTCTCCAATCTCCAATCTCTAATCTCTAATCTCCAATTCCCAACCTCTATCTCTCTATCTCAAACAACGTCCCATCCCCGCGCCCGAACACCTCCGGGAAGTACATCTCTTCCGCGTGCGGCGGGATGACCTTGTACGTGCCCTGCAGCCCGGCGCGAACCTGGTAGGTGTACTCGTACGTCCCCGCCGGCAGGTACGACGCGAACAGCACGACTTTCTCGTCGCGCAATTCGGTGCGCGTGAACCACCACCAGCCCCAGCCGTCGTAACGGGAGTACGGCGACGTCTTGCTCAACTCGGGCGCCTCGGTTACCTGGCTGGTCGTCTTGAGCGAGGTATCGATCGCCTCCGCGCCCGCCGGCAGCGGGTCTTCGACCTTCAGGTAGTACAGGTCGTTCGGCGCGACGATCGTCAGCCGCACCTGCAGCACGTCACCGACCTTCGCGCCCGTCACCGGCGTGCATGGGATCGGCTCCTCGCCTTTCTCGCGCGGCTTGAAGCACTCGTCGTCCGCACTGAAGTACTGCCGCGCCACGCTGATGCCGCGCGTAAGCGACTGGACCTCCTCAACCGGCACGAACGTCTCCAGGTGCGCCGTGTAATATAGCCGGCCCTCGCCGGTCTGACCCTCGGCCGCCTTCATCTCGATCGTCAGCGCGTTCGCTTCGTCGAGCAGCATGTCTGCGATCTTCTTGCGCAGCACGACCGGATCGCCGAGCGTGTCCCGGCTGCCGACGCCGCTGTCGAAGTCCTCGTCGTTGAGCCTGGCCGACCAGGAATAGTCGGCGTTCAGCTCGCCGGTGGCCTTCATCCAATCGGTCAGCGCGATCAACGCCCAGGCCGTCTCCTGCGTCGATTCCCAGCGGCCAGCGGTGCGCGCGACCATCAGCCAGCGCACGACGTTTGGCGCGAGCGGGTTCTGCGGATCGAGCCGCGCCAGCGCATCGAGGACGATCGCCGTCGAGCGCGTGTCGGTGTTCCAGTTCCAGTAGTCGTGCTCTCCCTCTTCCCAGTGAGCGCCCGTCGCGCTCAGCTTCGCCGCGTTATTCAGATCGCTCAGCAGCGTATCGACGCGCGAAGCGTTACCCGACGGATCGAGACTGAGCGCCAGCGCCAGATAGGCCCCGGCGTAGTTGCTCAGCAGGCCGCGCTTGGAATCGTACAGCGAAACCGCCGCGTCGGTCTGCGGCTCACCCGCCTCGGCAAGCGCGTACAGGACGAACGCCTGCCGATTGGCGACGTACGTCTGGTTGATGCGCGTCGTCGCCGTCAACCGGCGACGCAGGAAATCCAGCCCGCGATCCA
>DASSFZ010000260.1:0-10042 GCA_035693785.1 Anaerolineae bacterium | reverse complement strand
GCAGCCTTCCGATCCTTCCAGAAGAGCGAGATCCGATGGGAGGGAATGAACACGATCTACATGGATCAGCTCCACAAACTCACCGTCCCCACTCTCATTGTGCACGGCGCCCATGACGGATTGGTCCCCCTCCGTTTCGCACAAGAAGCCCATGGCCGCATTCCCAAATCCAGGCTCAAGGTTCTCCCAAAGGCAGGCCACTGGGCGCAGCGAGAACAGCCGCAAGAGTTCCTGGAGGCAGTCTCCGGTTTTCTGGCTGAGTGACTGCGGTACCGCCCAAGTTACGGTCGTCGCGACACGAAGCCGTAGATGTCGTTACTCATGAAAAAAACGAGCACGACGTATCCCACACCTTATCCAGCGCTCAACGCTGTCTTGCGGGAGCTGGTTGAGAGCGTGCAGGCGATCCTGAGCAGCAACTTCGTCGCCGCCTGCCTGCAAGGCTCGTTCGCGGTAGGCGATTTTGATCGTCACAGCGACGTCGACTTCATCATCGCCCTAGAGGAAGAATTGTCGGATGATCAAGTCCAGGCGCTGCAGACCATGCACAAGCGTATCTACAGCCTCGATTGCGGGTGGGCGCAGCACCTGGAGGGATCATATTTTCCAAGAGAGGTCCTGCGGCAGTATGATCAGCGCGGCAAGCCGCTCTGGTATCTCGACCATGGAAGTCAATCGCTCGTCAGGTCCGATCACTGCAATACCGTTGTCGTCCGGTGGGTGGTGCGCGAGCATGGGGTCGCTCTGGCCGGGCAGCGCCCGAAAACGCTGGTCGATCCGATACCCGTTGAGACGCTGCGTCGAGAGATCATGGCGACCATCCGCGACTGGGGGCAACAGATCCTGGACAAACCGGAGACTTTCAACAACCGGTTCTATCAAACGTTTATCGTCTTGAACTACTGCCGCATGCTGCATGACCTTCACACCGGGAATACCGGATCCAAGCGCGCCGGGGCTGAGTGGGCCAAGGCCACCCTGGATCCATCATGGGCAGGGCTTATCGATCGAGCGTGGGATGGGCGTCCGGATCCGGCTCTCTCGGTCCGGCAGCCCGCCGACCCCAAAGACTTCAAGAGCACTCTGGAGTTCATCCAGTACATCATCGAAGCAAGTACGCAGTATGCTGCGGCCCTGGAAAATGGTAGAACGTAATCCATATGCGTTCGATCATTCCACCTGGAGGAGTTTGGCAAGAGTCATAATACCCCGCTTTAACATCTGCGGCTCGTGTGCTACAATCGCTCCACCTCGCTGGCCGGAGTCAGCAGATGAAAGTCCGTGACGTAATCCAAATCATTGAGAGTGACGGCTGGTATCTGGTGGTAACGAAAGGCAGTCATCGGCAATACAGACATCCGACGAAACCAGGACGTGTTACAATAGCCGGGCACCCCAGTCACGACTTGGCCCCAGGCACACTCAACAGCATTTTCAAACAAGCACAGGTTGAGAAGCCGTCACGCAAGAAGGAGAGAAAGTAAGCATGTACCGTTTCCTTATCGTAATCGAAAAGGCCAACGGCAACTACTCGGCCTATTCACCCGATTTACCCGGCTGCGCCGCCACGGGCAAGACCCGCGAGCAAGTCACACGCAATATGTACGAAGCAATCGAGATGCACATCCAAGGCTTGCGCGCGGATAAGTTGCCTATTCCCAAGTCCCACTCCTACGCCGAGTACATCGCCGTTCAGCGATAAAGCGGTGGCTACCGCTTTCATCCCGCGCACGAGGGGTCCCAACCCTTAATCGGCCACCCAACCCTGGCCCCCATGCCAGAATCAAGGGGGGCTTGTGTGCTGCGTGTTATCATCGCAGCATGCGTCCAATCATCTTGTGTGCTGTGCTCGCGGCAGCCACGATCGCCTCGTGCACCGCGCCCGCCCCATCTCCGGCTGTCTCGCCGGCCTCCCCGCCGACTGAGCGACCGGCAGGCCGGCCGACGGCTACCTCCTCCCCATCGCCGACACCAACGCCGACACTAACGCCGACACCTACACCGACACCTGTGCCTAAGCCCAACACCGGTGTGCAGGGCCAGTTCATCGATCCGAATGGCGCGACGTATGTCGCCTGGGCCGCCGATTTGGGCGTCGGCTGGATCAAACAGCAGGTTGACTGGAACCTGATCGAATCGGCGCCGGGCCAATACGGCTGGGACGATCTCGACCAGTTCATCAACCAGGCCGAGTCGCACGGATTCAAAATCCTGCTCAGCGTGGCGAAAGCGCCGGGTTTCAGTCGATCGGAACCGGTCGAAGAAGATGGTCCGCCGCTCGATTTCGCCATCTTCCAGCGGTTCACGCTCGCCTTAGCATCCCGCTATCGCGGGCGCGTCGACGCGTACGAGCTGTGGAACGAGCCGAACCTCGCGCGCGAATGGCGCGGCCATCCATTGAGCGCCGAGCGATTCGTCGAGCTGATCCGGCTGGGCGCGGCAGGCATTCGCGAGGGCGATCCCGAGGCCATCATCGTGAGCGGCGCGCCGGCCGTCACCGGCATCGACGACAAAGTGAACGCCATCGACGACCGCGTCTTTTTGCGGGAGATGGTCGCTGCCGGCGTGGCGGGCTGGGTCGACGCCATCGGCGCGCATCCGTACGGCGCGGCGAACCCGCCCGGCGAGCGCGCCGCCGATGCGACGCATCGAGCGAGCGGCTACAACGACCATCCCAGCTTCTTTTTCCTCGACACGATCGAGGACTACCGCGCCATCCTCCTCGAAGCCGGCGTCGACAAGCCGATCTGGATCACGGAGTTCGGCTGGCCGTCGATCGAAGGCTACGGCGAGGTCGAAACAACAGGATGGGAGTACGCGCGCGAAGTCACCGAAGCCGATCAGGCAGACTATCTGCGGCAGGCCATCCGGCTGCGCCGCGACCGCCCGTGGCTGGGACCGATGTTCGTGTGGAACCTCAACGTGGCGTGGCTGCTGGGACCGGGGCGGCCGGACTCGGCATATGGGATGGTTCGCCCCGATGGATCGCTGCGCCCGGCGTACTCACGACTGCGCAACTCCGGCGAGTGACAGACTCCGACATGGACATTTGAGTCGGTTCGTCCGCAGTTGCACTGCGGACGCTGGGCGACAGTTGCACTGTCGCCCCAACATAGTGATAAGGGGGGTGTTGACATTTTCTGCCGTGAATCCTACAATCCAGGTAACTACTCAGCCCACGTCATTGCGAGTTACCAATCCGGTATACAGGGATCCGTATTCGATCGCGGCCAGATGTGCCTATGCCCACACGTGTCCTGATCCTTGACTCCAACGAAGCCTTCGCCATGCTGTTGAAGGAGGCTTTGGAGGCCGACCGCGAGTTTCGCGCCGTCGACGTGTCCAGCAGCCACTCGGCGCTGAATGCGCTGCAATCGGATGAATTTGACCTGGCGATCGTCGATCTGGACCTTCACGACATGGAGCCGGCCGCGCTGCTGCGCGCGATCCGCGAGCTGCGCCCTGATCTGCCGATCGTGGTCGTTCCTATCGACGGCGACGTCATCCCGCAGGAGCTGGCGCCGTTCGACATCAAGGGGATGCTGACCAAGCCGTTCTTTCTCCCCGAGCTGCCTGCCCGCGTCGCCGATGCGCTCGGCCGGCCCCTGCCCGCGTCCGCGCCGATGCCGGCCGCCGCGCCCGCATCGGCTGCCTGGCCCCAAAATTCGTCCCGCGCGCTGCCGCGTATCAAGCTCTCGCCGGGTGACCCGCGCGTGAGCGATGCGCTGCACGCGCTCGTCGCGGCGTTGAACGCCGAGACCGTCTTGCTGACGGTGGGCGACGCGCTGCTTGCCCACGCCGGCCCGCTCGGCCCGTCCGGCTCGGCCACGCTGGCGCACCGCATCCTCGACTCGCGCGCCGTCTCGGCCAGGTCGTCGTGGATCGCGCCGAGTCACGAGCAGGTGCGCTTCGGCCAGTCGGTCTCCGACAGCGGCGAGCACATGCTCTATTCCCTCGACGTCGCCGAGGGTGTGCTCCTGACCGTCGCGGTGCGGCCCGAGTCGCCGCTGCGCCTTGTCCGTTCGAAGACCCGGCAGGCGGCGGATGCGTTGATCGCTCTGAGTCAGTGATCGGTGATCAGTCATCAGTTGTCAGTCATCAGTTATCAGTTGTCAGTTATCAGTTGTCAGTTATCAGTCGTCAGTTATCAGTTGTCAGTCATCAGTTGTCAGTCATCAGTTATCGGTGCTCACGGGTTACTGCTCACTGATTACTGCTCACTGATTACTGCTCACTGATTACTGATTACTGGCCACTGATTACTGGCCACTGGTTACTAATTACTAATTACGAATCAACCCAATACCGGAATCACCATGCCTAAAAAGAAACTCATCCTGATAGACGGTCACTCGCTGGCCTACCGCGCCTTCTACGGCCTGCCGCTCTACGACCAGCGCGGGAAAGTCGCTTTTTCCACCTCGCGCGGCGAATACACGAACGCGGTCTACGGCTTCGCCAACACGCTGATCAAGGTGTGGAACGAGGAGAAGCCCGATTACATCGCCGTCGCCTTCGACCTGGGCCGCACCTTTCGCGACGACAAGTACGCGGCCTATAAGGGCACGCGCGACAAGATGCCGGACGAGCTGACGCCGCAGATCGACTTCATCGTGCGGCTGGTCGAAGCGTTCGACATTCCGGCCATCACCGCCGAGGGCTACGAAGCCGACGACATCCTCGGCACGCTGGCGAAGCGCGCCGCGGCCGACGGTCTCGACGTGCTGATCGTCACCGGCGACACCGACGCCTTCCAACTGATCGGAAAGCGCGTGCGCGTGCTGACCTCGGGCCGCGTCTACAGCGACACGGCCACATACGACGAGGCGGCCATCAAGGAGCGCTACGGCCTCAAGCCGGCCCAGTTGATCGACTTCAAGGCGCTCAAGGGCGACACGAGCGACAACGTCCCCGGCGTCAAGGGCATCGGCGAGAAGGGCGCGACCGACCTGCTCCGGAAATACGGCTCGGTCGAAAGCATTTACAAGAATCTCGCCAAGGTCGAGCCGGCGCGCGCGCGCAACGCGCTTGAAGCCGGGCGCGACATGGCCCTTCTCAGCAAAGACCTGGTCACCATCCGCACCGACGTGCCGATCCGGGTGGCGTGGGAGGACTGCGCGGTCCACACGTACGACCGGGGCAAGGTCGAGGCGCTGTTCGATTACCTCGAATTCCGAACGATCCGCAACCGCCTGCCTGAAGGCGGCGTGGCGCCGGATCGAGCGCCGCTCGCCGGCGCGCAAATGTCGATGTTCGGCGACGAGCCTGTCACGGAGGCGCGCGCGCGCCCGATCGTGAAGCAGAAGCCGTCCGTCACGAAGACGATGATCGTACAAGACGAAGCGGCGCTCCAATCTCTAATCTCCAATCTCCAAAAAGCCAATATCATCTCGTTCGATACCGAGACGACCGGCACCGATCCTCTGCGCTCCTCGCTCGTCGGCATCGCGCTCGCCGTCAAAGAAGGTGAGGGCTACTACATACCCGTCGGGCACACCCCACTTACGAATAACCAATTACCTCTCCAGAAAGTCATTCAATCCCTAAAGCCGTTATTGGAGAACAGTAATTTACCGAAAGTCGCCCACAACGCGAAGTACGACATGGCCGTGCTGCGCCAGGCCGGCGTCGACGTGCAGGGCGTCGTCTTCGATACGATGCTGGCCGAGTTTCTCATCGACCCCAGCGCGCGGCTGGGCTTGAAGCAGTTAGCCAAGGCGCGGCTCGGCGTCGAGATGACCGAGATCAGCGAGCTGATCGGAACCGGGAAGAAGCAGATCACGATGGCCGGGGTCGCGATCGAGGACGCCGCGCCGTACGCCGCCGCCGACGTCGACATGACGCTGCGCCTGATGAAGGCGCAGGAGCCTGAACTCAAGAAACTCGGCGTGCGCAAGCTGTTCGACGAGGTCGAAATGCCGCTCGTGCCTGTCCTCCTCGACATGGAAATGGCCGGCGTGCTGATCGACGTGAAGCTGCTCAAGAAGATGTCGGATCGGTTGGCGAAGCGGCTGGCGGCAATCGAGAAGGAGGTGTACACCTCGGTCGGCATGGTGTTCAACATCAACTCGCCCCAGCAGCTCGCCGACGCGCTGTTCGGCAAGCTGCAGCTCAAAGCGCCCGGCGGGCGCCAGACGGCAACCGGCAAAGTATCCGTCGCCGCCGATGTGCTCGAATCGATGCGCGGCATGCACGGTGCCATCGACCTGATCCTCGAGCACCGGCAGTTATCGAAGATCAAGGGCACGTACCTCGACGCGCTGCCCGAGCTGGTTCATCCGAAGACGGGCCGCGTGCACACCTCGTTCAACCAGACCGGGGCGGTGAGCGGGCGCATAGCATCCCAAGACCCAAATCTACAGAACATTCCCATCCGCACCGAGCTGGGCCGTGAGGTGCGCAAGGGCTTCGTCGTGCCGGCGGGCTGGAAGCTGATCGCCGCCGACTACTCGCAGGTCGAGCTGCGCATTGTCGCGCACATCTGCAAAGACCCGGGGCTGCGAACCGCGTTTGCGTCCGGGCTGGACATCCATCGCGCAACGGCGGCGACCGTCCTCGGCATCCCGCCGGAGAAAATCACGGCAGATCAGCGCTCGTTTGCCAAGCGGGTCAACTTCGGTTTACTCTACGGCATGGGCACGCGCACACTCGCCGAGCAGGCCGGCATTCGGATGGCCGAGGCGCAGAAGTTCGTCGACGCCTACTTCGCCGGCTTCCCCAACATCAAGAAGTACATCGACGAGACGAAGCGCAGGGCAAAAGAGGAAGGCTACGTCGAGACGCTGCTCGGCCGCCGGCGCTACTTCCCGATCTTACAGACACAGACGCGCGACGCGCGCACGAACATCATGCAGCGCACGGCCGAGCGCGAGGCGATCAATCACCCCGTCCAGGGCTCGGCTGCCGACATCATCAAGATGGCGATGATCCGCATTCACGCTTCACTCAGGCAGAAAAAGCTCAAGGCGCGGCTGCTCCTGCAAGTGCACGACGAGCTGGTCCTCGAAGCGCCGGACAACGAAGTGCAGAAGGTCTCCAAACTGGTAAGGGAGATCATGGAGAGCGCGTATCCGCTCGATCCGCCTCTGAAGGTTGAGATAGGGGTAGGAGAGAATTGGGACGAGGTGAAGTAAGACCCGTGTGTCCTGCTTGACATTGCATCCGGTTATTGCTACGATCTTTTATGTTAGGAGAGATGACATGGTGGAGATTACCTTGGAAGTTCCCGAATCACTGGCCGAGCGGTTGGAGGCAGTACGGTCACGGCTGCCCGAAGTGCTGGCGCACGGACTAGATGAACTATCGCCGCTACCGAACAAGACGTATCGCTACATTCTGGAGTTCTTGGTCAGCCAGCCTTCGCCGGAAGCCGTGCTGACGTTCAAGCCGACGTCCGAGATGCAAGCGCGCGTCGAAGAACTGCTCGAAAAGAATCGGGCCGGCCAGCTCTCGCCCGCGGAGTCCGCCGAGCTCGACGAATACGTGCGGGTCGATCACCTGATTACTATGCTCAAGGCACATACGCTGCCTTACCTCCCGGCGGCCTCGTAATGGCCATCCCGATCCCCGCCACGCTTCGCGCCGCCGTCGTAGAGCGCGCCGGGGAACGGTGCGAATACTGCCACAAGCCTCAAATTAGCTTTTACCCACACGAAGTCGATCATGTCGTCGCTGTCAAGCACGGTGGTGAGACCACTCTGGACAACCTGGCCTTCGCCTGCTTTCAGTGCAATCGCTACAAGGGTAGCGATCTCGCTTCGATCGATCCGCAATCCGGGGCGATCACGCCGCTGTTCAACCCTCGCACGCAGCATTGGGCAGACCATTTCCGCCTAGATGGCGCGACGATCGTCCCGCTCACGTCGGAGGGTCGCGCGACCGTGTTCTTGCTTCGTCTGAACGATCCTGAACGGATACAGGAGCGCGCCGTGCTCAATGTGAAGGATTAGCGTAGTGGACGGCTTCGCTAACGCTGTCACAGCTACGCTTGGCCACTTCTCCAGGTGGGCGTTGTCAAGCGAGACGCGCCGAGTGTTCCTGCCGGCGGTCTTGAAGAACTGATGGACGGGCTGATTAACCAAAAGGTGCAGTATGCCGTGGGATGGCTGGATTCTCACGCCCCCGCTTTTGCCCGCTCTTTGCTCCCAATCTCCACCAACTGCACCTGCACTTGATACCGCTTCCCCTCGAACTCAATCTTGCCCTGGCCGTAAAACCCCTTCGAGCCGGTCTTGAACGCCTTGGGCGAGGCCGTCACCGCCCCGATCGATTGCCCACCCTCCGCCTTGAAGTCGACGGTGATCTTCATGCACATACCCCCGATCTGAGCTTTGTCTGCCGCTGGTGGCCTATCGTCAACCGAGCCGGGTGAGCCAGGGCATCCTTGCGTCCCAACGTATCCACCGCTATCCGACTACGCGACTACGCGACCATCAGACTACCCGACTGGCAACATATGCTCCATCGCATACGGGTAATATGACAGCAACTCACCGCTGCTGCTCTGGCTCTGGCTCACCAGATACAAGACGATGGCGATGACGATCAGCGCGATCACGACGGCGATCGCCACCTTGATCCACGAGATCGGTTTTTGCCCCTGCACCTCGCCGGTCTGGCCATTGATCATGAAGCGATAGACTTTGTTCCGGTAGCGGTACGAGGCCAGCCATACCGGCAGCAGCACGTGCTTGTATTTCAGATGCGACAGGTGCGTGCTGACGCGCAGGTTGCGGTGAGTGTCGCCGGGCACTTCGCGGCCGCAAGCATTGTATTCTTCGCGCTGGATGATGCTCTGTCCCAACTCCCAAGCCTGGCTTAGGGCGATGCGATAGGATTCCGCACCCCAGCCGGACAGATAACTCGGGTTGTACGGCTCGAGTTTTTTCGTGTCGAAGGGATAGACCTTTTCGAGGATCGTGACGTCGACCGAGTTGGTCGCGTACACCAGCACGTCGTCGTAGCGGGCGGCGTGGCGCCCGCTCGACGGGTACCAGCGGATCTTCTGCACGGGGCGCACTTCTTGCACCTGCTTGCCGTCGCGCGTCACCCACACCGTCTCGTGGACGGTGTAGTATTCGCCCGACTCCGCACGCCAGTCGCTCTCCGCGTGCGCGTCGAACGTCCAGAACGGCAGGTACACGCCGGCGAGTCGCTGCCCGCCGCCGGTCTTCTTCAGGTCGTTGGGCGTGAACAGCCCGCGCCCCAGCCAGTCGCGGAACATCTGGTGTGCGCGCGCTTCGTCCACCCCGAAGGGGACGAGGGATTCGGGCTGGATCAGGTCGGGATCAGGCTCCTGCTCGAGCACCTGGTTTGATCCGCAGAAGGGGCACGCCGTCGACGTGACGTGCGGATCGACGTTGTTCGTCGCGCCGCAGGCCTGGCACTTGTACGACCGCACCGCCGTACCGAAGCCGCGCGCTTTGCCGGACGTGTCTCTCAGCGCCTGAACGAGATCGTGCTCCTGCACGACTTCCGACGTCTCGGGCGTGGGCATCGTGTGGCCGCAGAACGGGCAACTGAGCAGGCCTTTGGCGGCGTCGAAATTCATGTCGCCGCCGCACTTGGGGCAGGTGTATTTTTGAGTAGCGGATTGGGCGGGCTGTGTTTCAGGCTCTGCGCTCACGTGAAACCTCCTCAAGACTTCCGAAGTCTGTTGTAAGTATACTCACATGGCAGCAGACGACAAAACTATCACGGCGCGATCTCGATCGTCGCCAGCCGCAGCGCGTCGCCGCCGCTCGACAGCGGCAGCCGCTCGCCGGTGCCGAACCGATACAGCCCGACCTCGATCGTGTACTCGCCCGGCGGCGCGTCGGCGGGGATCGGGATCGTGTAGGTGTCCTCTACCACTTCCCCTTCGAGCCACAGCGAGGTGGTGTACGTGCCGTTCACGGGCGGGTTATCCTGGCCACCGCGCTGCACGCCCGCCGCGTCGAGCAAATGGGTGAAGACGGTGTAATCGTCGTCGGGCGTCTTCAGCGCGCGCCAGTACAGCGTCAGCTCGATCGCCTCGTGGGTCTCATTCAGGTCGTATCCGAGC
>DASSFZ010000259.1:0-7868 GCA_035693785.1 Anaerolineae bacterium | reverse complement strand
GCGATCTCCTCTAAAGACTGCCCCAGACGAAAGTGCATCAACACGATGTCGGAAACGGTGATACGTGTGCCTGCAACACACGGCTTGCCGCTTCGTACATCGGCTTTGATTTCAATGTATCGATCCAGAACGACTGCCATTTGAACCTGCCTCCTACACCCGACACTATTTACATCATCACCTTCGTCTTCACCTCGGCCACGCCGGCCAGGATCTCTTGCGCGCTGAGCGTAGCGCCCTCTCCGCTCGCGCCAAGCATTTGGGCCAATTCTTCGATGCGCGTCTCGCCCTCCAACAGGCCGACCCGCGTGACGGTGCGCTCGCCGTCGACGATCTTTTCGACCTTGAAGTGCGCGTCGCCGTAGCCGGCTAACTGCGGCAGGTGCGTGATGCACACGACCTGATGATTGCCGCTCAGCCCCCACAGCTTGTGGCCGACCGTCACGCCGACGCGCCCGCCGATGCCCTGATCGATCTCGTCGAAGATCAGCGTCGGCGTCTGGTCGGCGCGCGACAACACGTTCTTGAGCGCGAGCATCAGGCGAGACGTCTCGCCGCCCGACGCGATCTTCGCCAGCGGCTTCAATCCCTCGCCGATATTCGGCGCGATGAGGAATTCGATCTTGTCCAGCCCTGTCATGTCGAACGCGAAGCGGCCGTCCTCGACGAACGCGCCCTCCTCCGCCGCCTCCCACTTCATATCGACGGCGAAGCGCGCGCCGGACATGCGCAGGTCGTTCAATTCGGCTTCGATGCCCGCCGAGAGTCTGTCCGCCGCTGCGCGCCGCGCCTCCGACAATTGCTTGCCCAACAGCCCGATCTCGCGCAGCAGGCGCTCTTCCTCGTCGCGCAGTTCCTCCACGCGCTCTCCGGAATGCTCGATGGTGTCCAGCTCCTCGGCGGCTTTTTGGGCAAACGCCAGAACGTCGGCAATCGAGCCGTTGGGCGCGTACTTGCGCTTCAGGCGCTTGATCAGGTCGAGCCGCTCCTCCACGAACTCCAGACGCTGGGGGGAGTACTCGATGCGATCGCGGTAGTCGCTGATCTCGCGCGCCAGGTCGTCGATCTGCGCGTTGACCGACTCGATCGTTTCCGAATGCCTGGCCAGGCTCGGATCGATCTTCGCCAGCCCGGCGATCGCCTTCCGCGCCTGCGCCAGCGCGTCGAGTGCAGCCGGCGTCTCGCCCGCGCCTTCGTACAGCGCGGCGTACGCTTCGTCGGCCAGCGAGGCGAGCGTCTCGGCGTTCGCCAGCCGATTGCGCTCGGCGGTCAACGCTTCCTCTTCTCCCTCCTTCAAGCGCGCGTCGCCGATCTCTTCCACCTGGAACTTGAGCAGGTCGGCCCGGCGCGCCAGCTCGGCCTCGCTGCGCAGCAGGGTGTCGAGTTCCTTCCGCACACTGCGCCACTGCGCGACGACCGACGCGAGCCGCTGCCGCGCCTCCCACGTCTCGGCATATCGATCCAGGAGATTCACGTGCTCTTTGGGACGCAGCAGCGACAGGTGCTCGCTCTGGCCGTGAATGTCGACGAGAACCTCGCCGATCGATTTGAGGATAGCGGTCGTGACCACCCGCCCGTTGACACGGCTCGTCGAGCGGCCACCGGCGCGAATCTCGCGCGAGAGCAGGAGCATATCCGGCTCCTCGTCGTCGACCAGATCGTTTTCCTTGAGGATGGGGTCGATGGCCGCGCGCGTCGCATCGTCCAGGTAAAACATTCCCTCGATCGCGGCACGCGCCGTGCCCGCCCGCACCATTTGCGTTTCGACGCGCCCACCGAGCAGCGTGCCGACCGCGTCGATGATGATCGACTTGCCCGCGCCGGTCTCGCCGGTCAGCACGTTGAACCCGGGAGCGAGCTTCAGGCGCAGCTCGTCGATGATCGCGAAATCGGTAATCAGGAGTTCGGCCAGCATTGTCAATCCCTTATCGCCACAGGCGCAGCCGCGCCAGAACCGCGCCGGCCATCAGCACGAAGAACACGGCATCCCAGAGGATTCTCGTGAGCGCCTGCGCGCCGAACAAGAAGAACAACTGCAGTTGGGGCCACAGAGCGGCGAGCGCACCGGCGGTCAGGCTCGCCAGCGCGAGGGCCCAGACGTAGCGCCCGCGCCGCCGGCCCGTCACGCGCCAGATCGCCTCTCCGGCCAATCCGCCGATCACCGGGCCGAGGAAGATGACAAAGAACCCGAGCTGCGGCACGAAGCGCTGCGCGAGATAGCCGATCGGCAGCGCCGCGATCGCAGCGATTACGTAGTCTGCCTGGGTCGCATTGAAGAACACATCCTGCTGTTGGCGGACGCACGTCTTGCAGCGATAGCCCACGGCCGTGCGCACGGCGTCTTTGGAGCAGATCGGCTTGTTGCAGCGGTTGCAGCGCAGCGTCGTCGGCGTGTTGGGATGGTAGTAACAGTACAGGGTTTCGCCAGCGCTCGAAGTCGCTTGCTCTGACATGTCACTCTTTCCGGACAAATTCAACGTTAGTCGTTCGGATTCTTCTCCAGGTCGGCGGCCGGGTTTTGCGCCATGCGCGCCATCAACGTTCGATAAAAGTACGACTTGGGCTGCACGCGCACGAAGCGGCACACGTACGGGCTGGACTGCACGCGGACGCGATCGCCGTTGGCCAGCGGCATCGGGTCGCGCCCGTCGGCGCTGAGCATGGCCGGGCGCGTCGTCGCCACACGCAGGTCTACCGTCGTCCCTTCGTGCAGCACGACCGGCCGGTCGATGACCAGGTGGGGTGCGACGGCCACGAGCAAGATGTTTTTCAGCTCCGGTGGGAGGATCGGCCCGCCGGCTGCCAGCGCGTACGCCGTGCTGCCGGTCGGCGTGGCGACGATCAAGCCGTCGGCCAGATAATTCGCCAGCAGCCCGCCGTCGATGCACACCTCGATGCGCACCGGCCGGCCCGTCGCTCCGCGCCCGACGAACACCTCGTTGAGCACTTCCAGCGATTGCACCACCTCGCCGTCACGCTCGACGTCGGCGTGCAGCATCAGGCGCTCTTCCAGCCAGTAATCGCCTGCCATCACCCGCGCGAGCACGCCCGGCCATTCGCTGGGCTGCACTTCGACCAGGAACCCCAATCGTCCCAGATTCACGCCCAGCACGGGGATGTTGCGCGGCGCGGTCAGGCAGCCGACGCGAAGCATCGTCCCGTCGCCGCCCAGCGCGATGACCATGTCGATGCCGTCCAGCCGCACGTCGATGTCTTCGTCTTCGAGCGAGGCCAACTGCGCCTGAACCTTCCACTGGGCCAACTGTTCGGCAATCTGCCCGGCGAGCCTGGACGATGCGTTGATCTGCGGCGTGTGCGCCACCACTACCCGCCTGGGGGGGGCGCAGCGCGCCGGGGTATTGACCGGAGTCACGTATGCCATATCCTGAATCGTACTGACCGGCATTATAACCCGATTCAAGCCAGGCGCTCGTCGCACGCGTGGCGGTAACCGCAGTTGGCGCAGCGCCGGGGATCCGAGTGCGATCGGTGCGCCTCGTTTTCGCTCGCAGCCAGGCGCATTTCGTCAAGCATGTCGAGCAGCGACGAGCGCAGCCGGTCAGTGTGCTCGATCGAGAGCGTCCCGTCGGCGTACTTGACGATACCGTACGGCGGCCGCCGCCCGTGCGTCTCCTCGACGAGCAGGAAATACGCCGCCAATTGCATTATGTGGCTCGCGTGCGGTCCGTTCGGCGGCACGCGCGACGATTTCACTTCGACCGGCACGATCGCTCGGCCGTCTTTCACCAGATAATCGGGCTTGCCGGCGATCCGATATGCAGACGAAAACAGCGGCTTCTCGACCGGTCCCCAGGCCCGCGTGTCGCTGTAAATCACTTCGCCGCGCGGCAACCCGGATTCGTCCCGCGCCGCACGGCTCAGCGCGAGGGCGACCAGGCCCGCGATGAGAAACAGAACAGCCAGAAACCCGATCAACCCGTCGCTCCGGAGAACCAGGCGATCGCCAGGACAGAGCCTATCAGGAGCAACCCGATCGCAGCCCGCCGTAAAAAGCTGGCGAACGCCACCGTCCGGCCGTGTCGCGCGTGCGCCCACGTCCCGGCTTCAAGCTCACGGACATTCGCCGGCTCTACACCCTCGATCGCGCCCAGCCACCAGGCTTTCGCGCAGAACATGTATTGTCCAATCTCACTGGCGCGGATAATGCGGTTCGTCACCCACCCTCCAACGATCGACCCTTGCCTCAAACTCCTCCAGCGCCGTCTTGAGCTTCTCCTGCTGCAGCGTCGTCGTCAGGTCGCCGCGCGTGCGCTCGAGGACGCTGCGCAGCACATCGGTGGTGCGGCGCAGGCCGCCTGTGATCGCATCCGGGAAATCCATCGTCACCAGCTCATTGTAAATCTCGTTCATCGCGGTCAGCAGCCTTTCGGCTTCCGCCGTGCGATCCTGGCGAATCACGTCGAGCGCGTGACGGCGCAGCTCGCTGGCCGCTTCGGCAAGCCCGTTCAAATAGGCCGCCGCCTCGACGCCCATCTTCTCCGGCGTCGGCAGCAATTGCCCGCGCACGATCGCGAACAACACCGCCGCTTCGACCACTTCCTTGAGCGCGTCCTGCGTGTAACCGGTGTGGTACAAGTCGGGATGGTCGGCAATCGCCGCCTTCATGTGGGTGGCTGCGGCGCGCGCCTCGTCGAGCAGTCGCTCGGCCTCGTCAAACTCCTTGCGATGCGTCGCCCGGATCGACAAGGCACACAGCCGGATCAGCTCGCGCGAGCGGGCGAGCGTCGCGTCCCGCGCGGCGTTCTTCGCATTCAGCGTCGCGCGGATGCTCTCGATAATCGGATCCAGATTGTCCACGTTCACCTTCCTGATTCGCTCGAAATTTGTCCGAAAACTGGAGTGCAGGCTTGAGCCTTGAAGGCGGCTATCGAAAGCCGCCCTACGTCGCCTGCGTTTATCGTCGGATTAAATTGTTAATATTCTAAAGCCCGCACTCCGGTGGTTTTCGGATCGGCGCCTATTCCTCCGGCGGCCGGGCTTGCCGGAAGAACTGCTGCGCCAGATCCGTTCCGCCCGCCGGCACCTTGATTTCGCCGAATTGCGCTTCGTACTTGCGCAGGCTGTCGGCCAGCGCGTTGTGCAGTAGCTTGGCATGCAACGGCGTCATCAGGATGCGCGCATGCACTTTGGATTTCGGCGTATTGGGCAGGATTCGAGCGAAGTCGACGATGACCTCGGACGGCGAGTGCGTGATCATCGCGAAATTGGAGTAGACCGGGTCGAGATCGGCCGGCACCTCGATGTTGATCTGCATCGGCTGGCCGGGCTGCGCTTGCGTCATGGCGTGCCTCCACCTCAAACACAACCAGCCGTCTCCCCCTGCGGGTGGCAAAGACGGCTGATGCGGTTCGCTGGCATGTGGTCGGCGAGAGTGGCTCAGAAGGGGATTTCGTCTTCGCCGCCGGCGGGCGCCTCGTCGACGCTTTCCGCCGTGGGCGCCGCACCCTCGCCTCGGGCGCTCAGGAATCGAACGGTGTTGGCGTGCACCTCGAACGATGCACCGGTCGTCCCGTCCTGGCGGGTCCACATGCGTGGGCCGCCCGTCTGCAGATCGGGGTTCAGGCGTCCCTCCACGAGACAGGCGCTGCCTTTCTTAAGGTATTGCGCGCAGGCTTCGGCCTGTTTGCCGAATACACTCACCCGAAACCATGCGGTTTCCTTGACCTGCTGTCCATCGCTGCCGGTGTACTTACGACTTGTCGCCACGCTGAAGCTGGTGACCGGTGTGCCGCTAGGGGTGTAGCGCATTTCAGGATCGCGTCCCAAGTTGCCGACGATGACGATCTGTTGATACATGAGATGCCTCCTCTTGGGTATGGTATGGACGCCCACAACAGAACATTTGTGCCGATAGTTTACCGCAAGTTAAATGCATTGTCAACGAGTTCTTAACGGTCAGAAGCCCCCTACCTTATGGTATAATCGCAACGGTCTTCGCAAGAACCACATTCACCTGGGCCATGCCACCGCCGATTGTGTTGTTTCACCCCGGCCAACCCGAAGCGAGGCAGACGAATTGAAAGCGCAGCCCCAACCCGCCCCCACCCTTACCGTGAAGCCACTGCCATACGAGCCTCCCATGCCGCGATCGATCGCCGAGTCCGGCCTGAACATGGGCTTCCTCTCCGATCTCGTCCTGAAGGTCATGTATTTCGAAGGATACCTCTCAGGCTCGCAGATCGCCGAGCGCATTCGCCTACCGTTCAGCGGGATCGTCGACCAGGTCCTGGAGTTTCTGAAACGCGAGCAATTGACGGAAGTGAAAGGTCAGGGCGGATTCGGGGAGCAAGCCTATCAGTACGCCATCACACTGAAGGGACGCGATAAGGCCCACGAAGCGCTCGACCGCAGCCATTACGCGGGGGCGGCGCCGGTCACGCTCGACACCTACCAGAAGGCCATGCACCGCCAGTCGATGCAGGAATTCACGGTTCACCAGCGCATGATGCGCCAGGGTTTGGCCCACCTGGTGATCAACGAGCGCACCTTCGGTCAGATCGGCCCGGCGGTCAACTCTGCCAGGTCGATCTTCCTGTACGGGCCGCCCGGCAACGGCAAGACGGCGATTGCCGAATCCGTCGGCCGCCTGATCCTTGCGGAGAACATCTACGTGCCCCACGCCGTCGAGGTCGATGGGCAGGTCATCAAGGTCTTCGACAGCGTCAACCACCAGCGCGCTGGCGAAGGCAACGGGCAGTCGCGCGGCCGCAGCATTGACCCGCGCTGGGTGCAGATCCGCCGTCCGGTCATCATCACGGGCGGCGAGCTGACGCTGGAGACGCTCGACCTGGTATGGGACGAGGTCAACAAGTATTACGAGGCGCCGTTCCAGATGAAAGCCAACGGCGGCTTGTTCCTGATCGACGACTTCGGCCGCCAGCAAGTGCGCCCGCGCGACCTGCTCAACCGCTGGATCCTGCCGCTGGAAAAGCGCGTCGACTACCTGACGCTGCACACCGGCCGCAAGATCGAGATTCCGTTCGACGTGCTGATCGTGTTCTCGACCAACCTGGCGCCAAGGGACCTGGTCGACGAGGCGTTCCTGCGCCGCATCCGTCACAAAATCGAGATCGGCGATCCCTCGTTCGAAGAATACCGTGAAATCTTCAAGCGCGTATGCCAGGAGAAGAATGTGCCGTACGACGATCGCGCGCTGGCATACCTGCTGCAGGAGTGGTATATCAAGCCACGCCGCAAGATGCGCGCCGTCCACCCCCGCGACCTGATCGATCAATTGGTCGACATCGCGCGCTACATGAACACGCAGCCCTTGTTGAGCAAGGACCTGATCGACCGCGCCTGCGAGGCGTATTTTGTGGAAATCTAGGCGGATAGTGGCCATGCTCGCGAAGGCGCACAGACGCGTATCATTTTCGAGTCGCCGTGCCTTCGGGGTGACTGCTCAGCCGCCACGAGCGCGCAGGGCGGTCCGTGCCGGAGATTGCTTCGCAAAAAGCGCTCGCAATGACGCGGGCTGAGCAGTTACGCTTCGTGGTTCATGCCGCGCGATGAACGCGTTTCTGGCCGAGAGAGATCGCCCTCTCAATCTCGCCCACCGGGGCGCATCAGCCTACGCGCCGGAAAACACGCTCGCCGCGTTTCGGCTGGCTGCCGAGATGGGCGCCGACGGCCTCGAGATCGACGCCAAGCTCAGCCGTGACGGCGCAATCGTCATTCTGCACGACGCGACTGTCGACCGGACGACGAGCGGGTCGGGACGTGTGTCCGATCTCACGCTCAGCCAGCTCAAGTCTCTGGACGCCGGGTCGAAGTTTCGTTCGAGATTCGCCGGCGAGCATGTCCCAACCCTCGACGAGGTCATAGATGCCGTCGGCGATCGCTTAATC
>DASSFZ010000258.1:0-30933 GCA_035693785.1 Anaerolineae bacterium | reverse complement strand
GCCGTCCGTCGGGCGATTGCCCGCTTCTTCGCCGAGAAGACACGCGACGATCTGCTGGTGCTGTATTTCTCCGGCCACGGCGTGCTTGATGATCGCGGCCATTTGTATCTGGCGGTGAAAGATACCGAGCGCGCCTTGCCGAAAGGCACGGCGGTCGAGGCGACGTTCATCACCGACGTGATGGACAGCAGCAACTCCCGCCGGCAGGTTTTGATTCTCGACTGCTGTCACAGCGGCGCGTTCGCGCGCGGGACAAAGGGCACACCGGGCGCCAGCGTGCATACGGCAACTGCATTCGAAGGGATCGGCTCAGGCCGGGTGGTATTGACGGCAACCGACTCCACGCAGTATGCCTGGGAAGGCGATCAGGTTATTGGCAAGGCCGAGAACTCGGTCTTCACCCATTATCTGATCGAGGGCCTCAAGACCGGCGAGGCGGACGTCGACAACGATGGACGAATCACACTTGATGAATTGTACGACTATGTATACGGGCAGGTAGTGCACGAGACGCCAAAGCAGACGCCGGGCAAGTGGTCATTTAAGCAACAAGGCGAGATTGTGATCGCAAAGAACCCTCGCCCGATCGTGAAGCCAGTCGGATTGCCCTCCGAATTGCAGCAAACGATCGATGACCCGCGTCCGTGGGTGCGCGAGGGCGCGGTGCGCGAACTCGACCGGCTGCTGCACGGCAGCCATTTGGGTCTGGCGCAGGCAGCACGCGACGCCTTGACGCGCCTGGCCGACGACGATAGCCGCCGGGTGTCGACGGCGGCTGCCGGAATTCTAGCTACGTATGTGGATGAGCAGCGTGCACGTGAGGCCGCGCAGGCGGGCTCTGCGCGCATCGCGCCTGACAAAGCCGAGGCCGATCGCCTGGCGGCGAAGAAGGCCGAAGAGGAACGCCTAGCTCGAGAGGCGCGGCGCGTGGAGCAGGCACGGATGGCCGCACAGAGGGCTGAGGCAGACCGTGTTGCACGAGAGAAGGTTGAGCGGGAACGACTGGCGCAACAGACAGCAGAAGCTGAACGTCTCGCCGCACAAAAGACCCAGGCGGAACGGATTGCACCTGAGATGCAAACCGGGCGCACGGTCGAGATCGACAGCGGCGCTGGGCTGACGAATGCCATAGGCATACCCGTGCTGTTGACGACGATAGGCTTGGGCCTGAGCTGGGCTATTGCTGCACGAACCCTGTCGTCTGAGGACGTGATTGCCAGCTTCGTCTTCGGCGTACCTGTTCCTCTAACGGTTATTATCGTGTTGGCGTTGCGCCACCAGGGGGTAATCGTTAAATGGAATCAGGCGCTTGTGGCATTAGTGGGTTGGATAATTGGCGTAGTTGCCGGTGGATTCGCGGTTGCCTTGCTGATTTCCCTCATTGTTCTTTCCGGCCTGACAACTCAAGAAGCCAATCTAACCTCCGGCGCTGTGTTTGGGGCCGGTAGCGGCACGATCGGCGGGCTGATTACCGGCTGGGTGCTTAAGCGAATCAAGCCGTTAATTCAAATTCGAGTGATTACTGTTGGTTGGGGCCTGGCGTGGACATTGGGATGGTCCATCTGGTCCATCGTATTGGTCACTATGACGGATGCCAGTGCTGAAGAAGCGGTTTCTGCCATGGCTGTCACCGGGACCATCGTCGGTGCGATTGGCGGCGGGGTGATGTTCTGGCATCTCAATCAGGTAAGTGGTCTCAAATCAGAGTCCGGCTTGCGCGTCGCGCCAGCGGTCACTCAGACAGCGGACATCTTCATGCGACGCCGGTCGACTGGTGCAGAGGTCGGCTTACGCGTGCAGGCGGCCGGTGTTGAGCCGCGCCCACAGCCAGAGTGGCCGATGTTGCTGCTCATTCCGGTCGGGTGGATCATCGCTTGGGCGATCTTCCCCCCCTCTGTGCTTAGGGGCGCCATCGGCGGTTTCATCACCGGGGCTTCGTTGCGGTGGACAACCAAAGCACTTCAAGAGAAGCACGTGTTCTTGATCGCCGCCGGCTGGGCTATCGCGTGGTGGATCTGGCTTATCTTCCTGTAGCTTGGTTTAGACGACACTGCGTCGGGGAGGTGTGTCGATGGCTCTCTCTTTTTTTCTCAGCTACGCCATCGCAGGTCTGGTCGGTGGAGTGTCCACCGGATTGGTGCTGCGATGGGTGGAGCCGGCCATTCGGTGGTCGCAGGTCATTGGCATCGCCGTCGGTTGGGCCGTGGCCGTAGTGCTTGGAGGATTTTTCCCTTCCGGTGTGATTTCCGGCGCAGTAGCAGGCGCGCTCGGCGCTGGCGTGCTATACGCGGTGCTCAGACGAGCGCGTACGTAAAGAATAAGCTCGTTCGGGCGAGTGCACTACAGCTCTGATGGCGCATCTTTGCAGTAACGGGTGACCGGCACTTCCGAAGTGCCGGTCACGTTTTGCTGTATAATCGTCCTGCACGAGGGACGAATGCCATCCGAACGACTGCAAAAGCTCCTGGCCCACGCCGGCTACGGCTCGCGCCGCGCGTGCGAAGAGATCGTCGCCGCGGGTCGTGTGACGGTCAACGGCAAAGTCATGAAGCTGGGCGACAAGGCCGATCCGGCGGCGGACACGATCGCGGTCGACGGGCAACGCCTGAAGATCGAGTCGCCGCCTGTGTATATCATCCTCAACAAGCCGCGAAACGTGGTGACGACGAATGAAGACGAGTTGGGGCGTACGACGGTGCGCGACCTGGTGGACTACGACGGACAGATTTACCCCGTCGGCCGGCTCGACGCGGACAGCGAGGGCCTCGTGCTCCTGACGAATGACGGCGAGCTGGCGAACGTGCTCACGCATCCGCGCTACGAGCACGAGAAGGAGTATCTCGTCTTCGTGAAGGGCCGCCCGGACGCCAAGGCGCTCGACGTCTGGCGGCGCGGCGTGGTTGTCCCGGACCCGGAAGGCGCCTACAAGACGGCTCCGGCCCGCGTCGAAGTCGTCCGGCACGAAGGCGGCGGCACGCTTCTACGCGTCGTCATGCGCGAAGGTCGCAAGCGCCAGATCCGTGAGGTGGCGCGGCTGTTGGGACACCCCGTGCAGTATTTGCTGCGCGTCCGTATCGGCCCGATCGACATGGGCGATCTCAAGCCCGGCAAGTGGCGCTTCCTGAATGCGAAAGAGATTCGCTCACTGCGCGGATTGGTCGAGAAGAGCCAGTCCGGACCAACAGTGGTGAAAAGAAAGAGTCGATTCGGGAGAGCCGTGAAGCGTGAAATGTAAAACGTGAAGCGTAAAACGTGAGTCGTGAAGCGTAAAGAGTAAAACGTGAGGTGTGAAGCGTGAGGCGAATTTCGATATACCATCTGCGTAAGCCATCAGCTGTCTGCCATCAGCCATCAGCGATACGCGATACGCGATATGCGATATGCGATATGCGATGAAACCCTCGGTGATCGCGATCGACGGGCCGGCAGGCTCGGGCAAGAGCACGCTCGGGCATCTGCTCGCGCAGCGCCTGGGATACCTGTATTTCGATACGGGCGTGCTGTACCGTGCCGTGTCGCTGGCGGCGCTGGAGCACGGCGTCAGCGTCGACGACGATGTTTCGCTGACCGAGCTTGCCCGGCGTGTGCAGATCGACGTGGTTGAGCCGACCGCCGCCGATGGCCGTCTCGACACCGTCCTGCTCGACGGGCGTGATGTGACGTGGGACATTCGCTCCCCGGCGGTCGACGCGATCGTTTCTCCCGTTTCGGCGGTCGCCGGCGTGCGGCGCGCGCTGGTCGACCGGCAGCGGCGCATCGCGCAGCGGGGAAAAGTCGTCATGGTCGGGCGCGACATCGGCACGGTGGTGCTCCCCGATGCCGATCTGAAACTCTTCGTCGACGCGTCGCTCGAGGTGCGAGCGCAGCGCCGGCACGCCGAGCTGCTGGGGCGCGGCGAGCAGGCCACTTACGAGGATGTGCTCGACGAAATGCGCCGCCGGGACGTGCGTGACCGGGAGAAGCCGATCTCCCCCCTGGTCGCCGCGCCTGACGCGATTACTCTGGACACGACGAAGCTGGACATGAGCGCGATGGTCGATCGGGCCGAGGAGATTGTGAGACGCTTCGCCGAAGCGAAGGTGACATGACGAGCACGACCGACGTCAAGCGCCGGGGACGATTTCGCAGCAAGCGCGCCGGCCGCGCGAGCAAATACCAGAACTACAAGCCGAGCCTGCTGCGCCGGTTCTACACGTTGTTCCTGCGCGTGGCCTTCAAGGTGACGATGCGCCTGACTATCGAGGGATTGGAGCATTTTCCTGCAAGCGGTGCCTGCATCGCGATGTTCAACCATATCGCCTTCGTGGACCCTGTGATCGTCAGCGGCCGCTTTCCACGCTCCGTCATCGCCCTGGCGAAGATTGAGGCGTATCAACACTGGCTCACCGGCCCTTTGCTCCGCACCTTTGACGCGATACCGGTGAGTCGGGGTGACGTCGACCGCAAAGCGCTTCAGGCGGCGTTTGACGTGCTCGATCAGGGCCTGCCTCTTCTGATCGCGCCCGAAGGCACCCGCAGTAAGACGGCCACCCTTCTCGAAGCGCAGCCGGGCCTGGCGTACATCGCGTCGCAGGCAGGCGCTCCGATCGTGCCTGTGGCGTTCAGCGGCAGCGATCGCTGGAGCCGCAATATCAAGCGCCTGCGCCGCACGACGATCCGGGTGCGCGTGGGCCGCCCATTCGTTCTGGCTGCGGACGAGGAGCGCCTGAGCGGCGAGACGCTCAAGCAGATGACCGACGAGGCGATGTATCAACTGGCTTCCCTCCTGCCGGCCGAGCAGCGCGGTGTCTACTCCAACCTGGACGCGGCGACGGCGCGGTATGTGCGGTTCCTGCAGGCTGCGCCGGACTGACTTGAGTTCCTTCAGTTCCTGGCGTGCCTGGCACATGCTGAGGGAACTGAAGGTGATCAGGGAACTCAAGAAATCGGGGTCGATTCTCTAACCGTTTTCCGACGCATAGACGCCGGGGTTGTGTTAGAATGTTGTCGTAACACACCGGATAAGGAGGTGATCGCTCGGACGAATAAGCGGGGAGACAGCGCATGGACTGAGGCCGTCGCACGGCGGCCCAGTTGACGAGGAGACGGTTCCTGCCGTGGGGCAGCGCTAACTTCGCTCATCGCCTATAGCTTATCGCTTATCGCATCGCTTCATCCAGGAAGGCTGCTTTGCGATACGCGATAGGCGATATGCGATACGCCGAAGGAAAATCGAGGAATCAGCGGATGCCGTCAGGGTGAGCCACCACCCTCGTCTCCCCCTCCTGTGACGTTCAAGCGCAGGCGCGAAAGCCGCGAGGCGACTCGCGGACAAGCGGAGCGCGGTGGCGAAAAATCAAACCCTCGCGAAGGTTACGAACCCTTCGACTCCGCTCAGGGCATACCTTCGCAAGGGTTCAATCCCCCAAGGAGGGATTCCCATGTGCGGTATCGTCGGATACGTCGGCTCGCGCGACGCGACGCCGATCATCTTCAACGGTCTCAAGCGGTTGGAGTATCGCGGCTACGATTCGGCCGGCATAGCCGTGATCGAAAACGGCCACATCGCCGTGCGCCGGGACGCGGGCAAGCTCGACCGGCTGGCATCGCTGCTCGAAGCCGAGCCGATGCACGGGCCGATCGGCGTCGGCCATACGCGCTGGGCAACGCACGGCCAGGCCAACCAGACGAACTCGCATCCCCACGTGGACTGCACGGGCCGGCTGGTCGTCGTGCACAACGGCATCGTCGAGAACTTCCTGGCGCTGCGGCACGAGCTACAGGCGGCGGGTCACGTCTTCAGGAGCGAGACCGATACGGAAGTCATCGTCCACCTCGTCGAGCAGTACCTGCGCGACGGCGAGACGTTCGAGGAAGCGGCGCGCAAGGCGCTTAACCGGCTTCAGGGCGCGCAGGCCGTCGTGCTGCTCGACCACGACCAGCCCGACCGCCTGATCGTGTCGCGCATCGGAAACGCGGGCGGCGTGACCGTCGGCGTGGGGCAGGGCGAGATGTTCCTCGCCTCCGACATGCCCGCCATCCTCGAATATACGCGCGACATGATCTTCCTCGAATCGCGCCAGATGGCCGTCGTCCTGCGCGACGGCGTGAAGTTCGTCTCGCTCGACGGCGAGCCGCTCGAGCTGCCGATCCACACCGTGCCATACGATCCGGTTGCGGCGGCCAAGGGCGAGTACACGCACTTCATGCAGAAGGAGATCTTCGAGCAGGCGCGCTCGATCACCGACACGATTCGCGGCCGCGTCGACTTCGAGCGCGGCGTAGTAAGCCTGCCCGAGATGAATCTCTCGTCCGAGGCGGCGCGCTCGATCGACAAGATCATCTCGGTCGCGTGCGGCACGTCGTGGCATGCGGCGCTCGTCGGCAAGTATATGATCGAGTCGCTGGCGCGCGTGCCGGTCGAGGTCGATTACGGGTCGGAGTTCCGCTATCGCGATCCGATCCTCGACGATCGCACCGCCGTCCTGGCCATCACGCAGTCGGGCGAGACCGTCGACACGCTGGCGGCGATGGAGCAAGCCCGCATGAAGGGCGCGCGCCTGTGGAGCATCGTGAACGTCGTCGGCTCTCAGGCGCACCGCATCAGCGATGGGTCGATCCTGATTCAGGCCGGGCCAGAGATCGGCGTCGCCTCGACGAAGACCTTTACCGGCTCACAGGTCGATCAATATGTGCTCGGCGTTTATCTCGGCCAACTGCGCGGGGCATTGAGCGGCGAGCGGCTGCGTGCGGCGGTCGACGCACTGGCGAAACTGCCCGACCTGGCCGGGCGGCTGATGGACCGCGCGCCGGAGGTCGAGGCTCTGGCGGCGCATTTCTACCATTATACGGATTTCCTGTTCCTGGGGCGCGGCATCAACTTCCCCATCGCGCTGGAGGGCGCGCTCAAGCTCAAGGAAATCTCGTACATCCACGCCGAGGGCTACCCGGCCGGCGAGATGAAGCACGGCCCGATCGCGCTCATCGACGAGGACATGCCGGTCGTGTGCATCGCGCTGCGGGATCACGTCTACGACAAGATGATCAGCCAGGTCGAGCAGGTCAAGGCGCGCGGCGGTACGGTCATCGCGCTCGCGACGGACGGCGATGAGGACATCCGGCGCAAGGCCGACCACGTGTTATACGTGCCGGAGTGCGCGCCGCTGCTGGCGCCGGTACTGGCTTCCATCCCGCTGCAAATGCTGGCGTACACTATCGCCGTGCGACGCGGCTGCGACGTCGATCAGCCGAGGAACCTGGCGAAGAGTGTGACGGTGGAGTAAATAAACCACGGATGAACACGGATAGGCACGGATAGAAGCAAAGCCCGTTCTTGATGAGAGAACGGGCTTCTTGCTTGTCGGGCGCGTGGTGCGCAAGGTGCTGCGCAGAAAGAGATCAAGAGCGCCACGGTGGAGTGAAGACAAGGGAGATTAACCACGAAGGCGCCCTCGCCCCGGCTTGCGATTTTCAGGCGTGTGCGATACGATCAACACCGGCCTATTTCAGCGCAGCCGGAGGCAGCCGTGTTCCGCTCCCTGCGGATCCAGCTCGGCGCAATCGTATTCTGTTTCGTGCTCCTCCTTGCCGGCTCCGTTGCGATCACTTACCTGATCGTTCAGACCCAGGCAAGTGGCGCGACGCTGCGTGCCCTCCTGCTCATTCAGCTCGTCCTGCTGGTCGCCGCCTTACTGCTGCTGACGTGGGGCTATTTTTTTACGCGCCGCCGTTTTGCGCGGCCACTCGCGACGCTCAACCGGGCCGCTCATCGCATCGCCGAAGGACATCTCGTTGAGCCTGTGCGCGTCGAAGGCGGCGACGAGCTTGCGGACCTGGCGCGCGCCTTCGAGACGATGCGCGCCGACATCGCCGCTTCGCGTGACGAGCTGGAGTCCCGCGTCGCGCAGCGCACACGTGAGCTGGCCTCCGCCTTCGAGTTCAGCCAGGAGATCGTGTCGCAGCTCGATCTCCGGCACCTCCTGCAATCCGTGACGGATCACGCTCGCACGCTGACCCGGGCCGAGGCGGCCTCGTTGTGCTTGCTCGATGAAGGCAATACCGCCCTGGTGCTTTCCAGCACGAGTGGGGCGAAAGTACCTCCCCCGGATATGCGCCAGCCCGTGTGGCTGGTCCCAGCCGATCAGGGAACGAGCAGCGGCCGGATGGTCGCCGTGGAAAGGGTCTTCATCGTCGGCGATTCACTCTTCGCCGAGACGCTTTCCCCGTTGCTGGCAAGTAGCCGGTCCATTCAAGTGGTAGGCTCGGCGCCGACTTCTGAAGCGGCTGCGCGCCTGCGTGGATATTGTGAGAAAAAGAACTTTCTATGAAACGAGATTTGCATATTGACTTCAGCAAAAACGATGTTATACTGGTGACATATCGCATTTTTCAGACGACCGTATTCAAAATGACATATGTCGAAGCGACGGCAGGTTCGGACGCAGTTTCTGATTTTCACGCTCTTTGGCGATTACGTCCTTCCGCGTGAAGGGTGGGCCTGGACGAGGAGCTTGATCGAGCTGCTCGGCCTGCTGGGGGTGAGCAGCCAGGCGGCCCGATCGACCCTGTCACGCATGAGCAAGCAGGGATGGCTGAAACCGCAGCGCCGCGGCCGCAACAGTCTGTATGCGCTCACCCCGAAGGGGCGCCGCCTGCTCGAAGAGGGCGCTCAGCGCATTTTCGAGCCGCGCCGTCAAGAGTGGGACGGGCAGTGGCGCGTTGTGGTGTATTCGCTGCCCGAGAGGAAGCGCGACCTGCGTGAGACGATTCGGCGGCGGCTCAGTTGGCTGGGGTTCGGGCCTTTGGCTCCAGGGATGTGGGTATCGCCTCATGACCGTCATACCGAATTGGGGGCCCTGCTGGACGACCTCCATGCGTGGCGCTACGTGCAGTGCTTTGTCGGCCGGTGGTTGAGTGACCTTTCATGTGGAGACCTGGTGGCTCGCTGCTGGAATCTCGGCGATCTGAATCAGCGGTACGCAGCATTCTTGCGGAAGTGGGAACCCGAGTTGCAGAGCTGCGAAGAGCGGTTATCCACGGGCAACGCGCTGAGGCCTGACGACTGTTTTGTGCGCCGATTCTGGATTATCCACGAGTACAGCACCTTCCCGCGATCCGACCCGAACCTGCCGGCCGAGCTGCTGCCGGAGGGATGGCTGGGCGACCGGGCGACGCTCGTGTTTCGCGAGTATCATCGGTTGCTGTCCGGGCGGGCGAACGAGTTCATCGAAAAGACGCTCGGAAACGGGAGCAAGCCCTAGTCACGTAGTCACATGGTCACGTGGTCACTACCTCACTACTCGACTACCGACTACTCGACTACCGGTCAGGAGGCTGATGATGTCATTCATTCAGACACGCACCGTCGAATTCACCGAAATCCTCTATGCGAAGTCCGACTGGATTGCGCGCATCACAATCAACCGGCCTCAGGCGTACAACGCCTATTCGACGCGCGCACTGATGGAGCTTGCCGCCGCCTTTCGCGAAGCCGCTTTCGACGACGAGGTGGCGGTCATCGTTTATACCGGCGCCGGCGATCGCGCGTTCTGCACCGGCGGCGACGTGAAGGAATACGAGGAAATCTATACGCGCTCGCCGCGCGACTACTGGAAGTACATGGGCCTGTTCAGCGCGTACATCGAGAGCATTATCAATACCGGCAAGCCTGTGATCGCGCGCGTGAACGGCATGGCCGTCGGCGGCGGCAACGAAAGCCATTTGGCGTGCGATCTGTCGGTGATCGCGGAACACGCCTATATCGGCCAGGTCGGCACGGGCGTGGGCAGCGTGGCTGCCGGCGGCGCGACGCAGTGGCTGCCGATCTTCGTCGGCGACCGCCGCGCCCGATGGATGCTGATGCTTAACCGCCGGATCCCGCCCTACCAGGCGCTGGAATGGGGACTGGTCAACGAGGTGACCCCTTCCGTGAAGAAGGATGGCGAGTTCGTCGTCCGGGCGACGCCGGATCAGATCGCCAAGGCGCAGAAGGGGCAGGACGGCTATTGCCTCGACCTATCCAGGCTCGACCAGGCAGTCGATGCCTTGTGCCGCGAGCTGGTCGACAAGTTCCCCGAATGCACACGCTACACGAAGCAGCAGGCAAATTTCTGGAAGGACCTCGCCTGGCACCAAACTGTTGGCCACGCGCGCGACTGGCTGTCGATCCATTTCGCCACGTGGGAGCCGCTCGAAGGTATGGGCGCGTTTGTCGAGAAGCGCCCCGCGCGCTATCGCATGCTGCGCGAGCGGGCGGCGGCGGGCCAGTCGTCCGAGTTTCCGTGGGGGCCATACGCCCGCGAGTGTCCGTCGTGCGGGACGAAGTACCTGCCGGATGAGTTCGACTTCTGCGGCAAGTGCGGGGCGAGAGTCAGTAATCAGTAATTAGTAATCAGTAATTAGTAATCAGTGATCAGTAATCAGTGATCCGTGAGCGGCGAGCACTGATGACTGATAACTGATGACTGATAACTGGGAGGTAAGGAGGAGGCAGATGAATGTGAGAACGCTGGATAGCAGGCCCTATGAGCCGTTAGATGCCGTGCTCGACATGTGCCGGGAATTGGTGGAAGATCCCGAATATCCTACCGTGCGCCGCTGGCGCGAGGCGGGTGGTAAGGTGCTGGGCCACTTTCAAGTGTACTTCCCGGAAGAAATCGCTCACGCCGCCGGCATGCTGCCGCTGAAGATTCGCGGCGCCCAGATCGAAGCGCGGCAGGCGGAGGCGCGCTTCGGCTCGTACCTGTGCTCGATCCTGAAGACCTCGCTCGAGCTGGCGCTCAGCAAGCGCATCGAGATCGACATGTTCGTCACCCACCCTATCTGCGACGCCGCGCGCAACCTGGCGGCGGTGTGGGGCCGCAACTTCCCCTATGTGTGCCAGATCCTGTACCTGCCCCAGAACGCCAACTCGTCACACGCCGCAGCTTACCTGCGTGACGAGTACGCGCGGCTCAAGCGCGAGATCGAAGGGGTGGCCGGCCGCAAAGTCGGCGACGACGATCTGCGCGCGTCGATCCGCGTGTACAACGAGAATCGCCGCCTGCTGCGCAAGCTGTACGCCATCAAGCGCGAGAAGCCGTGGCTCCTCCCCATCGACGAGGCCTACGTGCTGGTCGCCGTCGGCGGCATGATCCTGCGCGAGGAGCACAACGACATGCTCAAAGCCGTCATCCCGCAGATCGAAGCGCGCACGGCCAAGCCGCTGGACCGCATCCGCCTGGTATTCGAAGGCGGCTTCTGCGAGCAGCCGCCGCTCGACCTGCTGCGCGCGATCGCCCAATCGTGCTACGTCGTCGACGACGATCTGTTCATCGGGCTGCGATGGATTCTGGAAGACGTCCCGCTCGAAGGCGACCCGTTATTCAATCTGGCCGAAGCCTATCTGGAGAGATCGTCGTACAGTCCCGTGCAGCACGATCTGCGCAAGCCGAAGGAGCACATGCTGCTGCAGCGCATCAAGGAGGCTAATGCGAGCGCGGCGGTCATCACGGCGGCCAAGATGTGCGAGCCGGGTCTGGACGAGCAGGTTGCCTACGTCAAAGCGTTGGACGAAAAGGGCATCCCCTACTTCGTCAGCGAGTTTGAAGAGAGCATGACCAGTTTCGATCACCTCCAGATTCAACTGGAGACGTTTGTCGAGAATCTGCTGTTTGCGTGAGGCATGGTGCGTGGTGCGTGATGCGTGATGAATGGTGCAGTGAGGAGGAGAGTCGATGACTGATAGACAGAGCACAGACACGATAGTCGGGCGTGGAGCGGCGGAGGGCGCGCGGCTCTTCCGGGAGTGGTTCAAATCACTCACGGAAGCGCCGGAGCACGGCAAGAAGGCGGCGTATGTGTTCGTGATGGGCAGTCTGGCCGAGGTCCTGCGCGTCTTCGACTTCCATACCGTCTTCCCGGAGATCAATTCGCTGCAGACTGCTGTGCGACGTGTGGCGCACGAATATCTGAACACCGCCGAGGATTACGGCTATTCGCCCGACATCTGCGGTTACGTCAAGGCCGATGTGGGGATGCAGTTGCGCGGCGGCGAGCATCCGATGGGACGCATCCCCCCGCCGTCGCTGGCGGTATATACCAACGCCTGCAACACGTACATCAAGTGGGCGGAGATATGGGAGCGCATGTACCACATCCCGATCTTCACTCTGGATGTGCCGGGCAGCCGTGCGGCGGGCGGGCAGACCTGGCCGGGCGATCCGGACTTCGAGAACGACAAACGATACGTGGCGGCGCAGCTCAAGGAGCTGATCGCGCTGTGCGAAGAGGTGTCGGGCAAGCATTTTGACATCGACCGGCTGCGCGAGGTGATGCGCGAGGCAAACGTCATGAGCCGCGCCTGGAAGCGTGTGCTGGAGTTGAACCAGAGTGTGCCATCTGTCTTCAACGCCGTCACGGACGGGACCGTGTATCTGGGCATGGCGAACGGCTTTCGCGGCACGCCGGAGGGCGCCAAGTACTTCGAGGAAGTCGTCGAAGAGATGGAGTACAAAGCGGCGAACGGCCTCGGAACGCTGCACGAGGAGAAGTATCGCCTCATCTTCGTCGGCGTGCCATGCTATCCCATCTTCCGCCGCTTCAACGAGATGTTCGCCGAGCAGGGTGGTGCCTTCGTCAGCTCCACTTACCTGTGGTTCGCTTCGGGCGGCACCAGCCTAGGTTACGAGTACGATCTGAGCCGCCCGCTGGACAGCCTGGCCGAAGGGCTGCTCATCAGCGTGCGGCACGCGATGGACAGCATGTTCTTCCAGGACCGAACGCTGATCGACATGGTCGATCCGTACCGCATCGACGGCGTGGTCTATCATCCGATTAAGTCTTGCCGCACGGTCTCGACCGGGCTGGCCGACAATCGGCGCTCGCTCCTTGCCGCGCGGGACGTGGGCAGCCTGTTCATCGAGTCGGACATGATGGACAAGCGCGTCGTATCGGAAGCGCAGCTCAAGAATCGCATCGACGCGTTCTTCGAAGGACTGGCGACGCGGAAGCACATGGCGGATAGCAGATAGCATATCGCTTATCGCGTATCGCCTATTGGCAGCATATAGCAATAAGCCATAAGCGATACGCGATATGCCATGAGCGATACGCGATAGGCGGGAAGGGAGGATATAATGGCATACGCTGCGGGTGTAGATGTCGGGTCGACTCAGACCAAGGCGATCATTCTCGACGAGAATCGTCAGATTGTCAGTCGCTCGCTGATCGATACGGGGGCGAACGTTGTGCTGGCTGCCGAGAACGCCTACGCCGAGGCGCTGCGAAACGGCGACATCCGCGAGGAGGAAGTGCAATACGTCGTCGGCACGGGCTACGGACGCTACAAAGTGATCTTCGGCGATACGCAGATCACCGAAATCTCCTGCCACGGACGCGGCTCCGTGCACATGTTTCCCGGCACGCGCACCGTCGTCGACATGGGCGGCCAGGACACCAAGGCGATTCGCGTTAGCGCGAAGGGCGAGATTCTCGACTTCTGCATGAACGACAAGTGCGCGGCGGGCACGGGACGCTTCCTGGGCGCGGCAGCGGCGGCGCTCGAGATTCCTCTGACTGAGCTAGGCCCGACGGCGCTGCGCGCCGACAAGCCGGTGAAGATCAGCACCACCTGCACGGTCTTCGCCGAATCCGAGGTGATCTCGTGGCTGGGCAAAGGCAAGAAGATCGAGGACATCCTGCTCGGCGTGCATCAATCGATCGTGTCGCGCTCGATGGGGCTGATGCGCCGCGTCGGCATCGAGTCTGAAGTGACGTTCACCGGCGGCGTGGCGCTGAACGTCGGCGTCGTGCAAGTGCTCAACGACGCGTTGGGCTTCCCGGTCAACGTCGGCGCAGAATCGCATTTCATGGGCGCGCTGGGCGCGGCGTTGTTCGCGATGGATCGCATCTTGAGCCGGCGCGTCCCGGCTGGAGCCGTTCGCGCGGAGGAGGCAGCATGATTTACACAGCAGGCATCGACGTCGGCTCCACGTACACGAAGGCTGTCGTTCTAAGCGAAGAAAATCAGATCGCCGGGCGCGGCCTGCTGAATACCGGCTTCAAGCTGGCCGAGGCCGGCAGCCGCGCCCTGGCGAGGGCGCTCGACGAAGCCGGGCTGACGCAGGATGACCTGGCTTACGTCGCCAGCACCGGCTATGGCCGTTTTCAAGTTCCCTTCCGCAACGTCAACGTCACCGACCTGACCGCCGCCGCGCACGGCACGCGCTTCTTCTTTCCCGGCACCCAGACGGTCCTGGACGTGGGCGGGCAGACGATGAAAGCCAGCCGGCTCGACGGAGCGGGAAAGGTGAAATCGTTCCGCCTCAACGACAAGTGCGCGGCCGGGACCGGCGCTTTCCTGGAGAAGACGGCGCGCTACATGGGATTCACGACCGAGGAGATCGGTCCGCTCGTAGCGACGTCGAAAGAAGTCGTGCCCATCTCGGGCGTGTGCGCGGTCTTCGCCGAGTCGGAGGTCATCAATTGCCTCTCGCAAGGTTACGCGCCGGCGGACATCATGCACGGGGCGATCGTCTCGCTTGTCGACCGCTCCGTGCAACTGATGAAGCGTGTACAGGTGGAGCCGGAGGTCACGCTGATCGGCGGCATCCTGCGCTTCGAGACGATGGCGGGCGTGGTGCGCGAGAAGCTGAAGATGGCCGTCAACGTGCCCGAAGGCGACCTGGTTCAGTTCACGTCGGCGCTGGGCGCAGCGCTCCTGGCTCGCCAGCGGCTCTACAAAGTCGGCGAGCAAGATGTGCCGGCCGAATCGGCCCTGGCCGCCTGACACGGCCGCATCCGGGCAAGGAGCCGCCGCGACATGACAGACGCCGACTACCGAACGGAGCTGAGCGACGAAGCCTGCCCTGAGCCGAGGCGAAGGGACGAATGCGTCATCGAAGAGCCTGTGCCGCGCTGGCCGGACTTCGAGCGGCCGCCCGATCCGAGGTTGGTCGCCGAAGGATGGGAGCGCCGTTTCATGGCCGACTCGCAGCGGCTGAACGAATTCAAGGACTTGTACATCTCGATGGGCTACGAAGTACGGGCCGAGCCGGTTCGCCCGGAGGAGATCGGTCCGGAATGCGGCGACTGCCAGTTGGTATTATGCCGGCTTTACTTCACGCTGTATACGCGCAAGTTGTAGCCAGTGCTCACGGTCAGGTTCACTCACTGCAAGATTACTGATTACTGATCACTGATCACTGATCACTGACCACTGACTACTGGAAAGGGGGAATCTATTGGGGAACCATCGCTGCTTGCGCCCCGCCCAGCGGGGTCGCCAGCCTGCTTGAGTTGTCTCGTGTGTATGCCAACAACCCGTGGAGGAGAGAATCATGAGCGATCAACACAAATTCCTGTTGGACGAAAGCCAGGTGCCGAAGGCGTGGTACAACATCAATCCAGATCTGCCCCAGTCGCCCGGCCCGTTGCTGCACCCGGCCACCAAAGAACCGGTCACCCCTGACTTCCTGGCCGTGCTCTTTCCGATGGGGCTCATTATGCAAGCCGTGAGCATGGATCGCTGGGTTGAGATCCCCGATCCGGTGCTGGACGTCTACAGGCTCTGGCGGCCGACGCCCATGTACCGCGCGCTACGACTGGAGAAGATGCTCGACACCCCGGCTCACATCTACTACAAGTACGAAGGTGTCAGCCCGGTCGGGTCGCACAAGCCCAACACGGCCGTGGCGCAGGCGTTCTACGCCAAACAAGAAGGTGTCACGGGCTACACCACGGAGACGGGCGCCGGCCAGTGGGGCTCGGCCCTGGCGATGGCCTGCAATTTCTTCGGCCTGGAATGCCAGGTCTACATGGTCAGGGTTTCATATCATCAGAAGCCCTACCGGCGAATCATCATGGAGACCTTCGGCGCGTCGGTCGTGCCCAGCCCTTCAGACAAGACCCAGTACGGCCGGAAGCTGCTGGCGGAATATCCGGACCACCCCGGCTCGCTAGGGATTGCTATTTCCGAGGGGGTTGAAGCCGCCGTCACATCGAATGGGAAGTACAAGTACTCGTTGGGATCGGTGCTACCGTTCGTGCTGATGCATCAGACTGTCGTGGGCCTAGAAGCACTGCAGCAGATGGAGATGGCTGGAGAGTACCCGGACATGGTGATCGGCTGCATCGGCGGAGGGAGCAACTTCGCGGGGTTCGTATTCCCCTTCCTGCATCAGAACTTCACGGCGGGAAAGAAGACGCGGGTGATCGCCGTCGAGCCAATGGCCTGCCCGTCGCTGACGAAGGGCAAATACACCTTCGACTACGGCGACACGGCAGAGACGGCGCCGATCGCCAAGATGCACACGCTGGGGCACACGTTCATACCGCCGGGCATCCACGCCGGCGGGCTGCGCTATCACGGCATGGCGCCACACGTGTGCGCACTGTACGATCACGGCGACATCGAGGCAGTGGCGGTGCACCAAGTGCCGACGTTCGAGGCGGCGGTGCAGTTCGCGCGGGCGGAAGGCATCTTGGCGGCGCCGGAGGCGGCGCACGCGGTGCGCGTGGCGATCGACGAGGCGCTCAAGTGCAAGCGCGACGGCACAAAGAAAGTGATCGCCTTCAATCTGTCTGGTCACGGCCACTTCGACCTGGGCGCATACGACGCCTACCATCAAGGCAAGCTGGAAGATTACGAGTATCCGGCTGAACTGGTGGAGGAGGCGATGAAGCATCTGCCGGAGGTTTCGATCCCGGCTTAGTGGCCCTCACCCCCCGGCCCCTCCCCCGTGGCAGCGGGGGAAGGGTCGGGGGGCGGGGGACAGAGTGACGATGAGCGCTCAACTTCTGCTCGGCAACGACGCAATCGCTCTTGGCCTGATCCGGAACGGTTGCCGGATGGTGACGGCCTACCCCGGCACGCCCAGCTCGGAGATCCTCGCCGGCGTCGTCAAGTTCAAGAAGCAGTTGGACCGTTCGATCTACACCGAGTGGAGCGCCAGCGAGAAGGTCGCCTTTGAAGTTGCGCTTGCGGCGAGCTGGAGCGGGCTTAGAGCGGCGACGGCGATGAAGCAGGTCGGTCTCAATGTCGCCGCCGATTCATTGTTTAGCGCGGCGTACACCGGCGTCGTCGGCGGGTTCGTGGTCGTATCCTGCGACGATCCGGGTCCCCAATCGTCGCAGACCGAGCAAGACTCGCGCCTGCTGGCGCTGACGGCCAAAGTGCCGGTACTCGACCCGTCTACGCCGGCCGAAGCGTTGGCGATGATACGGGCAGCCTTCGAGCTTTCGGAACGCCACCGCATGCCTGTCATGCTTCGCCCGACGACCCGCGTTTGCCATGCCGTGCAGAGTATGGAAGTCAATGGCAGCCTGCCGTCGCCGGCAGACGGCAAGCTCGGCTTCAAGAAAGATCCTCGACGCTGGGCCGCGACGCCGGTCTTCCGGCTCAAGCTGCATCACGAGCTTAACGCCAAACTGGAAGCCATCGAGCGCGAGTTCGAGTCGTCGCCCCTCAATTACCAATCTCCAATTACCCCTCTTCAGGATATGGGTAATTGGAGAATTGGTCATTGGGGATTGGGGATTATCGCCAGCGGTGTCGCATATGCTACGGCGCAGGAGTGTCTTGCCGAACTCGGCGTCACAGTGCCCATCCTCAAAATCGGTACGCCGTTTCCGCTGCCGCGCAAACGGGTGATGGGATTTATCGAGCAGTTTGAGCGCGTGCTTATTCTTGAAGAGCCGGACGCCTGCCTCGAGCTGCAGATTCCGGATCGGACGCGCGTGAGCGGTCGGTTGGATGGGACGGTGCCCAACGCGGGCGAGCTGGCGCCCGAGGTCATGATGTCGATCCTGGCGCAGGCGCTCAACCGGGCCGGTATCGCCGCGTCGCCGCCCTCTGCCGACGCGGCTTTGTCCACGCTCGTCCAGTCGTTCAAGCTCGCGCCGCGCCGTCCGCGACTGTGCCCCGGCTGCTCGCACCGATCGGCCTTCTTCACGATCAAGCAGACCTTCGGTCCGAATGCTATCTATCCCGGCGACATCGGCTGCTATACGCTGGGGACGAACCTGCGCGTCGTGGACACCTGTGTGGATATGGGCGCATCGGTGACGATGGCGACCGGGTTTTATCACGCCTCGCGGCTGACCCGTGATAAGCGACCGATCGTCGCCACGATCGGCGACTCGACGTTCCTGCATTCGGGTATTGTGCCGCTGGCGAATGCCGTGCATACGAATGCACGTTTCGTCCTGGTGATTCTCGACAACCACACGACGGCGATGACCGGCGCGCAGCCCACGCCCGCCAGCGACTACACGGCCGACGGCGACATCGCGACCACGGTTCCGATCCCCGCTCTGGTCGAGGCGTGTGGCGTGAAGTTCGTCCGGGTTGCCGATCCCTACGATCACGGGCCGTTCGCGGCGCTGCTCAAGGAGGCCCACGCCTTCACCCAGGCGCCCGAAGGCGGCCCGGCCGTCATCATCGCAGACCGGCCCTGCATATTGTACGACCCGTCCCCGGTCCAGGCAGAGCCGGTACCCGTCGTCGTCACCGAGCAATGCGACGGCTGCCGCTACTGCGTCGAAGCATTCGAATGCCCCGCGCTCGTCCTGCGCGCCGATCGGTCGCGGGTGGATATCAACACCAGTGTGTGCGTGGACTGTGGCCAGTGCATCGACGCGTGTTATAAGGGATTCATTGTGCCGCAGGCGCCAGTAACCAGTTATCAGTCATCAGTAATCAGTAATCAGTGATCAGTGGTTGAGCTGATCACTGGTGATTGATGGCTGCCGACTGATAACTGATGACTGATAACTGATCACTGATCACTGATATGGAACTCAAGCTCATCATCACAGGCATTGGCGGGCAGGGGGTCGTTTACGCGACGAAGGTGCTGTCGCACGCGGCGCTGGCGCGCGGCGAGCGCGTGATGGTCTCGGAGAATCACGGCATGAGTCAGCGCGGCGGCAGCGTGATGGCGCACCTCAAGCTCGGGGGGCACGAAGCGCCGCTCATCCGGCGTGGGACCGCCGACGCGTTGATCGGGTTTGACCGCGTCGAAACCCTGCGAAACCTCACGTTCATCCGGCCGGGCGGAAGCGTGTTCGTCAACACTGCGAATGAACTTGAGGCGGCGGCGACGGATCGCCTGAACGAGCTGGGCGTCGGCGTGTTCACCATCGACGCGGGCGCCTGCGCGAAGGAGCTCGGCGCGCCAGCGGCGGCAAACCTCATCGTGCTGGGCTTCGCTGCGGCGCACCAGCGCTTGGGTTTAAGCGTAGAGGATCTAAAGGCGGCCGTGCGCGCGCTCGGCCCGGTGAAGGCGATCGAGTTGAATTTGAAGGCGTTGGAGATGGGTGCGGCGAGAGCGTGAGGCGTGAAGTGTAAGCGTGAAACGTAAAACGTGAAGCGTAAAGCGTGAGGCGTGAAGCGTGATGCGTGAAACGTAAAGCGTGAGGCGTGAAGGGATACGCGATATGCGATACGCCATAGGCTATCAGCTATCATGAAGTCATTTGAGTATTTCGCTCCCAGGACGCTGGCAGAGGCGATCGAGACGCTGGCTCGATACAACGGCCAGGCGCGTGTCCTCGCAGGCGGCACGAATCTCGTCCTCAACATGAAGGAGGGCAACGATTCGCCGAGGGCCGTCGTCAACGTCAAGCGCATCCCGGAATTGCGCGGCCTGGAGTTCAATTCTCATCTCACGCTCGGCGCTCTGACAGCGGCCGAAGAGATCCGATGCTCGCCTCTCATTCGCGAGCGCTTCCCGGCGTTGGCCCACGCCGCGTCGACGATGGCCTCGGTTCAGATTCGCAATCTCGCCACCGTCGGCGGCAACCTGTGCAACGCGGCGCCGTCGGCCGATCTCGCACCGATCCTTATCGCGTTCGACGCGGTCGCGCGCATCTCCGGTCCGGGCGGCGAGCGGCGCGTTCCGCTCGAGGAGTTCTTTACGGGGCCGGGCGCGACCGTTCTCTCTGCGGGGGACTTGCTGATGGCCGTCGAAGTCCCGCCTTGGGACGGCCCGGCGTGGTACCTCAAGCACGCGCCGCGCGCGTGGATGGATATTGCCGTCGCAGGCGTTGCGTGCGCACTACGGATGGAGGGTGGCGTGTGCGCCGATGCGCGGGTTGTGTTGGGGGCCGTGGCGCCGACGCCGCTGCGTGTTCGCCGGGCAGAGAGCGAACTGGTGGGCGGACCGCTTATCCCCGAACGGATCGATCGCGCGGCGAAGATCGCCGCCGAAGAGTCGAAGCCGATCGACGACGTGCGCGGATCGGCGTGGTATCGCCGGCAGATGGTCGAAGTGCTGACGCGGCGTGGCCTGACGCAACTGTCATCAGTGAACAGTAATTAGTAATTGGTGAGAGGTATGCCGAAACTCCATCTCGCGTTAACCGTCAATGGCGAACCACGAGAGCTGCTCATTGACCCGCGCCGGACACTGCTGGATGTGCTGCGCAATCAGCTCGAGCTGCGCGGCACGCATCGGGGCTGCGACACCGGTAACTGCGGCGCGTGTACGGTGATCCTCAACGGCAGGCTCGTCACGTCGTGCATGGTGCTCGCCGCCGATTGCGACGGCGCCGACGTGCTCACCGTCGAGGGCATATCGCCCGACGGCCAACTCCATCCCGTGCAGCGCGCGTTGGTGGAACAGGGCGGCATCCAATGCGGTTACTGCACACCGGGAATGGTGATGGCCTCTGTCGCGCTGTTGAACGCGAATCCGCAACCCACCGAGGAGGAAGTGCGGATGGGACTGGCCGGCAATCTGTGCCGCTGCACGGGTTACAAGAAGATTGTCGAAGCGGTGTTGGCTGTGGCGGGAGAAAGGAACTCATGGGAGCTGAGGGAACTCACCCCCTCTGTTTCTGAGGATCCCTCATTCCGGTGAAACGTATGGGTACAGCTATCGGTCAACGTCTCCCCAAGCTTGATGCGCCGGCTAAGGCGACCGGACGCGCGGTCTACGGGCACGACGTGCGCCTGCCGGGCATGCTGCACGGGCGCATCCTGTATGCGAGGTATCCTCACGCGCGGATTTTGAGCGTGGACGTCTCACAAGCGGCGAAACTGCCGGGCGTGAAGGCAATCGTCACGGCGGCCGATAACCCGACGACGAAGTTCGGCTACGGCAAGGACAACACGCCGCTCAAGGGGGACGTGGCGCGCAGCCTGCGCGACGAGATCGCGGCAGTCGCCGCGGTAGACGCCGATACCGCCGAAGAGGCCCTGGAATTGATCCGCGTCGAGTACGAGCCGCTGCCCGCGGTGTTCGACGCCGGATCGGCGTTGCAGGAAGGCGCGCCGCTCGTTCATCTGCAGCACGGCAGCAATCTGTTTCAGACTTACCGCTATGCGCACGGCGATCCGGAGCGGGGCGAGCGCGAGAGCGATGTCATCGTGGAAGCGGACTACGACTTGCCGTATGTAGCGCACGCGGCGATGGAGACGAGCGTCGTCGTCGCCTCGTTCGACCTCGGCGGCCGGCTCACGCTGTACAGCACCACGCAGATTCCATTCCTGCTTCAGCGGGATCTCTCTGAAGCGCTCGGCATGAATGGCAGCGACATTCGCATCATCCAGACGGCGATCGGCGGCGCGTTCGGGCGCGGGTTGGACATTTACCCGTACGAGCCGATCGCCGCGCTGCTGGCGCGCAAGGCGGGCAAGCCGGTGCGCGTGGCGTTCTCGCGCCGTGAGGAATTTCTCGCCGCGCCGATGCGCCAGCCGGCAAAGGTACACGTGCGCGCGGGCGCGAAACGCGATGGGTTGATCACCTTCCGCGACGTCGATGCGCTGCTCGACATAGGCGCCTATGTCTCGTGGGGCAGCGTCACGCCGCTGGTGATGCTAGAGACAACAGCCTCGCTGTACCGTGTGCCGCACGTTCGATTCAAGGCCGACTGCGTGTACACCAACAACCCGATCACCGGCGCGGTGCGCGGCTACGGCAATCCGCAATCGACCTTCTTCGTCGAGACGACGATGGATCGCCTGGCCGAAGCGCTGGGTATCGATCCCGTCGACTTCCGCATCCGCAACGCGAACCGCCCGGATGAAGAGACGCCGCAGGGTCTGAAGATCACGTCGTGCGGCTTGATAGAGTGCCTGGAAGCGGTCGCCGCAAGAGCAGATGTGGAGAGCATGGAAGTTGGAAGTGAGAAGTTGGAAGTTGGAGGGCGTGCCCCGGACAAGAGTCGCGCCTCCAACCTCCAATCTCCAATCTCCAATCTCAAGAAGGGGATCGGTTTCGCAGCCACACTGAACGTCGGCGGCGGGGCGCGCATCTATCGCAGCGACGGCTGCGGCGCGACGGTGAAGGTGGACGACTTCGGGCACGTATCCCTGATCACAGGCAGCACCGAGATCGGGCAGGGATCGGAGACCGTGCTGGCGCAGATCGTCGCCGAGGTGTTGGGCGTGAAGGCTGAAGCCGTGACCGTTCTCAACAGCGACACCGACGTGAAGCCGTGGGACGTGGGCGTGCACGCCAGCCGGACGACGTTCATCGCGGGTAACGCGGCGCACGTTGCGGCGATGCACGCGCGAGCGCAGATATTCGAGACGGCGGCGGAGATGCTGGGCGTCTCGCCCGAGCAGTTGGTAGCGCGTGATGGTATGGTCACTGTTGCAGCAGATGGAGAACCAGACTCCAAACGCCAAACGCCAAAGTCCAAAATCCAGAATCCGAAGGCGGTCGAGTTGGGCAAGGTGGTCCGCGCGCGGCACTTTCGCGAGGGCGGGCAGATCGTCGCCGGCGAGGGGTGGTACGACCCGCCGACCCAGCTCGTCGACAAGGCCACTTACAAAGGCAACATTTCGGCGACATACGGCTTCGGCGCGCAGATGGCCGAGGTGGAAGTGGACACCGAGACGGGGCACGTGCGCGTGCTGCGGCTGGTATGCGCGAACGACGTGGGTCGGGCGATCAACCCGATGGCGGTCGAAGGGCAGATGGAAGGCGGCGCCCAGATGGGGCTGGGCTACGCGTTGTGCGAAGAGGTACAGGTGCAGGACGGCCAGGTGCTCAATCCTAACTTCCACGATTACCGATTGTTCACTGCCGCCGATATGCCGCACATCGAGAGCATTATCATCGAAACGGACGATCCGCAAGGCCCGTTCGGCGCGAAAGGCGTCGGCGAGATGGGCGGCACGCCGACCGCCGCAGCGATTGCCAATGCGATCTACGATGCGGTGGGCATCCGAATGACCACGCTGCCGATGACGCCGGAGCGTGTGTTGAAGGCGTTGGAGGAAAAAGCAAAGGAACTCACGGAACTCAGAGTTCCTTCAGCTCCTTGAGTTCCTTCGGAGAACCGGATGACACAGCTTCAATTGAATCCTCATCTGCTCAAAGTCCCGCTGTACATCGCCGGCAAGTCGATCGAAGAGGTGCAGGAAGAGCTCGAGCTCGACGAGGTGACCAAGCTCGGCTCCAACGAGAACCCGCTCGGCCCGTCGCCGCTGGCGGTGAAAGCAGCGCAGGAATTGCTCGGCGAGGCGCACCGCTATCCGGGTTACTGGGAGAGGGCGCTGCGCCGAAAGCTCGCACCGACGATCGATCCGGCTTTCACCGAGCACTGCATTCTCACCGGCAACGGCGGCTGCGACGTTCTGCGCATGATCGCGCAGGCGTTCATATGCCCGGGCAGTGAGACGATCACGGCGAGCGCGACATTCCCGATGTATTCGATCCTGACGACGATGTTTGGCGGCCGGACGATCGAGGTGCCGATGACGCCGGAATATCGCTTCGATCTGCCTGCGATCTTGCGCGCCGTGACGCCTGAGACGCGTCTGATCTTCCTGTGCACGCCGAACAATCCCACCGGCACGATCATCAAGCAGTGCGAAGCCGACGAATTCATGGCGCGAGTGCCCGATCACGTCGTCGTCGTCGTCGACGAATCCTACGGCGACTTCGCGACCGATCCGGATCACGTCAACAGCGTCGAGTACATCAAGCAGGGCCGGAACGTCGTCGTCGTTCGCAGCTTCTCCAAGAAGTCCGGGCTGGCGAACTTGCGCGTGGGCTACGCGATTGGGCGGCCGGAAATCATCGAGTACCTGCATCACGCGCAGTTGCCGTTCAATACCGGATCGATCCCGCTCGCCGCCGCCGCCGCAAGTTTAGACGATCACGATTATGAGCGGCGCAGCACGCAACTTGTCCGGGAAGAGCGCGAGTATTTGTACGCGGCTTTCGATGCGCTGGACTTGAGTTACGTTCGGAGCGAGGCCAACTTCGTGCTGATCGTCGATCCACCGATCGACGCAGAAGCGCTGGCCGCCGCCGTTCTGCGGAAGGGCGTCATTATCCGCTGGGCGGGCAGCATGGGCATGCCGAATGGGGTGCGCGTGACGCTCGGCACGCGGGATCAAAACGAACGCTTCATCGCCGCGTTGAGCGCAGTGCTACAGGAAGCCAAGGCGGTGGCATGAAGGTTTCGCGCGAGTACTTGCCCGCCATCCTGAACGGGCTGTCCGGGATCGCAGTCCTGCTGGTCAGTTTCTTGATTGACCTTCGCATGCCACTGCCAAGAGAGGTGGCCAGGCCACTCGGTTTTCTCATCGTTGCAGTGGGGATGGCCGTGGTGGCATGGGCGGCGGTGTATCTCCGATCGGCGTTTGTGGGAGAGGTAGAGCCGAAGCTGAATGTGCTGGTGCGAAGTGGCCCATACCGGCTGGTTCGCCATCCCGTTTACGTTGGGATGACTGCCGCCCTGCTGGGCGCGGCCGTCACGCTGCGAAGCGGGCTGGGGATGATTGGCACACTGCTGCTGTTTCTGCCCACCGAAATCTATCGGGCCAGACGAGAGGACAAGGCTCTGGCTCGCCGATTTGGTGGTGAGTGGCGCGATTACGCTGCGCAGACCGGATTCCTGTTGCCGTTTATCGGAAAAGGGTAGGGGCATGGACTTCATCAAGCGCATCGAGCGGGTCGCGCTGGCCGTCGAGAGCCTGGACGAAGCGCAGGCATTCTTCGAGAGGTGGTTTGGCGCCGAGTTTCATCCGGAGGAAACCATCGAGGACATGGGCATTCGCTATCGCCCGTTCGAGATCGGCGAGAGCCGGATGGAGCTGCTGCAGGCGACGCGCGAGGATAGCCCGGTGGCGAAGTTCATCAAGCGGAACGGCGGGCCGGGTGTGCATCACCTTACCTACGAGGTCGACGACCTCGACGCGGCGATCGCCGAGCTTGAGCGACGCGGCGGGCGGATCGCGTACCGGCATACTTACCAGCCCGGCGTGACATTCGAGGGCTGTGTCTGGCGCGAGGCGTTCATCCATCCAAAGGATGCGTTTGGCGTGTTGATCCATCTGGCCGAGAAGAAGGCGATCAGTAGTCAGTGATCAGTGATCAGTAATCAGTAATTAGTCATATGGACTTCGCTCTGACCGAAGAACAAGAACTGTTTCGCAAGTCCGTGCGCGACTTCGTCGAAAAGGAAGTTATCCCGGTCGCGCGCGAGATCGACGAGCGGGGAGAGTTCCCGATGGCGCTGTTCCGGCGCTGCGGCGAGTTCGGCTACTTTGGGCTGCGCTATCCGGAATCGGCCGGCGGGATGGGCGCCGGCTTCACGACGTTCTGCCTGATGGCCGAGGAGATCGCGCGCGGCTCGCTCGCGCTGGCGGCGGCGGTCTCGATGCAGAGCCTGATGGGGACGGATTTCGTGTATCGGTTCGGTACGGACGATCACAAGGCACGTCTGCTCGCGCCCGCGTTCGGCGGCGAGAAGATCGGCACGATCGCCATGACGGAGCCGGATTTCGGCTCGGACCTGGGCGGCATCACCACTCGAGCGATCCGAGATGGCAATGGCTGGGTGTTGAGCGGACGCAAGATGTGGATTACCTCTGCCACCGTTGCCGACTTCTTCACCGTGGCTGCCAAGACCGATCCCGACGCCGGGTTTAAGGGCATCGACATGTTCCTGGTCGAACGAGGCATGCCGGGGCTGTCGGTCGGCAAGCGGATCGAGAAGATGGGCGTGCGCGCGTCGGAGACGTCGGAGTTGATTTTGGAGAGCGTGCGTGTGCCGCCCGAGAACCTGCTGGGCGAGCAGGGCACGGGCTTCAAGAACCTCAGCGCGATCCTGGGGGAGATACGCACGATGACCGGCGCGCTGGCGCTGGGGCTGGCGCAGGCCGCGCTCGACGCGTCGATTCGATACTCGCACGAGCGCGTGCAGTTCGGCAAGCCGATCGGCGCCTTTCAGGCGATTGCACACAAGATCGCCGAGGCGGGCACACAATTGGAGGCGGCGCGCGGATTGGTGTATCGTGCTGCATGGCTCGTCGACAGCGGCAAGCCGGATATGAAACTGGCGTCGATGGCGAAGCTGTTCGCGACCGAGATGGCGAACAAGGTTGCCGACGAATGCACGCGTATATTCGGCAGTTACGGCTTCGCCATGGAGTACGATGCGCAGCGTTACTTCCGCGACGCGCGCTTCTTGCTCTATGGCGGGGGAACAAGCGAAATCTTGAGGGGCATTATCGCGAAGGAGATGGGAGTTTGATGGAGAAAGGGAGATTCTGAATGACATACAAGACTCGCGGCCTGACGTTCGATCAGTTCAATCTGGGCGACACGTTCGTCTCGCAGGCGCGCACCGTCACCGAGGCCGACGTGGTGAACTTCGCCGGGCTATCAGGCGACTTCAATCCGCTGCACACCGATGAACAGTTTGGCAAGACCACGCCGTTCGGCGGACGCATCGCTCATGGCATGCTCGTCGCAGCCATGGCGACGGGCATGGCCAACTGGACGGGCGTGTTCGAAGGTACGACCATCGCGCTCATGGAGCAGGTGATCCAGTACAAGGGCGCGGTGAAGTTCGGCGACACGGTCCATCTCGAACTGAAAGTGGCCGAGAAGAAGGAAACCTCCAAGCCGGATCGCGGTGTGGTCGTCTTCGAGACGCGCGTGTGCAATCAAGAGGGCAAGGCCGTCATCGAAGGCAAGTGGACGCTGATGATGAAGCGATCTCAGTAAAGAGTAGCCAGTCATCAGTGACCCGTCATCAGTCATCAGTAATCCGTAGCCACTGATCACCGATCACCGATCACTGATTACTGATTACGGAGAGGACAGAACGTCATGCGACTCAAGGACAAAGTAGCACTCATTACCGGCGGCGGGAGCGGCATCGGGCGGGCGACGGCGCTCCGCTTCGCTCGGGAAGGCGCGTGCGTCGTGGTGTCGGACCTCGACGAGGCCGGGGTGAATGAGACGGCCCATCTCGTCGTCGAAGCGGGCGGCAAGGCCGTCGCCGTCGTCGGCAATGTGTCCGCGCGCGCCGATGCTCAGAAGATGGTCGAGGCGGCCACGAGCCACTTCGGGCGGCTGGATATCCTCATTAACAACGCGGGCATCAACCGGGACGCGCTGGCCGTGCGCGTGAAGGACGGCGACGTGAAAATGATGTCCGAAGAGCAGTGGGACTCGGTCATGGCCGTGAATCTCAAAGGCACGTTTCTGTGTGCGCAGGCGGCCAGCGTGCCGATGATGGCGCAGAAGCACGGGCGCATCGTGAACACGTCTTCGATCGGCGCGCTCGGCAACGTGGGGCAGGCGAACTACTCGGCGTCGAAAGCGGGCGTGATCGGCCTGACGAAGACGCTGGCGCTCGAATGGGCGCGATTCAACATCACCGTCAACTGCGTCGCGCCGGGGGCGACGAAGACGCGCATGACGGCGGGCATCCCGGAGAACATCATGGCCGGCCTGCTGGAGAAAATCCCGTTCCGTCGTCTGGCCGAGCCTGAGGAAATTGCTGCGGCACATGTGTTCTTCGCCAGCGACGATGCGGGTTACGTCACCGGGCAGGTGCTGTTCGTCGACGGCGGAATCAGCGTGGGGGTGTGAGATGGATGTGCAAGGCAAAGGGGCGATTGGGACCGGCGGCAGCTTAGGCATCGGGCGCGCGATCGCGCTCGACCTGGCCGCCCATGGCGCGAATATTGCGATCAATTATCGGAAGCACGCCGATGAAGCCAACCAGGTTGTCTGCGAGGCCGAGCGTATGGGGCGGCGCGGGCTGGCTGTGCAGGCCGATGTGGCGTCGTTCGGCGACGCGCTGAGCATGGTCGATACCGTCCGCCAGAAGCTCGGCCGGCTGGACATCCTGGTGAACAACGCGGGCATCAATCGCGACGCCGTGGTGTGGAAGATGGACGAGACCCAGTGGGATGAAGTCATGGCCACCAATCTCAAGGGCTACTTCAACTACATTCACGCCGCCGCGCCGATCTTCAAGGAGCAAGGCTCGGGCAAGATCGTCAACATCACCTCGATCAACGGACTGCGCGGCAAGTTCGGCCAGTCCAACTACTCGGCGGCCAAGGCCGGGATCATCGGATTGACTAAGGCCGTCGCGCGCGAGCTAGGCAAGTTCAACGTCAACGTCAACGCCGTCGCGCCGGGCCTGATCGAGACGGAGATGATGCGACAAGCGCCGCAAGACGTCAAGGACAAGGCGCTGGCCGAGATCGTGCTGGGCCGGCTGGGCGCGCCCGAAGAAGTCGCGCATGTCGTCACGTTCCTCTGCTCCGATCTCGCGCGGCACATCACGGGTGAAGTCATCAAGGTGGATGGTGGGCAGTATATTTAAGACGTGAAGCGTGATGCGTGATGCGTGAAGCGAGGCAGCCGAAGACGTCATCTGGAACCGTCAGGACGTGGTGAAATTGGAGGCAATATGAGAGAGGCAGTAATAGTAGAAGCAGTGCGGACGCCGATCGGGCGGCACGGCGGCGTGCTGAAGGACGTGCGGCCGGACGATCTGGCTGCGTTGGTGATTACGAAAGTCCTCGAGCGCGTGAGCGTCGATCCAGCACTGGTTGAGGAAGTGTATTTCGGTTGCGCGAACCAGGCCGGCGAAGACAATCGGAACGTGGCGCGCATGGGTATGCTGCTGGCCGGGCTTCCGGTCTCAGTGGCGGCGGTGACGTTCAATCGTTTATGCGCTTCGGGCCTGGCTGCGATTAATGCGGCGGCGCGCGCGATCAAGGTCGGCGAGGGCGATGTGTACATTGCGGGCGGCGTCGAGAGCATGACCCGCGCGCCGTACGCGATCCCCAAGACCAGCCCCGAGTGGGCCTTCGGCAATGTGACAGCCTGGGACACGACGATCGGCTGGCGCTTCCCGAACCAGAAACTCAAGGAGCGGTATGGCAACGACTCGATGGGGGAGACGGCCGAGAACGTGTACGAGTTGACCAAGACTATCTCGCGCGAAGAGCAAGACCAATTCGCCTTGGCGTCCCATCAACGCGCGGTGGCGGCGATCGATTCTGGCAAGTTCGCCGAAGAGATCGTGCCCGTTTCGATTCCGCAGAGGAAAGGCGATCCGATCCTGGTCAGCCGCGACGAGCATCCGCGCCCCGACACCTCGATGCAAGCCCTGGGCAAGCTGCGACCGGCGTTTCGCCAGGGCGGGACGGTGACGGCGGGCAACTCGAGCGGGATCAACGACGGCGCGGCGGCCGTGCTGCTGATGAGTGCGGAGAAGGCGCGCGAGCTGGGCAAGAAGCCGTTGGCTCGCATCGTGGCGAGTGCGGCGGCGGGCGTCGAGCCGCGCACGATGGGCCTCGGGCCTATCCCGGCGACGCGCAAGGCGCTGGAACGCGCCGGGTTGAAGATCGAAGACATCGGGCTGATCGAGCTGAACGAAGCGTTTGCAGTGCAGGCGCTGGCCGTGATGAAGGAGCTTGGCTTTCGGCACGAGATCACCAACGTCAACGGCGGGGCGGTCGCGCTGGGTCATCCGCTCGGCTGCTCGGGCGCGCGCATCGTGTGCACGCTGGTGCACGAGATGCAGCGCCGCGCCGCGAACGAGAAGCGACCTTACTATGGGCTGGCGACGCTGTGCGTGGGCGTGGGGCAGGGGGAAACGACAATCGTGGAGTGGGTGGGGGGTTGATGCGTGAAACGTGAAGCGCAAAACGTAAAACGTGAAGCGTGAAACGTGAAGGAGAGAGAGATGCAATTCCAGAATGCCTTCGTTCCTTATGGCGGCTACTGGTGCACGCCGTTCGTGAAGTGGCAGGGGAATTTCGCCAACCTGCATCCCTTGACGTTTGCCGCCGACGTCGCCAGGCGCGCGCTGGCGGAGCGGCAGATCGATCCCAGGGCTTTCGATGCGTTGTTCTTGGGCATGACCGTCCCGGCGAGGAATTCGTTTTACGGCGCGCCGTGGGTGGCGGGTATGATCGGCGCCGAAGGCGTCACCGGCCCGACGTTCGGCCAGGCGTGCGCGACATCGGCGCGGGTGATCGGCAGCGCAGCCTTTGAGATCGAAGCGGGAAACGGAACACGTAACACGATCCTATGCCTTACCGCCGATCGCACGTCGAACGGCCCGCACATGGTGTACCCCAACCCGGCCGGCCCGGGCGGCAAGCCCGACGTCGAGGACTGGGTATGGGACAACTTCAACTGTGATCCGTTCGCAGGCAACGCGATGATCGAGACGGCCGAGAACGTCGCCCGCGAGGAGGAGATCACGACCGAAGAGCAGCACGAGGTCGCGCTGCTGCGCTACCGGCAATATCAAGACGCGCTGAACGACGACGCTGCCTTCCACAGGCGCTACATGGTGATGCCAGTGGAAGTGAATCCTTCTGGCCGAAAGGTCATCGCCACGGTCAAGGACGACGAGGGGGTGTTTGCGACTACCGCCGAGGGACTGGCCAAGCTCAAGCCCGTGTTGAAGGACGGCACGGTGACGTTCGGCGCGCAGACCTATCCGGCCGACGGCAACGCCGGCTTGATCGTGACGACGAAAGAACGGGCGGAAGAACTGAGTCAAAATCCAAAGGTCAAAATCCAAATTCTCAGTTTCGCGCAGGGCCGCGCCAAGAAGGGCTTCATGCCGATGGCGAACCTGCCGGCCACGCAGCGCGCACTGGCGCTGGCCGGCATCGTCATCGCCGACGTGAAGGCGATCAAGACGCACAATCCCTTCGCCGTCAACGACGTTTATTTCGCGCGCGCG
>DASSFZ010000257.1:0-2313 GCA_035693785.1 Anaerolineae bacterium | reverse complement strand
GTGACCTGGACGGCGTAGCCGATTTGCTGAAGCCTGCGGATGAGGCGAACGGCGGTTTTGTGGGCGTCGGCGCGGTCGAAGTGGGCGGCGCCGAGGTCGTGGTACTCAGTGCCGTTGCGCAGCATGTGCCAGGCGGCGGTGAGCATCGAGGCGGCCACGGCGATGATGGCTTTCTTGGCGCCGCGTCGTGCGCGCAGGCGGTGGAACTGGGCCTGCAGGTAGCTGCCTTTGACCTTGATGGCGGCCCAGGCGGCCTGCACCATGGTGGTCTTGAGCCACTTGCCGCCACGGCGCAGCCGCGTGCTGCGGCGCTTGCCGGCGCTCTCGTCGTTGCGCGGGCACATGCAAGCCCAGGACAGCAGGTGGCCGGGCGTGGCGAAGCGCGACATGTCGATGCCGATCTCGGCGATCACGACGTTGGAGCCGACCGCGCTCAGGCCGGGCATCGTGCTCAGCAGTTTGGCGGCTTGTCGAAAGGTGTCCAGGCCCAGGCCCACCTCCTTCTCGATGGCGGCGATGGCCTGGTCCAGCGCGTCGATGTGGGTGAGGTGCAGCTTGAGCATGAAGCGCTGATGCGCGCTGACGCGCCCGCGCAGCGCTTCGAGCAACTCGACGCGACTGGCTTTGACGCGTGTGCTGATGCACGAAGCCAGTCGCTGTGGGTCGGTATGACCGTCGATGACGGCCTGCAGCACCGCACGGCCACTCTTGCCCAGGATGTCGCTGAGCACCACGCCGAGCTTGAGGTTGGCGTCCTCAAGCACCTTGTCGATGCGCTGCACGTGAGCGGTCCTCTCGCGCACGAACTGCTTGCGCGTGCGGGTGAGCGTGCGCAGCTCCTGCACGGCCACCGGGGGCACGAAGCTGGCGCGGATCAGGCCGTGCGCCAGCAAGTCGGCCAGCCACATCGCGTCGTTGACGTCGGTCTTTCGCCCGGGCACGCTCTTCACGTGCGCGGCGTTGGCCAGCACCAGCTCGAAGTGGCCTTCGAGCACGTGCCACACCGGCTTCCAGTACACGCCGGTGGCCTCCATCGCGACCACCAGCACGCCGTGCGAGTCCAGCCAGTCGGCCAGCGCCAGCAGGCCCGAGGTGGTCGTGGCGAAGGTGCGCACTTCCTGCAGCGGCGCACCCTCGCCAGCGATGCGCGCACACGCCACCACCGTTTGCTTGTGCACGTCCAGTCCCGCGCAGCGCGGGCAGATGACTTCCATGATCGCCTCCGTGTCGCGGCGACATCGGCGTGCGGCCCACGTCATCGAAATCTAGGATGCGTGCTCAGGGGCGCGAAACCCCAGGCGACAGTGCGGGGTGCTCGTGAGGCCGCGGGTCCCACTGACATACGGGCTCGTCGCACCAAGTTTGAACCGACCTCGTTGCCGGACGCCGCACCTCAATTTACCGCAGCGTTTCATGCGTCGCGGGTGGCGCGAAGCGCAATGGACCACTGACATGTTCAAGAAGATCCTGATCGCGAACCGTGGGGAGATCGCCCTGCGCATCCAGCGCGCCTGCCGGGAGATGGGCATCAAGTCGGTGGTGGTCTACTCGGAGGCCGACCGCGACGCGAAGTACGTGAAGCTGGCCGACGAGGCCGTCTGCATCGGCCCGCCGCCCTCCGCGCAGAGCTACCTCAACATGCCGGCCATCATCTCCACCGCCGAGGTGACCGATGCCGAGGCCATCCACCCCGGCTACGGCTTCCTGTCGGAGAACGCCGACTTCGCCGAGCGCGTCGAGCGCAGCGGCTTCGCCTTCATCGGCCCGACGCCCGAGTCCATCCGCATCATGGGCGACAAGGTCTCGGCCAAGCAGACGATGATCAAGTCGGGCGTGCCCTGCGTGCCCGGCTCGGAAGGGGCGCTGCCGGAAGACCCGAAGGAGATCATCCGCATCGCCCGGACGATCGGCTACCCGGTGATCATCAAGGCGGCCGGCGGCGGCGGCGGGCGCGGCATGCGCGTCGTGCACACCGAAGCGGCCCTGATCCACGCGGTGCAGACGACACGGGCCGAGGCCGGCGCGGCCTTCGCCAACCCGTCCGTCTACATGGAGAAGTTCCTCGAGAACCCGCGGCACATCGAGATCCAGGTGCTGGCCGACCAGCACAAGAGCGCCGTCTGGCTCGGCGAGCGCGACTGCTCGATGCAGCGCCGCCACCAGAAGATCATCGAGGAGGGCCCGGCGCCGCTCATCAAGCCGCGGCTGATCGAGCGCATCGGCGAGAAGTGCGCCGAGGCCTGCCGCAAGCTCGGCTACCGCGGCGCGGGCACGTTCGAGTTCCTGTACGAGAACGACGAGTTCTATTTCATC
>DASSFZ010000256.1:0-2510 GCA_035693785.1 Anaerolineae bacterium | reverse complement strand
CCGTGGTTAAAGATCATCGCAGTTGGCGCAGTTGTTGAACGGCAATACTCTATAATCCACGCGGAGGCGCAGCGTCTGGAATGGCTGCCGACCTCCCTGGCAGCAGCCGGCCCGCCCGGGTCTCCCAGACGGCCAACAGCGATCCACATACGACCGGCGGCACAAATGCCACTCCATGCAGGGTTACGCCGATCGCCAGCGCCGTTTCGCGCGGCACGCCGAACGCGCCCAGCGCCAGCACCGCCAGCGCTTCGAAGACGCCCAGCGCGGCGATCGACGGCGGCAGCGCCACGCCGACCATCAACACGGCCATCAGGAACATCGCCGCCGGCCACGCATCGACGCCGAAGGCGCGCATGACGGCTGCGTTGGCGGCAATACCCAGCAGCCAGGTGAGAGCCGACCAGGCGCCCGCTCGCCAGATGATCTCGCGCCGCCGCAGCGATTCCATGCCGTCGACCAACCGGCCCAGCCGCTCCAGCACGGCCAGCCGCCAGCGCGCAGGTATTCCCGCCAGCAGTCGATCGATCAGCCGCAGGCCGCGCGCCCGCTGTGACGCGATCAGCCCCAGGCTCACCAGCAGGAACACGGCGACGATCCCAAACGTGTGCGCCGGCGCGACGAACCACTCCGGCAGCGGCGCGACGAGCGCGACGATCAGCACCAACGCCGTCAGGCTGAGCCAGTCCAGGGCTTTCTCGACCGCGACGCTGCCCAGCACGCGCTCGACACTGCTGCCCGGCGCGCGCCCCAACACGAGCGCGCGGGTCACGTCGCCGGCCCGCAGTGGCAGCAGAGTGTTGAGCATCTGCCCCACGAGCAGCGCCGCCATGATCGTCGAGCTGCGGTAAGGAATTGGCTGGAGCAGGGCGGCCCAGCGCCGTGTCCGGACGAAGAACGTCGCCCCAACCGCCACTACGCCGATCAGCGCCCAACTGTAATCGGCCGTGGACAGAGCACGGCCGAGCTGAGCCGGATCAAGATCGCGCGCCACCAGCCACACGCCGATGGCGCTGATCAGCACACCCAGACCGAGACTGAGCCACGCGGATCGTGTCAGACGAGGAACCTGCACCTCGGTCAGAACGCTCCTTTGCGCTTGAGCACCGCGCCGATGGTCTTCCACAGAATCAGGAGGTCCAACAGAAGCGAGTAATTTTGGATGTAGTACAGATCGTCTTCGGTGCTCAGGTGCATGTGCTTGCTGCTGCGCCCGTTGACCTGCCACCAGCCGGTGATGCCCTGCGGCACGGCGAAGCGCTTGCGCTGCCACGGCTCGTAGCACTCGACCAGCCAGGGCAATTCCGGCCGTGGCCCGACCAGACTCATCTCGCCCTTGAGCACGTTGAATAACTGCGGCAGCTCGTCCAGGCTGGTGCGGCGCAAGAAGCGCCCCAGCCGCGTCACGCGCGGATCGTCCGGATGTTTGAATAAGACCCGGCCGTCATCCTGCCGATGGAGCACTTCGCTCAGCCTGGCATCGGCGTCCTCGACCATGGTGCGGAACTTGTACATCCGGAACGGTTTGCCGTTCTCGCCGGCGCGCTGCTGGCGAAAAATGCTCGGGCCGCGCGAGTCGAGCCGGATGAGGACGGCGATGATCGCCATCACCGGCAGCGTGGCGATCAGCATCAACGCGCCGGCGCTCAAGTCAAAGACGCGCTTGACCAGGCGCTGGAAATCGTTCAGCGCCGGCGCGCGCAGGTTGATCAGCGGCATGCCGCCCAGCTCTTCGACCGTGGCGCGGAACAAGGCGATGCTGAAGTAATCGAGGGCCACTCGCAGGTTGACCGGGTAGCGCTGCAGTTTCAGGCTGAGACGAGCCACTTTCTCGTAGGCCGACAGCGGCAAGGCCACGATCACTTCGTCGACCTTCTGCTCGCGGACGATCGCCTCGACCTCGGCGGTGCTGCCCAACACCGGCAGGCCGGCGACGAGGGTTCTTCGCTTGGCCGGGTCGTCGTCCACGAAGCCGGCCAGGTGAAAGCCCATCCAGGCGTTCTCGGCGATCGTCTCGGCCGTGCGCTGCCCGATCTCGCCGGCGCCGACGATCAGCACGTTGTGCGGCGTCACCAGCCGGCCGTTTCCCACGCGCCGGACGAAGCGATAGAGGACACGCCAGCCCAGCAGCAGCGCCGTATCGACGACGAAAAAGTAAAAGAACAGGTAACGCGACATGCTCTGAAATGTGACGAATACCACACCGGCCAGGCACAACGCGGAGATCACCAGCGCGGCGATCACTTGCTGAACCTCGTCGACGGCGCGCAGCGTGCGGCGCGGATCGTACACCGACAGCGTGACGAAGACGGCTGCCCAGATCAGCGCCGCCGCCAGGTAGATGTGATCCGGGACGAGCACCACGTTGCGCAGGTTGGGTCCATAGGGCAGCGTGTTGCGCAGCGCGGCGGCGAAACGCAGGGCCAGCAGGGTGAACAGGACATCGGCGACGAGCGATACGATTGCCAAGTTCACGCTGAAGCGCTTGAGCATTCGACGTTCCCCCTTTC
>DASSFZ010000255.1:0-31929 GCA_035693785.1 Anaerolineae bacterium | reverse complement strand
ACCGAGGAGGCGCGACGAGGCATCTCTACACCGGCACGCCGCGCTCGTCGGCTGGAGCAGAGATTCCTCACTGCGTTCGGAATGACACGGTTGGGGCGTTCGGAATGACACGCCGCAATCTGCTGAATCTATACATAAACTGCCTGAACCTTCGCCGCGTATCGTGAGTATATTGGAGAAGCCAGGTTTCTGAGGAGTGAAGCCATGACCGCGTACATCATCCGCCGCCTGATTCAGGCTTTCTTCGTCGTGATCGCGGCGACGATCGTGATCTTCATGCTGCTGAACGCCGCGCCGGGCGGGCCGCTGTCTGGCTTGAGGATCGGGAGCACCGACGCCAAGAGCCGTGTGACCGAGGCCCAGATCCGGCAACTGGAAAACCTGCTGGGCATCGACAAGCCGGTCGGGCTGCAGTACCTGGCCTGGGTGATCGGCGACGACTGGATGGGCGCCGACTGGATGTACGCCGGCTTAGAGCGCTACCCGGTGAGCGCGAAGACGGCGGTGCGCTTCTGGGCCGATCCCGGCGTCGCGCACATCAAACCGAACTATGACATCTGGGTGCGCGGCACGGAGACGACGCCCGGCGAAATCCACGCCGTCTACATCGAAGCCAAGCCCAAAGGCCAGAGGCCCGACGACATGATCGGCGCGAAGGTCGAAAAGGTGTTAGGCTCTAATCTCGAAGTGACGGTCGGCGGCACGCGCAAGGCACTGATCATCACCGCGCCTGAGACGGAGTTCGTGATCTCGGGCGTCGATCCCAGGCCAGAGGAAGGGAGCTGGATCAACATCAGCGGCCTGACCGGCGCGTACGGCCTGCTAGGGCAGTGGGCCGGCTTCCACGGCGAGAAAGCCGGCGTCGCGCGCATGGACTGGGGCACGTCGTGGTCGGTGGCTAACGGGCAGCCGGTATCGGCGATCGTCGAGAGCCGGCTGTCTAACACGCTGGTCTTGATGATCAGCGCCACGCTGCTGTCGCTGCTCGTCGGCATCCCGATCGGCGTGTACTCGGCGGTGCACCAGTACTCGAAGGCCGACTACGCGATCACGACCTTCAGCTTCTTCGGCACGTCGATGCCGGTGTTCTGGTTCGGCATGATGATGATCTTAATCTTCTCTTATGGGTTCGGAGGGCTGGGCTTGCCGTTCATGCCGGCCGGGGGCGTGGAGAGCGTGCGCTCGGCGCCGGAAGGGAGTGTGCTCAACCTGCTGGGGTCGCAACCGGGCGATCTCATCGACCGGTTCATGCACCTGCTCATGCCGGCGATCGTGCTCAGCTTGCTGTACCTGGCCGGCTGGAGCCGATTCACGCGCTCGTCGATGCTCGAGGTGCTCCGGCAGGATTACGTGCGCACGGCGCGCGCTAAGGGCCTGCGCGAGCGCATCGTCATCTACAAGCACGCGCTGCGTAACGCGCTGATCCCGGTCGTCACCGTCGTCGTCCTGCAGATTCCGGGCATCTTCGGCGGGGCGATCCTCACCGAGACGGTCTTCAATTACAAAGGCATCGGCCGGTTGTACTTCGAGTCGCTGGGCCGCAGCGACTGGCCGCTGGTGATGATCATCCTGCTGATCTCGACCGTGCTAACCGTGCTGTCGACGCTGCTGGGCGACGTTCTGTACACGGTGATCGACCCGCGCATCCGGTTCCACTAGTTCCACAGACCTCACAGGTCTCCGAGACCTGTGAGGTCTTGAGGAGATTGCGAATGAGCACTGCGGAACTCGAACTTCAAGCTGAACCCCTCTTGACGACGGAGGCCGAGAGCCAATTTCGGGTGATCTGGAAGCGCTTCCGCCGGCACAAGCTGGCGATGGCCGGCATCGTCATCATCGCCTTCTTTGTCACCATGGCGATCGTGGCCCCGTTCGCCGCGCCTTACGATCCGATCCGCTTCCAGGACCTGTCCAATAGGAACGCGCCGCCGTCGGCGGAGCACCTGCTGGGCACCGACAAGATCGGCCGCGACATCCTGAGCCGGCTGATGTTCGGCGCGAGCATCTCGCTGACGGTCGCCATCACCGTCGTGTTTATGAGCGAGACGTTTGGAGCGATTCTGGGCGCGATCTCGGGCTACTACGGCGGCCGCGTCGACAACCTCGTTCAGCGCCTGACGGAGTTCATGCTCTCGCTGCCGCTGCTGCCGATGCTGCTGGCGGTGTCGGCGATCTTCAAAGACCAGTTCTCGGTTCCCGGCCTGCCCCGCGAGTGGAACAGCGCGGTGCTCATCATCGTCGTGCTGACCGTCTTCGGCTGGATGGGCGCGTGCCGCCTGGTGCGCGGGCAGGTGCTGTCGCTGCGCGCGCAGGACTTCACCGAGGCCGCGCGCGCGTTGGGCGTGGGCAACCGGCGCATCATCCTGCGCCACATGATCCCGAACTCGCTGCCGCCGATTATCGTCAATGCTACGCTGAACCTGGGCTTCGTGATCGTCATCGAATCGGCGCTCAGTTTCCTGACGTTCGGGGTTCAGCCGCCGGTGCCCACCTGGGGCAACATGCTGGCCGACTATCAGGCCGAGCTGTGGACGGAGCCGGTCAAGGTGTTCTTCCCGGGCCTGTCCATTTTCCTGTGCGCCCTGGCGTTCAACTACATCGGCGACGGCCTGCGCGACGCGCTCGACCCGCGCCTGAAGAGATAATCTCGTGGTCACTGCTCAGGTCGTCTTTTTTCTTCCACGAATTCACACGAATCTTCACGAAGGAATGTTCAACTTCGTGTCGCTTCGTGTGGCTTCGTGGGCAACTCCGAAGCGCGGGTGACTAGTTACGTCTCGTGAATGATCCCGATAGCATTCGGCAAAGAACCTCGAACGTGGTTTCTTTGCTGATTATTGTTGGCGTGAGCGTTCTCGGCTTCCTGTATGTCGCGACCGCCGTGAGCACAAGCGATTTCCTGTGGTTCACTCCGACCTTCAACGAGCGCGCCAATGTGATCGTCGTGCACTGCGCGGGAGAGGTGATGACGTACGCGCCTGGCTCGACCGAGTTTGAGGCGCTCAACGCGAGCGTCAACGCCGATCTGTCCGGCAGCAAGAGCTATCTGGAGGCGGGACTGAGCCAGCAGACGCAGGAAGACTATTGGAAGCAACACCTGGTGCTGGAGGTGGTCTATCCGCAGCCGGTGCGGATGCATGTCTCGTTTCGGTACGGCTTATTCGACACGCTGATTTACCCGGTCACGGGCACGTTCTCGCAGGAGGGCTACGTCTTCGGGCGGCGCGGCGAGACCGTGCTGACCGGCGTCGACGTCGGGGACGGCGAGCGGTCGGTCGCGCAGACCCTGAAGGACCTGGGTTACACCTGGGAAGGTTATCGCGGCTGCACGAAGCCATGAGGCGGAGTGAGGCACGCCTGCGTGTCGTGTCATGCCGAGGAGCGCGTAGCGCGACGAGGCATCTCTACCACAGTGTGCCGCGTGCGCCGGTCGGAGGAGAGATTCCTCACTCCGTTCGGAATGACACTTTTGAAGTTTGGGGTTTGAAGTTGGGAGTTTGAGTCAGACGAGAGATTCCTCACTCCGTTCGGAATGACACGTCGTAAGCAGTTCATAGGTTTGATCGGGAATGGTTCGGTTCAAAAGGTTCAGCCGGCGGCGGTTTTTGCGCCAGGCGAGCATCGGGCTGGGCGGCTTGGCGCTGGCGGCCTGCCAGAGAGCGGGGATCGTGACGCCGGTTTCGCCCGCTCGCGCGACGGCACCGCCCACGCCCGGACCCAATGGAGATGTGCATCCGCAGATCAGCCCCGAGCCGACACAGGCCGTCAAGCGCCAGGGGCCGCTCAAGCCCTACGGCGTCGAATCGGCCGTGCCGATCACGCCAAACGAGGACTTTTACAGCGTCAACTACACCGGCGGCGATTATCCGAATATCGACGCTCAGGCGTGGCGTCTGGAAATCGCCGGCCTGGTCGAGCGGACGCTCAGCCTGAGCCTGGACGACTTGAAGGCTATGCCGCAGGTCATCCAGATGCGCACGCTCGAGTGTATCAGCAACCCGGTCGGCGGCAAGCTGATCAGCAACGCGGTGTGGCGCGGCGTGCGCCTGGCGGACGTGCTGGACATGGCCGGCGTCAAGGGCCACGTCCTCGAGCTGAAGATCGAAGGCGCGGATGGCTATTCGACGAGCATCCCGTTCGAGCTGGGCCGGCACCCGGATTCTTTGTTGGCTTACGAGATGAACGAGGAGCCGCTGCCGCGCAAAAACGGCTTCCCGGTACGCTGCCTGTTCCCGGGCAAGTACGGCCAAAAGCAGCCGAAGTGGATCGCGCGCATCGAGCTGATCGACGAACCGTACCTCGGGCATTGGGAGCGGCAAGGCTGGTCGAACGATGCCTCTGTGCGCATCAACTCGCGCATCGACCGGCCGGCCAGCGGCGAGCGCGTGACGATCGGCAGGCCGTATGAGATCGGTGGCATCGCCTTCGCCAACACCAGCGGCGTGCAGCGCCTGGAAGTGGCCGCGGGGAAGTCGGGCTGGGTCGACGCCGAGCTGGTGCACGGCCCGTCGAACACCGTGTGGGTGGTGTGGAAATATGCGTGGACGCCGGACGCGTCAGGCCCCGTGTCGATTCAGTCGCGTGGGACGGATGGCAACGGCATAACACAAACGCGCGATCCGGAGCAGGCCATCCTGGGCGGCACCAAGCCCGATGGCACGTCGAACATTCACATGATCTCGGCGACGGTAGTCAAAGGCGGATAATTTGGTGATTATTCACGTCTTGCTCCCCGCGCCGCGGACGGCGGCTTGAGCAGAGTGTGGAAATCATTGTCGAAAGGATCGGAGCCTTGAGCACATCGACTCTGGAAGTAAAAACCTCTCCCGTAGTGGGAGAATCTGACGAGGTCGTCCTCGAAGTGAAGAACCTCAAGACCTACTTCTTTACCGAGGACGGCGTCGTGCAGGCCGTGAACGGCGTCAACTTCAAGGTCAAGCGCGGTGAAGTGCTGGCGCTGGTGGGAGAGTCGGGCTGCGGCAAGAGCGTGACTTCGTTCTCGATTATGCGCCTGGTCGGCATCCCAGGCCGCATCCTGGAAGGCGAGGTCATCTTCGACGGGCAAGATCTGCTCAAGGTCACGGAGGAGCAGATGACGCACCTGCGCGGCAACCGCATAGCGATGATCTTCCAGCAGCCGACCTCGTGCCTCAACCCGGTGTTCAGGGTCGGCGAGCAGATCGCCGAGGTGCTCGACATCCACTACGCGCTGGGCAAGGAGGCCGGCAAGAAGCGCGCCATCGAGCTGCTGCGCGACGTGAAGGTGCCCGATCCCGAGCGCCGCATCCAGGCGTACCCGCACGAGCTGTCCGGCGGCATGGCGCAGCGCGTGATGATCGCCATGGCGCTGGCCTGCGTCCCTGAGCTGCTCATCGCCGACGAGCCGACGACGGCGCTCGACGTGACGATCCAGGCGCAGATCCTGCACCTGATGCGCGAGCTGCGCTCCAAGCTCGGCACGGCCATCATCCTGATCACGCACGACCTGGGCGTCGTCGCGGAGATGGCCGACGACGTGGCCGTCATGTACGCCGGCCAGATCGTCGAGCAGGCTCCTGTGAACGTGCTCTTCGCGTCTCCCAAGCATCCGTACACGGTCGGCCTGATCGGATCGATCCCTTCGCTGACCGAGCTGCGCGATCGGCTGGACGTCATTCCCGGCAGCGTGCCCAATTTGATCGACCTGCCGCCCGGCTGCCCGTTCGCCCCGCGCTGCCGCCAGCGCGTGGAAAACGAAAGCTGGCTGAAAGGCATTTGCCGCCACATCGATCCGGATCTCAAGCCGATCGGGGACGAACACGACGTGGCGTGCTGGCTGTTCGAGCGCGATGAGGTCGAGCGGTTGCAATCCCAGAATGCTTACCCGGTCGCCGCGCCGGTCGCGCAGCCGGCCTAGAGCGGATTCCAGTTGCGCTTACGGCCTTCTAGAGTCGGGCTTTACTACCAAAAACAGTCATTTTGATGGACCAGGAGTCTGCATGGCTCAAAGTGGAAACGGTAAGACCCCGTTGGTTGAAGTCAAAGACCTGCAGAAGTATTTTCCGGTGCGCAGCGGATTGATGCAGCGCGTGTCGGCCTGGGTCAAGGCCGTCGACGGCGTGAGCTTCACCGTCAACATCGGCGAGACGCTGGGCCTGGTCGGCGAGAGCGGCTGCGGCAAGACGACGGTCGGGCGCACGATTCTGCGATTGATCCCGGCGACTAAGGGCAGCGTCACGTTCGACGGCACGGACGTGTTTCGCGCCAACAAGCAGCAGCTCAAGGCGCTGCGCCGCCAGATGCAGATCATCTTCCAGGATCCGTACTCCTCGCTCGATCCGCGCATCCCCGTCGGCGAGAGCATCGGCGAGGGCCTCCTGGTGCACGGCATGCGCGACGCGAAGGAGCGCAACCGGATCGTCATGGACACGCTGAAGCGGGTGGGACTGGAGCCGTACCACTCGAGGCGCTTCCCGCACGAGTTCTCCGGCGGCCAGCGGCAGCGCATCGGCATCGCGCGCGCGCTGGCCATGCAGCCCAAATTCATCGTGTGCGACGAGCCGGTGTCGGCGCTCGACGTGTCGATTCAGTCGCAGGTGCTCAACATTCTCAAGGACCTCCAGCGCGATTTCGGCCTGACCTACATGTTCATCGCGCACAACATGAGCGTGGTCAGGCACATCAGCGACCGCGTGGCGGTGATGTACCTGGGCAAGTTGGTCGAGCTGGCCGACAACCCGAGCCTGTACGGCGAGCCGCTGCATCCTTACACGCAGGCGCTGATGTCGGCGATCCCGATCCCCGATCCGAAGATCAAGCGCCAGCGCATTATCCTGCCCGGCGACGTGCCCAGCCCGCTCAACCCGCCCAGCGGCTGCCGCTTTCACCCGCGCTGCCCGGTGGCGATCGAGCGGTGCAAGACGGACGACCCGCCGCTCGAGGAGCTGAAGCCCGGGCACTGGGCGGCGTGCTGGGTGGCCAGAGAGCAGGTCGCCGCCGGTCAGTCCGGCCCCGTGATCGCGCAGCCGATTGCAGCGACGTAAACTCAGTGGATTGAAAGACTTCCGAAGTCTGAAGTCTGCTTCTGAACCTCGACTTCTCAAAGAAGCCGGGGTTTTGGCTCTACGTGCGACGCACTTCCGAGGTGCGTCGCACGTACCCCTTTTGCGCCCCCGTTGAATCGGGTTATAATCGTTACATTGGTTTGTTCCTCGTCCGATGGAGGCATTTGCCATGCCGTCGCCCTTTCCGGGAATGGATCCCTATCTTGAGCGGCCGAGCCTGTGGCCCGACGTTCACGCCAGCCTCATCATCGCTCTGCGTGACGTGCTCTCGCCTGTGGTCGGGCCCAAATACTACGTTGCCGTCGAGGAACGCGTCTATCTCGTCGAGCCTGAAGAACGGCGGCTGGTCGGTCAGCCGGACGTGGTGATCGTCAGCGAGCGTGAGCCGGCTGGCGGTGCAGGCGCGACGGCCACAGCAACAATGCCCACCGCCCGCATCGTCGAAGTGCCGATGCCCGAGCCTGAGCCTGCGCGCCTGACCTACCTCGAAGTGCGCGAGCCGCCGGGCGACGAAGTCGTGACCACGCTCGAAATTCTCTCGCACGTCAACAAGCGTCCCGGGCCGGGACGGCGCCAGTATGAGGAGAAACGCCTGGAAGTCCTAAGCTCGTTCACGAACCTGGTCGAAATCGATCTGCTGCGCGCTCACCCGCCGATGGAAGTGCGGCCGATCGACGGCGGCGAGCCGAGCGACTACCGGGTTCTTGTCAGCCGAGCCGATCAGCGGCCGCGCGCCGTGCTCTTTGCTTTCTCGGTTCGGGAGCCGATCCCGGCTTTCCCGCTGCCCCTGCGCCCAGGTGAACCTGAACCCCCGGTCGATCTCAGATCGCTGCTGGACGGCATCTACGAGCGGGCAGCCTATCAGCGGCGAATCGACTACCGCAAGCCGCCCGATCCGCGCTTACCCGAGGCCGACGCCGAGTGGGCCTCGGCGATTCTGCGCGAACAGGTCTCACAGTAGATGTCATCCGCCACCATCCTCGTCGTCGACGACGACCGCCAGATAGCCGAATTCCTCGACGACCTGCTTCGACAGTTCGGCCACCGCGTCGTGAACGCCTATGGGGGCCAGGAGGCGCTTGACGTGCTCGCCTCGCCGGAGGCGGGCGGCGTCGACCTGATTCTGCTCGACGTCCTCTTGCCGGACATGAGCGGCACCGAGGTGTGCCAGCGCGTCAAAGCCTCCCCGGCCACCGCACACATCCCGATCATCATGGTCACCGGCCTGGATCGGCCTGCCGACAAGACGCGCGGGTTGGAGCTTGGCGCCGACGACTACGTGACGAAGCCGTTCGATCCCAGGGAGCTGGTCGCCCGCGTGGGCGCGATGCTGCGGCTGCGGCGCGCCGAGCGCGAGCTGCGCGCCCGTAATCGCGCCCTGGCTGCGCTCAATGCCGTGGCCGACACGATCGGCCGCGCCGTCGAGCTGCCCGACGTGTTGAACACCGCACTCGATCAGGTTCTGGCGACGCTTGACATGGAAGCCGGCACGATCACGCTGACGCACTGGGACGGCAGCCAGATTCCCGCCGCGCGGCGCTGGCAGGCGCTCGACCTGTCTTCCGGCGTGGAGGCCGCCGAGCAGGTCGCCCGATCCGGCGCGCCGGCGCTCCTGACGCTCTCTGTCCGGGGACGCGATCACGCGGCGGCGTGCGTGCCGCTGCGTAGTCGCGATCGGGTTGTCGGTACGCTGCTCGTCGCCGGAAAGCCCGGGATCGATTCGGCCGGGCTGGAGCTGCTCGGCGCGATCGGCAGCCAGGTCGGCGGCGCGATCGAGCGCGGCCGCCTGTTCGACGCCGCGCAGCGCCGCAGCGACGATCTGGCGATCCTCAACGACATCACACGCGCCGTCACGTCTTCGCTCGACGTCGACATGGTGCTAGCGCGCGCGATGCGCAGCATTCGCGAAATCCTGCGCGTCGAGGCCGGATCGCTGATCCTGGCCGACGAGGATACGGGCGAGCTGCGCTTTCGCAAGACGCTCAACCGCGAGCAGGAGATGATTGTGGACACGACGCTGCGGCCCGGCGAGGGGTTGATCGGCCAGGCTGTCGCGACGCTCGATCCGATCCTGCTCAACGACGCGCCGAGCGACGCGCGCTTCGCGCCGCACCTGGATCGCATCACGGGCGTCGTCACGCGCGGCGCGCTGGTCGCGCCTCTGATCGTCAAAGGCCGCGCGATCGGGGCGATCGAGGTCATCAACAAGCTGGACGGTCCGTTCACACATGACGATCTGGAGATGCTCCAGTTCCTGGCGGCGTCGGTCGCCGTCGCCGTGGAGAACGCGCGGCTGTACGGCGAGCTGGCCGAGTTCACGCGCCAGCTCGAGCGGTCGCAAGAGCAGTTGATACAGGCCGAGAAGGTCGCCGCCACCGGTCGCCTGGCTGCGTCGATCGCGCACGAGATCAATAACCCCCTTCAGGCGATCCACAACTGCCTGCACTTGGTCACCCATCGTAAGATGGAGCCGGAGAAGGAAGCGTATTACCTCAACCTGGCGCAGGAAGAAGTGCAGCGCCTGATCCACATCGTGCAGCGCACGCTCGACTTCTACCGCCCTTCGCAAGGGCGCCATACGCTCACGGACGTCAACAACGTGATCGAATCGGTGCTGGCGCTGGCGAACAAAAAAGTGGAGCACGCGAAGGTGCATGTGCACCGCCGCCTGTCCCCCGACCTGCCGAAGCTGAACGCCGTCGCCGACCAGCTCACCCAGGTGTTCCTGAACCTGATCGTCAACGCCGTCGAAGCGATGCCCGGCGGCGGCGACCTCGCGATCACCACGCTGCACGACGAAAGCCACGTGCGCGTCCGTATCAGCGATACCGGCCCCGGCCTGAATGCCGAGGAAGCCAAGCGCATCTTCGAGCCGTTCTATACCACGAAGCGCTCCGGCACCGGCCTCGGGCTGGCCGTGAGCTACGGCATCATTCAGCGACACGGCGGCGAGATCGCCGTCGACAGCGCGCCCGGCCGCGGCGCGACGTTCATCGTCTCGCTGCCGGTGAATCGCGCCGGCGTCGCGGTAGAGAATGAGCCCCCCGCCATTCGAGTGTGAGCACAGCCATGGACGCGAACAGCTCCTTTCACATCTTGATCGTGGACGACGAGGCCGCCATGCGCGCCACGCTGTCCGAGATCCTAGGCGGCGAAGGCTACCGGGCCAGCGCGGTCGAGAGCGGCGAAGCGGCGCTGGACATCCTGCGCGTGACGCCGATCGACTTGATGCTGCTCGACCTGAAGATGGCCGGCCTGGACGGCCTGCAGGTGACGGAGACGGCGCAGTCGATCAGCCCGGACACGGTGATCGTCATGCTCACCGCGCACGGCACGCTCGAATCGGCGATCACGGCGATGCGGCGCGGCGCGCACGATTACCTGCTCAAGCCGGCGTCCGTGCCCGAGATCCTGGCAGCCGTCGAGCGCGGCCTGAGGCACCGCGCGCAGGCGCTGAAGCAGCGTGATCTCATCACGCTCATGCAGCGCGCCATCCAGGAACTGCAAGTGCCTGGCAGCGGCGCCGGCGGCGAGGGCGCCGGCCCCGACCGGTTTCTGCAAATACGCGGCGTCAGCCTGGACCTGCAGCGGCACGTCGCCACAGCCAACGGCAAGCTGCTCGACCTGACGCTCACCGAGTTCAAGCTGCTGGCTTATCTCATGCAGCATCCCGACCAGGTTATCGCGCCGCGCGAGCTGGTCTCGGCGGTACAGGGGTATGAAGCCGACGAGCACGAAGCGCGCGCTATCATTCGGGTCCACGTGCGGCGCTTGCGGCAGAAGATGGAGCCGGACCCCGATAATCCAGAGTATGTGCTCAACGTGCGCGGCGTGGGCTACCTGTTCGCGACGACCTCGCCGTGACGCCAGACTAGTCTACTCGCCTTTCCGAATGTCGATATCGCCGTTGCTGGTCGTGGCGGTGATCGAGACATCTGGGTTTTCCCCAACCACGCCGTGCAGCTCTTCGTCACGCGACGAGCCGGAGCGCGACACCGGGAATTCGGTCGACACGTCGCCGTTGCTGGTGGATGCGTCGATGCGGAACTGGGCGCCGGAGGGCAGCGTGATCTCGATGCGGCCGTTGCTGGTGCGGAAGTCGTGGCTTCCTTCGGCCAGCGACCCGCGGAAGTCGATCTGTCCGTTGGACGTTCGGGCGTCGACGATGGCGTCTCGCGCTTCGACGTCGATGCGGCCGTTGCTGGTTGCCAGGTCGAGCCGCCCTCCGCCGCCGTCCACTTCCAGTGCGCCGTTCGACGTGTCCATCGCAATATCGCCTGTGACGCCGTTGGAGCGGATATGCCCGTTGCTGGTGTGCAGATCGAGTGACACACCGGCCGGCACGCTCAGCTCAATCGAAGCCCCTGAATTGCCCATAAACAGGGGCCCGCCCGTGCGGCGGGCGACAATCCGCACCGTATCGCCTTCCTGGGTCATCGTGACTTCGACATTCTTCAGGTTGTCCTTCGCTTCCGCCTGGCTGAAGCCTGCACCGTGCTTGGTCACCTCGGCCAGGACTTTGGCCTCGGCGCCGGCGGTCACTTCGATGTGGCCGTTGTACGTTTCGACGACGACGCGTGGCGAGGCGCTCGTGTCAAACGACTGAGCCACGATTTCCTCGGCGGTCACGTTTCCACCCATGCAGCCGCTCAACGCCAGCGCCAGTCCGGCGAGCAGTGTCCCGATGAAAGCGGGTTTCCTCGTCGTCATGCCTCTTCTCCTTTGCCAAGATGGGTGTCTGGTGATTATCCACATCGGCTTGCCGTCCGCGCCCTCGCGGGCAGCCCGCCCGCTGGGAAGCGAGCGCTGAGCGGCTTGCGGGCAATCATCAGAGGTATCGATCCCAGTATATTTCACAACAGTAGAAACGGATCAGTCACCGGACTGGAATCGTATGTAAGTCTCCGGTCGAGCGTCGCATCGGTCTAAGGTCGGATGAGGGGGTAACCTAACCGTAACACAGGGGTAACTCGCTCCCGAAATGAACCGTGCTATCCTGTTGCCAGTCTCTAAGAGCGCTCTGGAATCCGCACATGCCTGGCAAACGCATACTGATTGTGGACGACGAGACGAAGGTGGGGTTCTTCCTGAAGGAGACCCTCGAATCGCTGGGGCGGGGTTATGCCGTGTCGCACGTGAACAGCGGCGAGGAGGCGCTCGACGAGATGTCGCGCCAGCCGTACGAACTGGTCGTGACCGATCTGCGTATGCCTGGAATCAGCGGCATCGACCTGCTGCATCGCGTCCATGAGCTTTCGCCTGAGACGCGGACGATCTTGATCACTGCTTACGGGAACGACGAGGTGGAGAACGAAAGCCGGCGCTTGAATGCCGCGCGTTATTTCACCAAGCCCTTCCCCATTGACGAGTTCACCGCCGCCGTGCAGGACGTTTTGGAAAGCCAGACTACGGACGCCTCCCTGTTGAGCCGGGAACGCCTCGAGCGCATCACGCAACGGCTGAGCGATTTGCGCTTCGAGGTAGGAGCGCAGTGCATCCTGCTGGCCGACATGGATGGCCGGCTGCTCGCGGAGATCGGACTCACCGATGGCCTGTCGCCGGTTGAGTTGACCGAGCTGATGAGCGGAGGGTTCGACCGCCTGTTCCGGGTCGCGCGCCATCTCCACGAGGGGCACGCATTCAACCTGACGTATCACGAAGGCGCGCGTTACGACGTTTATGCGGCTAACGTGGGCGACCGCCTGTTCTTGACGCTCGTCTTCGATCGCCGGCAGGGCGCCAGCCGGATCGGTATGGTGTGGCTGTACACGAAGCGCGCGATCCAGGATCTGCTCGAGTTCGTTTCGCCGTCGCCGCGCCCTGCGAACGGCGGCCTTCCGCGCACTGGCCCGCTTCGCTAGGGAGGGTTAGGGTTTGCTATCCTCCGATCTGGCTCATCACCCGCCCGATGGGGATGACGCCGTCCGGCAGGCCGTGTCCCCACGGCTTTCGCCAGATCAGGTTGCGAATGAGAGTCCTTAGCTCGTCGTCGCTCTCGCCTGCGCGCAGCGGCGTAAGCAGGTCACCCTCGTCGTCGCGCAGCAAGCACAGCCGCAGCTTGCCGTCGGCGGTGAGGCGCACGCGCGTGCACGCCGCGCAGAATGGGTTGGTGACCGTGCTGATGAAGCCGATCGGCGCGAGCGCTCCCCGCAGGCGATACAGCCGCGCCTCGCCGTCCAGCCGGCCGCCATCGATTGGTTCGAGCGCTCCCAGCTCGGCCTCGATCAGCTGCATGATTTCTTCTTGCGACACGACACTGTTCTGGGCGAACGCCGCCACTTCGCCGAACGGCATCATCTCGATGTAGCGCACTTGCCAGTGATGAGTGAGGGTGAGCGCAGCCAGGCCGGCCACCTCGTCTTCGTTGTAGCCGCGTGCGATGACGGCGTTGATCTTCAGCGGTGTCAGACCTGCCGCCTCGGCCGCGACGACCCCCGCCATGACCTCTTCGAGCCTGCCCCGGCGTGTGATGCGGCGAAACTTCTCCGGATTCAGTGTGTCGACGCTGACGTTTACGCGCTCAAGCCCGGCCTCCTTCAAGGGCCTGGCCAGTTCCGCCAGTCGCAGCCCGTTCGTCGTCATCGATATTCTATGCACACCCAGATCGCGGATGCCGCGCACGATCGGGATTAAGTCGGAATGCACGGTCGGTTCGCCGCCGGTCAGGCGCACCTTGTCAACCCCCAGGTCGACGAACAGGCGCACCAAACGCAGACATTCGTCGCGCGACATTAGCTCGGATGTCGGCCGGAACACCATCTCTTCCGGCATGCAGTAAACGCAGCGCATGTTGCATTTGTCGGTCAGGGAGATGCGGAGGTAGTGAATGTTGCGTCCGAAGGAATCGTAGGCCATGTGGAATCACCCGTTCGTCTTTTTCGACATAGCGCTTTGATTGTATCACTGGGGCATACGCCTGTCAATAAAGACGACCTCTATCATCCAATTATGGGGTTTTGACGCCTATCTGGGGCGCCAGGTACAATGGAAGCCGTCATGGCTGAGGAGATCTCAATTCGGCCCGCGCGAGCGGAAGACACCCGCGCCATCAAGCGCATGGTGCGCGGCGCGGGTCTCGACCCTACGTTGCTGCGCTGGGAAAACTTCCTGGTCGCCGAGAAGGATGGCAATGTGGTCGGCATCGGGCAGGTGAAGCCGTATCGCGGCGCTCGTGAGCTGGGCAGCCTGGTCGTCCTGAAGGCTTATCGGAGACAGGGCATCGGCGCGGCGATCATTCGTGTGCTGGTCGAGCGTGAGCCGGGCGCCCTGTTTCTCCTGTGCCGAGATCGCCTGGAATCGTACTACGCGCGGTTCGGGTTTCGGCGCGTCGGGCTGCGTGACCTGCGCGGGGCCGTCCGCTTGAAGTATGCCTTCGCGCTGCTCGGGCGCGCCGCCGGCGTCCGCGTCATCGCGATGAGACGCGGGTGAGATGACCGGCTTCCGTTACTGCGCAGGCCGTCTCAACGCGCGCGCGAGCAGCAGCACGCCGCCGGCGATCAGCAGCAGTGGCCCGAAGGTTCTGATCGGAACACTGCCGAAAAGCAGGCCGAAGAAGACGAACGCGATGGCGCTGCCGACCATCATCCAGATTCCGACCTGCCTTGGGTCGCGGCCCCATTCGCCGATGCGCGAGCCGAGCGCCAGTCCCAAGCCGACGCCGCCTGGAATCAGCGTCCACAGGTAGGCCCAGGCTCCCCAGTCGCCCGTGATGGTGTTGAAGAAGAATATCAGACCCAACACCAGCATGATCGAGCCGGGGATGTACAGGCCGGCCAGGCTCTTGCGCTCCGAGGGCCAGATGATCGCCGGTAGGTAAAATCCGCCCGCGATCAGAAAGAAGATGACGGGCCACGTCTGGCCGATGCTCAGGCCCGGAATGAGGTTGAATGCCAGGAACAGCGCTCCCAGGCCGATCAACACGACGGCGACGACGACGGTGCTGCGATCCGTTGACTGCATGCTATGGCTCCTGAAAGATGGGATGGCGTGTGCCGAGAAGAGACGGCCCCATCATAGCCGATTTGCTCGTCGCCGTCATCTGCCGATCGGCGGATTTTCGTCAGTCATTTGGCCTAGAGGAATTGACCCGGCCTCGAAACGGTATAATAGGGCTGTGGGGAGATAGAACCTTGGTGTCTTCGTGTCTTGGTGGTGTGCGAATCCCGGGAGTGCGCGGATTGAGACAGCGGAGGCAGGAAAGATGACCCGCGTTCGGCGCGCGCTGCTGTACATGCCGGGCGACGACATGCGCAAGATCGGCAAGGCGGCGACGCTAGACGTCGACTGCGTGTGCTTGGACCTCGAAGACGGCACGGCGCTCAACCGCAAGCAGGCGGCGCGCGAGACGATCGTCCAGGCGCTGCGCACGCTCGACTTCGGCCGATCCGAGCGGTTGGTGCGCATCAACCCGGTTGGGTCGGGCATGGAGGTCGACGACCTGGCGGCGACGATCGACGGCCGGCCCGATGGCTACGTGCTGCCGAAGGTCGAGTCCGCCGAGGAGGTCGAGTGGCTGTGCTGGCGGCTGACCGGCGCCGAGCAGGCGCGCGGCTGGCCGCTCGGCTCGACCAACGTGCTGGCCATCGTCGAGACAGCACGAGGCATCATCAACCTACGGGACATCTCCGGCTGCGACCGGCGCCTGGTCGCGCTGATCTTCGGCGCGGAAGACCTGGCCGGCGATCTCGGCGCGACGCGCACGCGCGAAGGATGGGAAGTCTTCTACGCGCGCAGTGCGGTGGTGACGCACGCGGCCGCGTTCGATCTCCAGGTTATCGACATGGTGTGCATCGACTTCCGGGACACAGAAGCCCTGATACGCGAGTCGCTCGAAGGGGCGCGCATGGGCTTCACCGGCAAGCAGATCATCCATCCCAATCAGGTCGAGCCGGTGCAGGCGGCGTTCACGCCGTCGGACGAGGCGATTGCACATGCCAGGCGCATCGTCGAAGCGTTCGAGGCGCACCAGGCCGAGGGTGCGGGCGCGTTCGCGCTGGACGGGAAGATGGTCGATATGCCGGTCGTCAAGGCGGCGCAGAAGGTGCTGGAAAAAGCAAAAGCAGCAGAAAAAGTGTAACGATGAAAATTCTCATCGCCGCCGACATGGAAGGCATTTCCGGCGTGGTGCACTGGGACCACGTCACGCCCGGGCACGCCGAGTACGCGCGCTTCCGGCGTATCATGACTCACGACGTCAACGCCGCGATCGCCGGCGCGTTCGACGCCGGCGCCGAGGAGGTGGCCGTCACCGATGGCCACCGGGACAACTTGAATATACTGGTCGAGGAGCTTGATCCACGCGCGCGGCTGAATTCCGGCAGGCCGTCGCCGCTGTCCATGGTGCAAGATATCGGCATGGACGTAAGCGGTGTGATGTTCGTGGGCTATCACGCGCGCGCCGGCGCGCAAAACGCCATCCTCGATCACACCTGGTCGGACATGTGCGTGGCGAACCTGTGGCTCAACGGCAGGCTCACCGGCGAGATCGGCCTGAACGCGGCGGTGTGTGGCCACTTCGACGCGCCGGTGATCATGATTTCCGGCGATCAGACGGCGTGCGCCGAGGCAGTCGAGACGTTGGGCGCCGTCGAGGTCGCCGTCGTCAAGCACGCGACCGGGCGGATGGCAGCCGAATGTCTGCCGCCCGAGGCCGCGCGGAGGAAGATCCGCGAGGCGGCGGGCCGCGCCGTCAACCGGCTGCGCATGGGTCGGGCCGCGTCGCCCTATCGCCCGGAGTCGCCGATCACCGTCGCGATCGAGTTCACGAAGTCCGAGATGGCCGATCGGGCAATGCTTTTGTCCGGCGCGCGTCGGGAAGGCAGGCGCGTGGAACTGACGACGGAAGATATGCCGTCAGCGTACCGGCTTTTCCGCGCGGCGGTGACCTTAGCGAAAGGATGACGACGACGAATGACCAAAGACCAGAGACGAAGACCTGCCGGAATGCAGGCGCGCGCGGACACGCCCGCTTTAGAGTTCTACCCCCTGACGCCGGATCGTTGGCGCGATCTTGAAGCGTTATTCGGCCCGCGCGGCGCGGTCGGGGGATGCTGGTGCATGTGGTGGCGCATAAAGCGGACGGAATTCGAACGGCGCCAGGGCGACGGCAATAAGCGCGCCTTCAAGAAGATCGTCAAATCGGGCGAGGAGCCGGGCATCCTCGCCTACGCCGGCGGCCAACCGATCGGCTGGTGCGCCGTCGCGCCGCGCGAGGCGTATCCCGTTCTCGATCGGTCGCCGACGCTGAAGCGCGTCGACGACCGGCCCGTGTGGTCGGTTACGTGCTTCTTCATCGCGCGACCCTGGCGGCGCCAGGGTGTGACGGTCGCGCTGCTCAAGGCGGCTATCGAGTACGCAGCCCGGCGCGGCGCGACGATCGTCGAGGGCTATCCGGTCGCGCCGAAGAAAGACAGCATGCCTGAGATGTACGCCTTCACCGGCACGGCCTCCGCGTTTCGCAAGGCAGGCTTCGTCGAAGTGGCGCGCCGCTCGGAGACGCGCCCGATCATGCGATACATGCTCCCAATCCCTTGAGTTTCATCAGTTCCCGGCAAAGGGGTCCTGCATAAGGAACTAAAGGAACTCAAGGAAAGGGAGGTTCATGGGAACTTCTGAACTGAATGTTGTGACCGGCGCATTCGGCTATACCGGGAAGTACGTGGCACGCCGCTTGCTATCCATGGGCAAGCGCGTCAAGACGCTGACCACGCATCCCGACCGGCCCAGCCCGTTCGGCGATCGGGTGAGCGTCGCCCCGTTCGACTTCGACCGGCCCGAGGCCTTGATCGAGAGCCTGCGCGGCGCGGCGGCGCTGTACAACACCTACTGGGTGCGCTTCGACTACGGCTCGGCGACCTTCGAGGCGGCGGTCGAAAACACCAAGACGCTGTTCCGCGCGGCGAAGGAGGCTGGCGTCCGGCGCGTCGTGCACGTCAGCGTCTCCAACCCGTCCGAGGATTCGCCGCTGTCCTATTTCAGGGGGAAGGCGCTGCTTGAAAAGGCGTTGGTCGAATCCGGCCTGTCGCACGCCATCGTCCGCCCGACGGTGACCTTCGGCGACGAAGACATTCTGATCAATAACATCGCCTGGCTGCTGCGCCGTTTCCCGGTCTTTGCCATTCTGGGTGAGGGTGATTACCGCGTACAGCCCATCTTCGTAGAAGACGTGGCCGAACTGATGGTAAGCGCCGGCAGCCAGAGCGGCAATCTGGTCGTCGATGCGGCCGGCCCGGAGGTGTACACGTTCGACACGCTGGTGCGCACCATCAAGAGCGCTGTGCGCAGCCGGGCGCGGATCGTCCACCTGCCGCCGCGGCTTGCGCTGTTCCTGTCGCAAGTGATCGGCGTCTTCGTCGGCGACGTCGTGCTTACGCAGGAAGAGGTCGACGGCCTGATGGCCGGCCTGCTGGTGTCAAGCGGCCCGCCGACCGGTCGCACGCACCTGAGCGAATGGCTGCGCGAGCATGCCCATACGGTCGGGGCGAAATATGCGTCGGAAGTGACGAGGCATTTTCGATCGTAGGGACTGGAGGTTAGAGATTAGAGATTGGAGATTGGAGATTGGAGGCTGGAGATTGTAGGTTGGACTGCCTGCTTGAGATATTCTCATAATGGGTCAGGCTTTGCCGGCAGGCGGGGGTGTGGTAAACTCGCCCCGAACTGATCTGCATCGTGGAGACCGCGCATGGCTAAGAAAGGCCGTGTCTTTTCCGGCGCCCGCCCGACGGGCCGCCAGCACCTCGGCAATTACCTCGGCGCGATTCAAAACTACGTTGCGCTGCAGGCTGACTACGAGTGTGTTTATTGCATCGTCGACCTGCACGCGCTGACGACGCTGGAGCAGACCGACGATCTCAAAGCCTATACGCGCGAGATGGTGCTCGACTGGCTCGCCGCCGGCATCAACCCGGCCCTGGGCACCATCGTGTTCGTCCAGTCGCACGTGCCCATGGTCACCGAGCTGCACTGGATCCTATCGACTATCACGTCGCTCGGCAAGCTGACCGATCTGCCAACCTTCAAAGAGAAAGTGCGCCAGCAGCCGCACAACGTCAACTACGCGCTGCCCGGTTATGCGGTGTTGATGGCCGCCGACATCGCGCTGTATAAGACCGACGTCGTTCCGGTCGGCGTCGACCAGGAAAGCCATCTGGAATTCACGCGCGAGATCGTCCGCACCTTCAACCACCGCTTCAAGCCGGTGCTCGTCGAGCCGCAGATGAAGCTCACCGAGTATCCCAAGATCCTCGGCATCGACGGCGAGAACAAGATGAGCAAATCGCTCGACAATCACATCGAGCTGGCGGCGACGCCGGAAGAGACGCAGCAGCGCGTGATGATGATGGTCACCGACCCGCAGCGCACGCACCGCAACATTCCCGGCCGGCCGGAAGTGTGCAATGTTTACTCGCTGCACCGGGTCTTCTCGCCGGGCCAGGTCGATCAGATTTACACAGATTGCACGACGGCGGGCATCGGCTGTGTCGACTGCAAGAAGATTCTGGCGCGCAACCTGAACGCACACCTCGAACCGTTCCGCGCCCGGCGCGCCGTGCTTGCCGCGCAGCCCAACCTGGTCGACGACGTGCTCCAGGATGGCGCGCGGAAGGCGACGGCCATTGCCGCGCAGGTGTTGGCCGAGGTAAAGGACGCCGTCGGGCTGCCCTGATGCCTGAACTCCCCGAAGTCGAATCCTACGTGCGCGCCCTGCGCGCGCCCCTGATCGGGCGTACCATTACTGCCGTGCACGTGTACTGGCCGCGCACCGTCGCGCACCCATCGCCCAGAGAGTTCACGCGGCGCCTGCCCGGCCTGCGCGTGAACGCGATCGACCGCCGCGCCAAGTACCTGGTCTTCGCGCTGAGCGCCAAATCGTCTCAAGTGCCTACCGATTACCTACTCATCCACCTGAAGATGTCCGGCCAACTCGACGTGACATCGCACCCAAAGCCTATTGACAAGCACGATCGCGTGATCTTCGATCTATCGGGCGGCCGCCGGCTGCGCTTCAACGACATGCGCAAGTTCGGGCGGCTGTACCTGGTGCCGCATCCAGAGGTTGTCACCGGGCGGCTCGGCCCTGAGCCGCTGAGCGATGAATTCACACTAGACATCTTCAAACGGCGACTCGGGAAGCGGAAAGGCCGCCTGAAGTCGCTGCTGCTCGATCAGACGTTCGTCGCCGGGATCGGCAATATCTACGCCGACGAAGCGTTGTGGCTGGCCAGGCTGCATCCCTTGCGGCGCGCCGATTCGCTGAGCGACGCCGAGACCCGGGCGTTGTATCGGGCTATCCGCGCTGCATTGCGGGAGGGCATCAAGCGGAACGGCGCGTCGTTCGATCGGGTATACCGATCGGGCGACTACGAGTTTCGCGTGTACGGTCGCGCCGATCGGCCCTGCCGCCGCTGCAGGCAGCCGATCCGCCGCACCGTCGTCGGACAGCGGGGTACTTACTTTTGCGCGACCTGCCAATCACTCAGAGGTTGAGACTGGAACGATGGAGCCGGAGCAACTCATTCTCATCGTGGGAGCGCTGCTGATCGGTGCGCTCCTGGTGCTGGGAGGCATTTTGGCCGGACTGCGCGGCCGCCGCCGGAGCAAATCCGATCGTGACAGTCTGCCGGCCGCTGCCTCCGAGCAGGTGTCGAAGCGAGAGCCGCCTTCCTGGCGGAACGAATGGCAGCGGAAACTGCCGCCAGATGTGGTGTTGCTGGCGCGCGACGCGGCCACCGGCGAGTGGGTCGTCGAGATCGAAGGCCAGCGGTATCGCCGGCTCAGCGATGTCCACGACGACAAAGCGGCGACGAAGATCGTCAGCGCCATTGATGGACTCAAAGCCTTCGCCGGGCTTGCCTCGAAGGCATCGCCCGAATCGACAGCGCCTCAGCGTAGCAGCGTCGTCAGCGATCCCGGATCGCTCGTGCCGCCTCCGACCGGGCCGCGCAGACCGAAACTGGCTACCTACTCTGCCCCGGAGGGCAGCATCATCGCTCAAATCGAGCAGATCCTTCAGTTGGAATTGGGACGGCGCCCCGACCTGGCGAACCGCTCGATTCACATGGGCGCGTTGCCCGATGGCAGCCTCGTGGTCGAGGTCGACGGCAGTTTCTATCGAACTCCAGACGAGATACCGGATGCGGCCGCGCGCGAAATCGTGCTGCGCGCCGTGCGCATGTGGGAGACATCGAGCTAAACTCGATACCGTTCAAACAAAGACCGGTGTCACCGCAGACTGCGTAGCGAGCCGAGGATGCGAAGTGGATTCACGCGCCCTACGTAAGACCTTCCAGCAGCCGGTCGAATTCGGCCATCACTTTCTGTTCCATCTCGCGGCGCACAGCCTCGGGCAGAAAAGCCGCTCGCAGCGCGTTCACGTTCATCCGGCGCAAGTGGCTCAGGCGAATGCCCATCGTCATCAGCGCCACCAGATATTCGTCCGTGAGCGTCGTATCCGACACGCTGGGATCGTCGGTGTTGAGCGTCACTGCCACGCCCAGCATGTACAGGTCGCGCAGCGGGTGATGGCTGAAATTGTGCATGACGCCTGTCTGCAAGTTGCTGGTAGGGCACACTTCCAGGGTGACGTGCCTTTCGCGCAGCAGCTTGATGACGTCCGAGTTCTCGATCGCCCGAACGCCGTGCCCGATGCGCGTGGCGCCCATATCCAGGACGGCATGCTGCACGTTGTCCGCGCCGCCCGCTTCGCCAGCATGGATCGTGATGCCCAGGCCGGCTTCGCGTGCCTCACGAAAGACCGGCGCGAAGGGCGCCGCGTCGAAGTTGACCTCATCGCCGGCGAGATCCAGCCCGACCATACCGCGCTCCTTACGGGCGATGGCGACCTCCGCGATCCGCTTGGCGTTTTCCACTCCCTCGTTCCGCACGGCCGTCGCAATCAGCCTCACTGTGATGCGATAGTCCGCTTGCGCCCGATCCACCGCTTCGATCACCCAGTCGGTCACCTCCTCGTATGAAAAACCCTGCGTGCGGGCCAGCGCCGCGGGATTGAAGCGCAGCTCGAGATAATGCACATGGTCCTGGGCCGCGTCGGCCACCGCTTCGTAGGCGACCCGGGCGACCGCTTCAGGCGTCTTGTAGAAGCGGCGAAGCAGGTGAAACTTTTCCAGGAAGCGGTGAAAATTGGCGGGATCGTCGGTGATCTGGACGTAGGGCCGCAAGTCTTCGATGTTATAAGATGGCAGGTCCACGCCGTGCTCTTGGGCAATCTCGACCAGCGTCGAGAGCCGCAGCGATCCTTCCAGGTGGCGGTGCAGATCGGCCTTGGGCAGGCTGTGCACGACGTGGCGCAGAGCCTGCCCTGCGACCCCCGAAGGGGGGAGTGCCGAAGGGTCCGACAAGCGCAGCGGGGCGGCGTCGGAGCGTCGGACCTGATTCATGGGGAGCTGCCCGTCCGCGCCGGCGGGCGGCTGAAAGGAAGTGTGAAATAGAACGTCGTGCCTTTGCCCGGCTCGCTCTCGACCCAGATACGCCCACCGTGCGCTTCGACGATGCGCTTGACAATGGCCAGGCCGACGCCGGCCCCGCCGAATCGCCGCGTGGACGAGCCGTCGACCTGGTAGAAACGCTCGAACACTCGATGCAACCGATCGCGCGGAATGCCGATACCCATGTCCGCGACGGTGACCAGGATCGCGTCCATCTCCCGATACACACTGACGGTGATGACGCCGCCGCTCGGGCTGAATTTGATTGCGTTAGCCAGCAGGTTGTCAAACACCTGGTTGAGACGATCGCGGTCCGCGCTGATGGTCGGCAGGTCCGGCTCCACCTCCAGGCGCAGGCGGATACCGGCGGCTGCGGCCGTGACCTCGCAGCCCTGCAGCGCCAACTGCGCCACCTCGACCACTTGCAGGTCGCCGAGCTGTAGCGACTCGCGCTCGATCTGCTCCAGAAAAATGATGTCGCTGACCAGGCGTGTGACCTGGCTGGCTTTTTCGGCGACGATAGCCAGGCTCTCGCGTTGGCGCTCGTTGATCGGCCCCATATCTTCTTCGAGCAGCAGTTCGACATAGCCTTTGACGAAAGTGAGCGGTGTGCGCAGCTCGTGACTCACGTTTTGCACTAGCTCGTCCTTGAGCCGATCCGCCTCCTGAAGCTCGCGGTACGCGTGTTCCAGCTTGCGGGCGCGCTCTTTCAGCTCCTCGTACAACTGCGCGTTCTCGATGGCGACGGCGGCTTGCGCGGCGGCGATCGTCAACAGGCGCTCGTCGCCATCGGTGAAGGCATCGGCCACACTCTGATCGACAGTCAGCGTCCCGATGACACGATCCTTAGCGGTCAGCGGCACGCACAGCAGCGAGCGCACGACCGGATCGAAGAAGATGAAGTTCTCTTCGGCAAGCGTGTCGGGCACATAAATCGACCTGGCGGTGCTGGCGACCTTGCCGCTGATGCCTTCGCCAAGCTTGAGCTTAGCTTCGCGCTTCCACCTAGCCTGAATGCCTGCCGCGGCCCGGATTTCCAGCATCTGCGAATCGGGGACGAGCAGCGCGATGCTCACGCCGCGGCAGCTCAGCACCTCTTTGAGGGTGATGACGATCGAGTCGAGCACTTCGCTCAAGTCGAGAGAGCCGCTGATCTGCTGGGCGAAGGATTGCAGCGTCAGCACGTCCTTCAGGCGCTTCTCCGTCTCCTGATGCAGGCGGGCCTTGTCGAGCATCACCGCCAATTGGCTGGCGACGGTGAGGAGCAGGCGCTCGTCGTCGTGCGAGAAAGCAGATGGGCGCGCGCTCTGCGCGTCGAGCACGCCGACGACGCGCTCGCCCACCGTGAGCGGAACGGCCAACTCCGACCGGATGCCGGGCAGGCCCGGTAGATAGCGCGCATCCCGGAGCACATCCTCTGAGTTCACGAGCTGTCCCGTCTGCGCCGCCGTGCCGACCAGGCCGCGCCCGACCTCGATGCGTGCGTGGCGCGTGCTCGCCTCCTCCGGCTTCGAAGTCGCGCGCAGCTCGAGCGCCGCGCCCGGCGCGTCGAGAAGAAACAGCGCCATGAAGTCGAAGTTCAGTCTGCGCTGCAGCGCCTCGACCGCGCGCTGGCTGACCTCGCCGACGTCCAGCGCCGACGTGCCGGCAAGTGCCATCTCGTGCACCACGGTCAATTCGTCCAGACGCCGCTTGGTTTGCTGGTACAACCGCGCGTTATCGACGGCGATGGACAGTTGGTCGGCCAGTGTTTGCGCCGTCTCGAGCACGTCGCCGCGAAAGTGATCCACGTCTGCGTGTCGCATGGCGAGCGCGCCGATGACGGCGCCGCTACGCTGAAGCGGGATGACGAGCGCCGATCCGCTTGCCTTCTCGCCGATCGGCGAGAAGTATTCCGCGGCCTCGGCCAGATCGTTGGCCACGACGAGTTGGCCCGTGCGCAGCGCACGCCCAAGCAAACCGCGATCGATCGACTGGCGATGACCCCGTTCGATGCGCTCGCCCCACTCGCCCGCGCCGTGGCTGAAGACTGATTCGCGGGCATGGGGGTCGAGGGCAAACAGGCCGACCGAGCGGCAGCCAAAATGCTGATGAATCAGACTGGCAGCACGCTGGAGCAGCTCGTCCAGGTCGAGCGTCGCCGTAATGTGTCGAGCGACCTCGTTGATCACGGCTAACTGCGCAGCGCGGCGAGATTCCGCCGTGAAGAGGCGCGCTTTTTCGACGGCGATGGCCAGGTGATTCGCCAGCGTGAACAGGATAGCCGCGTCTTCTTCCAGGTAGGCTCGCGCGCGGCGCGACTCCACGATCAACGCTCCGACGGTGTCCAGGCGCGCGAGCAGCGGAGCGCCCATCCGCGATCGAAGGCCGGGATCGTCCAACGCACCCGTGCCCCAAACGGACTGATCCTGCCCGTCGGAGACGATGAGCGGACGCTTCTCTCGGATCAGGCGACCGAGCAGGGAATCGGGCTGAAGGGGGGCCTGCGTGCGGAGCACCATGTCGATTGAGTCGAAACCGTGCGCAGCGCACATGCGGAACTGGTCGCCGTGAAGGAGCGCGATGCCGGCGCGGTCGTAATGGACGACTTCGGGCAAGTGCTGCAGGGTGATGCGAAACGCTTGATCCAGGTCCAGCGTTGAGGCGAGCGCGCCGGAGATGTGGCGCAGGGCCTCGGACGTGCGCCGGCGTATGTACTCCGCCTCGTAAAGCTGCGCGTTGTCTATGGCGACGCCGATCTGATCGGCCAGCGCCGTCAGGAATCGGATGGCATCCTCGGTGAATTCGTACGGCGTATAGTGCATGACGCTGAACACGCCGACGACGCGTCCCCGCGCACGCATCGGAGCAAGCGCCATCGCCTGCACGCCTTCTTCTGCGAAGCGGGGCACGGCCAGGCGTGGATCGCCGCGCACGTCCCCGGTGACGACAACCTCACCTGTGACGACGGCTTGCCCGGACAGCCCCTGGCCGAGCTTGATGCGCATGCCCTGAGCCAAATCGCTGTTTCGCCAACCTCGGTGGGCACGAATCACCAGCTCGCCGGCCGCCTCTTCGATCAGGCTGATCGCGCCCGCCTCGACGCCCATGACGTCGAGCGCTTTATCGAGCGCGATGCGCAGCGTCTGCTCCAGGTCGAGCTCCTGACTGACCGTCGCGGCGACTTTGTTCAGCGCGGCCATGTGATCGGCGCGGCGCCGGGCTTCCTCCAGCAGCCGGGCATTCTCAATCGCGATAGCAGCCTGCGTGGCGAATACTTCGGCCACGCGCACGTCATCTTCGCCGTAAGCTGCCCGCTCGACGTGCTCCAGCGCGAGTACGCCGATCAACTGATCGCGCACGAGCAGCGGCACGCCCAGCCAGCAGCCAACGCTTCCAGGCCCCTCGACTCCCCCTGCGCTCCGCTCAGGGCTTCGGCTCAGGGCAGACCTTTCCAGACCCGGCCAGCGTGGATCGCCCCGCGTATCGCTCAGCAAGATCGAGCGCTGCGTCGTGACGACTTCGCGCCACGGACTGAGGTCGGTGTAGTCGCGATCACGCGTAGCGTGGACGAGCGGCGCGCCGTGGGGGCTGCGCGTCACTACTGAGCGCAGAACTCCGTCTTCCGTCAAAAAGATCGAGGCGCTGTGGTAAGGCAGCACGCGCTGGAGCTGCGTGAGGATCAGTTCCGGCACGTCGGCCATGCGCGCCGCAGAGTTGAGCGCGAGCGCAATCTCCTGGAGCACGGTCAACGACCGGCGATCGGCGCCGGATGGCCTGCGCGCCGCACCGCCTTCCCTCGTCGTGGAGCGGAGGGGGTCGCCCGCGTCGACGGCGTGCGAGACTGCCTCCCCTTCGACTCCGCTCAGGGCAGGATTCAGCGGAAGCTGATTTTTGCGATCGGGGCTTTCGGGTGCATCGCTCACTAGGTACGCTCCCGGAACAGCCACCCCCAGTATCGATAAGCCACGACGAGGCTGATGATGCCCGACAGCAGCAGCGGCAGGTAGAAGAGGAAGAGATAAATGGAAAGATCGGACGGCATCATGGGCTGCCGCAGCACTGCCGCGCCGATGGCGACGGCGAGGCACGCCATGGCGACGTAGAAGCCGCGATAGTACGGCTTCATTTTCGTGACGGCGCCAAGCCGGCGGCTCAACGCGGCCAGGATGTACAGCACGACCATGACGGCGGCCAGGCCGGAAACACTGACGGGGATATTGAGCAGGATCACCGCCGCCCTCCGGTCATCAGGCGCATCAGCCAGGCCGATAGCGTGACCAAAAGAACGCTTCCCGCTACGAACAGCGCATCTCCGAGCGGATCGTCCACAAAGTCGCCAAGCAGCGCATACCGCACGCCGCCGGCTCCCAGCAGGATCATCGGAATGACGAACAACCTGTAGTGCGATACCTGCCCCGAAGTGGCTTGATAGAAGCGAGCGATCGCGTACAGGATGACGAGCAGGATCTCAACAATGCTCCAAAAGGCGATGGTGAGAATGCCGGCCAGCGGGATCATAGCGGACTGGGAACCCTGCCCTGAGCGGAGTCGAAGGGCGTGCCTCGTCGTGAGGAGCACAGGTCACAGAGCCTGCCCTGCGCGAAGGCGAAGGGACAGCGGCGGCGGGGCAGGCCGCCGTCAGCGCCGCACAAAGGCCTCGACAAACGATTCGGCCATGCGGTGCGGGCTGCCGCTCAGGATGCCTTCGCGGCCCTCGAACTTGGAGCGCACCTCGATGCCGTTGCCGGTGATCTCGAACTGGCGAATGTCTTTGGCATGCTCGCTGCCGCGCACTTTCAGGACGAGCAGCGCTTTGCGGACGGCGCTGTCGATCTCGACGTAGCGCAGCATGAGGAAGGAATCCATGATGAAGGCCACGTCCTCGTCGCTCAGATCGCCTTCGCCGATCAAGGTCGGGCTTTCGCGAGTCAGCAGGCTGGTCAATCCCTCGCGCTTGAGCGCGTTAACGAAGGAATACACGACGCCGCGCAGCTCGATCGGGTCGCGCGTGATGCGCTCGAAGTGCGACAGGCTATCGACCAGGATGCGCCGGGCGCCGATCTCGCGCACGTGCGATTCGATGCGTCCGCCGACGCGTTCCAGGTCGGCCCGGCTCACTTCGGGGCTGGTCATGATCACGCGCAGCTTGCCGGCCGTCTCCAGTGCGCGGAAGGGCCAGCCAAAGGTTTCCGCATCGCGATAATATTGTGCCGGAAACTCTTCGAAGGTCAGGATGATGCCCGGCTCGTCGTAGCGCTGAATGCCGTTGACGATGAACTGCATGCCCAGCGTGCTCTTGCCGGTGCCGGGCGCGCCTTCGACCAGATTGGCCGTCTCGCTCAGAAAACCGCCCCCGAGCATCTCGTCCAGTCCGGCGATTCCCGTCTTGACTCGCTCGCTCATCGCATGCCTCGGATAATGTGATAGATAGCCTTCACGCGGAATTGCCGGTCGTCGCAGGCCAGGATGAATTGATCGACCAGTTTGCGCGTCTCGGCGTCGCTGGCCAGCGAGTACACCCACAGATCGCTGATCCGCGTGCGCTCCAGCACGCCGGTACCCACCAGCTCGCCCAGTTCGACCTCGATGGCGCTCACGTCACGCCCGACGTAGCGCGCCACATTGTCCGCCGTGTCTGTCGAATTGGGGTTCTCATAAAAGAAGCGCACGAGATCCCATTTGACAAAGGAGTTCACTTTGGTTTTCAAGAAATCCAGCAGCTCGGGATCCATGTCGCCCATCAGCCGGGCAGCCAGATCACCTCCCGCATTCGTCATCGATGACCTCCTCAACGCTACTCTCCGTAAAGAACTGGACTTGGGCAACCCCGCTGGGCGGGGCGCAAGCAGCTCGCCGGAGTCAAGGCTTTAGCCGGACATATCTGGCAGTCAACACCGGCTGAATCCTCGATTCCGACCCAAGATGTGGCACTTGCCAAACTCCAGTAAGGAACTGCCGGGCGCTACCGGCGGATTGTCCAACGTTTCGAATCGCGCCGCCCGCGCACCGCAAACACACGTGGCCGAGCCTCCTGAACGCGGCCGCCTCTGGGAATAGGTCCGGTTACTTCGCCGGCCTGCCTTGAACCGCGCCCGGACGCGCTTTCGCGCCGACGCCTGCCGGCAGCGGCTCGGCGCCGGGCCGGCCGTGGCAGTGCTTGTATTTCTTACCGCTTCCGCAGGGACACGGCGCGTTGCGCCCGACCGTCTCCACGGCAACCTTGCGCACGGGTCTCTGGCCTTTCGCGCCGCCTGTGAGGTTGGCGCGCGTGGCTCGCGCAGCCGGCGCCGCGGCCTGATCTGGCCGAGCTGAAGGCGAAGATGCCTGCACGCGGAAAATGTCGCGCGCCACCTGGCTGCGAATCGACTCATTCATCTCGTCGAAGGTTTCGAAGGCTTCCTTCTTGTATGCGATCAGCGGGTTCTGCTGGCCGTAGGCGCGCAGGCCGATGCCTTCGCGGAGGATGTCGAGATCCGTCAGGTGGCGCACCCAGTGCAGATCGACGGCGCGCAGCAGAGTGATCCGCTCGGCTTCCGGCATGATCTCGCCGAGCTGGCGCGCCTTTTCGTCGTACGCTTTCTCGGCATATTCGAGCAACTGATCCTCGATCTCGTCCGCGCCGAGGCCCTTCCAGTCCTGGATCGTGAGCGTGGCCGGCAGCGGGATCAGGCCGCGCGCGGCCGACATCAGCCCGCCCAGGTCCCACTCGTCGGCGTATTTGGCCTGCGTGTGCTGCCGTGTCATCGCGCCGATCTCGTCGGCGATCATATCGAAGATGATCGGACGGAGGTTCTTCTCGGTCAGGATCTTGCGGCGCTGCGCGTAGATCACCTCGCGCTGCTTGTTAATGACGTCGTCGTACTCCAGCACGTGCTTGCGCACGTCGAAGTTGTAGCCCTCCACGCGCGTCTGCGCCTGCTCGATGGTCTTGCTCAACAGGCCGTGCTCCAGCGGCACATCCTCTTCCATCTTCGCCCAGTCCATGATGCCCTTGATGCGATCGCCGCCGAAGCGCCGCATCAGGTCGTCTTCCAGCGAGATGTAAAAGCGACTGGAGCCGGGATCGCCCTGGCGGCCGGCGCGCCCACGCAGCTGGTTGTCGATGCGGCGCGCCTCGTGCCGCTCGGTGCCGAGGATGTGCAGGCCGCCCAGCTCGATCACCTTCTTCTTCTCTTCGGCGCACTTGCGCTCTGCCTCTTCGAGCGCAGCTCGCCGTTCCTCTTTCGTGATCTGGGTGAGGTCCTTGCCCTGCCGGCGCAGCGTCTCGCGGGCCAGGCCCTCGGGATTGCCCCCGAGCAGGATGTCCACGCCGCGGCCGGCCATGTTGGTGGCGACGGTCACTGTGCCGGCGCGACCCGCCTGGGCGATGACGCCCGCTTCCTTCTCGTGCTCCTTCGCGTTCAGCACGTTGTGCGGGATGCCCCGGCGTCTGAGCGTGCCCGACAGCCGCTCCGACGTTTCGATCGCGACCGTGCCGACGAGCACCGGCCGCCCCATCTCGTGCAATTCGTCGATTTCGTCGACGACGGCTTTGAACTTGGCCGCCTCGGTCTTGTAGATCACGTCCGCGTAGTCGTCGCGGATCATCGGCCGGTGAGTCGGGATGACGACGACGTCGAGGTTGTAGATCTTTTGGAACTCTTCCTCTTCGGTCTTGGCCGTGCCGGTCATGCCTGCCAGCTTGCGGTACATGCGGAAGTAGTTCTGGAAGGTGATCGTCGCGTAAGTCAGGCTCTCGCGCTGGACGGTGACGTTCTCCTTGGCCTCGATCGCCTGGTGCAGGCCCTCGCTGTAGCGGCGGCCGTACATCAGGCGGCCGGTGAACTCGTCCACGATGATCACTTCGCCGTCTTTGACGATGTAATCCTTGTCGCGCTTGTACACGGCGTGGGCGCGCAGCGCGTTGTCGAGGTACGGCAGCAGCGCGGAGTTCTCCGGCGAGTACAGGTTGTCGAGGCTGAGCGCGCGCTCCACCTTCTCGACGCCCGACTCGGCCAACGTGGCATTGCGCGTCTTCTCCTCGACGACGTAATCACCGTCCGGCTCTTCGTCTTTGTTGTCGCCGTTCGTGCTGGGCCGCAGGCGGCGCACCAGCTCGGCGAACTTGCGGTAGTTGTCGCTGGACTCTTCCGCCGGGCCGCTGATGATCAGGGGCGTGCGCGCCTCGTCGACGAGGATGTTGTCCACCTCGTCGACGATCGCGTAATACAGCGGCCGCTGAACCGTCTGGCTCAGGCTCCACACCATGTTATCGCGCAGGTAGTCGAAGCCAAACTCGTTGTTGGTGCCGTAGGTGACGTCGGCAGTGTACGCTTCGCGCCGTGGAACGGGGCGCAGCTTGTCGTAGCGGTCGTCCTCGGTCTTGAAATCCGGATCGAAGCGGAAAGCGCTTTCGTGCTGGATCACGCCGACGGTCAGGCCGAGCGCGTGATAAATCGGCCCCATCCACTGCGCGCCGAGCTTGGACAGGTAGTCGTTGGGCGTCACCAGGTGCGCGCCGTGGCCCGCCAGCGCGTTGAGGTACAGCGGCAGCGTGGCGACCAGCGTCTTGCCCTCGCCGGTCTTCATTTCGGCGATCCTGTTCTGGTTAAGGACGATGCCGCCGATCAACTGCACGTCAAAGTGGCGCTGAGTGATCGTGCGCTTGGCCGCCTCGCGGACAGCAGCGAACGCGCGCGGCAGGAACCCATCGAGCAGCCCTTGCTCGATTTTGAACAATTCGTCGTCGAGTTTCTTGACGTTCAGATCGAGCCGGCGGCGCGCGTCGAGGTCTTCCTCGGCCTGAGCTTCGGCCCGCGCTGTGTCCAGTTGCGCCTGGAGTTCGCCGGTCGCTTCGGCGACGCGCGCGCGAAATTCGTCCGTGATGGCGCGCAGGTCGCCGTCGGAGAGCCGTTCCAATTCAGGTTCGAGCGCGTTGATCTGGTCGACAAGCGGATGAAGGCGGGCAAGCTCCCTATCGTTCGGATCGCCCACCACCTTCGTGAACAGATTCTTGAGCATTCAGCATCCTTTGACGGGTAATTATAGCACAATCGAAATCGCTTTTGACAGGTACTGTGGTCACCTGAAACACAGACCGCACCCACCCCCTTGCCCCTTCGGTTTGCAGGAGAGGGAAGGGGAGAGTGTCCGCGCAGCGGACGGGAAGGGGAAGGTGAGGTATAAAGTAAAAACGCCCGCCACTCAATTGCGGGGGGCAGCATGCATGGTTTACGCATTGTTAGGAGGTTTCTCTGGTTGGAGCCAGTCTTCGAGCGTGCTATTGTTTGACTGAAGGTCGCAGTATGGAGAAGACCTTCAGTCATCTGTTCGGCGTGATCACCGACTTGGGGCCGAAGGGAGCTGGTTCGACCTTGGCGACACGTATCGACATCCCGGTCGCCGATCATCTTATGCTAATCGACGAAATTGCGTCAGTTTTACATATTGACTTCCCCCCCGTACTGTAATATGGTGTG
>DASSFZ010000254.1:0-22342 GCA_035693785.1 Anaerolineae bacterium | reverse complement strand
GCATAATTTAGTCGAAGGCGCGGGCGCGGCGGCGACGACGAGCGTCCCGCTGCGCCGCCCGATCTCGACCGGCTGGGCGGCGTACAGCCAGCGCTTTCCGCCCGACTCGAACTCGCCCTCCAGCGTCAGGCCGGCCGGCCGCCCGCCGCTCAGCTCGTACAGGTTTACGCCCGAGAGCGCGCCCCCAGAATCGGCTAGGACGGTTCCCGATGCGCCGTCGACAAACATCAGGCGAATGTCGCCAGGCGCGGCGTTGCTCAGCCGCCGGATGATCTGCTCGGGCGACGCGCCGGCTTGGACAGCCAACCGGCTGGAGCGCGCGACGAGCCGGGCCGCGCCAGCCAGCTCTCGCGTGAGGACTTGCGTCTGAACCGGGTTGTCTCGCAATAGGATCGTCGCCCCTAAAACGATCACCGTGAGGAACGCAAGGACGACGAGAACGTAGGAGAGAAGCAGGCGGGAGCGGAGAGACATGGGAGAGTGATGCGTGATTGCGTGATTACGTTTGGCGAGTGCCAGACCAGGACCGGAGTCGAGGCTTTAGCCGGTCTTGAGCGCCACGTATGTCCGCCTAAAGGATCAACTCCAGCGAGGTACCAAACTCCAGTCAGGGAACCAACCGGCCGGCCTCCCAACTTTCTAGCAGCGGCAGCAGTTCCGATAGGGAAGCGATTGTTGCGTCCGGCACGATCATGTCGAGGTGTGTTTCATTCGCACTGCGCGCAGCTTGCATCGTCGCCCACACGCTGCGCATGCCGGCGTTCTTCGCGCCGAGCACGTCCGCGCCGAGCATGTCGCCGACCATCACGGCCTCGCCGGGCCTTATGCCCCATTCGTCCAGGACTGCGTGGAAGATGCGCGGATTCGGCTTGCGCACGCCAAACTCGGAAGAAACGAGGATCGGGTCGAACCATGGGCGTAGATGGTGAGTGTCGATGAGCCGATGGACATTGCTTGCGTCGCGCGCATTGGAAATGATCGCCATCTTGTAGCCTCTGTCGCGCAGCGCGTCGAGCGTGGCGTACGTGTCGGGAAAGGGCCGCCACAGCGTCTCGCCGTAGGCGTAGAGCATTTTGAGAGATTCGTCGATCAGCGATTGCGGGAGATCGGGATAGCCGAACTCGGCTAACGCCATCGTCAGCGCCTTGTCGGAGCTGTATTCGATCCAGTCCTGCTGGCCCTTCTCGATGAACATCATGATCAGCTCGCGATGCCGCTTGAGGAAGGCCTCCCGATCGAGCTGCAGCCCGCGCGCCAGAAAGAAATCGACCTGCTCCTGTGCGCCGCGCGCCATCACCTCGTTCCACTCGCCGCGGAATTCGAGCAGCGTGCTGCCGAGGTCGAAGAGGATGCCTTTGAGCCTCATGAGGAAGATTATACACGAGACGTTCCATCTGTCTGAAGCATTGTTGTAAACAGGCTGTAAACGCGATGTGAAATCTCGTCAAACGGCCGCATCATCGTGGTCGGGTAAGCGCTCAGATCATTGCGTCACTATAATCGTCACCGGCGCGCCGGCCAGCACGTTCCCCTGCCCGTCGATCGCCTCGACCGTGAACACGTGCCTGCCGGGCGACAACGTCCACCACGTCCTCGCCGGCGTGTGATTGAACGTCCCGATCGGCTCTCCATCCACAAACAGCGTCAACTGCGCAATTTGCACGCCGTCGGCGGCGATAGCCTGCACCGGGATGCGCTGCGAGCCGATCGGCGTCTGAGGCGTGATTCTATAGATTGTTCCGTCGTCGGGCCGCGTGATACGAACCATCTCAGTTCCTTCAGTTCCTTGAGTTCCCTTACCAGCTTGGAACTGAGGGAACTGAAGGAACTGCGGGATCCCGTTCTCACGTGCCCACTCCTGCGCCTCGGCGGGAAGGACGAGATACACGCGCGTCGCGACGCGCTCGGGCGGCGTATCTGGCGTGGCAAGCTGGCCCGTCGCCACGTCGATTTCAAACGGCCGATACAGGTTGTCGGGCTGCGCCGGCTCGGTTCCGGCGATGAACACTTCGCGCTTCGTGAAGGGGCAATATGGCGTCGGCAGCAGGCCGGAGGTCGCGCACACGTCGAGATCGACCAGTCCCTCGGGTCGCTCGAAATCGCTCGCCGGCGCATTCTTGAGCGCCGTCTCTATGAAGTCGTGCCAGATCGGGCCGGCGCCCGCGACGCCGCTCACGCGCTCCATCGGCTGGTTGTCGGCGTTGCCAACCCACACGCCGACGACCAGGTCGGGCGTATAGCCCACCGTCCAGTTGTCGCGCCAATCGGTCGTCGTGCCAGTCTTGACGGCGGCGGGACGCGTCAAGCGCAGCACGCTGAACTCGCCGAACGCGGGCGCGCGCGCATTGTTGTCGCTCAGGATGTCGCTGACGAGGTATGCCACGCGCGGGTCGAGTACCTGCTCGCCGAGCTGCGGCTGCACCTTGTAAAGGACATCGCCCGTTGCAGCCGTCACGTGCAGCACGGATGCCGGAATCACGCGCCGCCCGCCGTTAGCGAATGCGCCGTACGCGGCGGCCATGTCGATCAGGCGGACTTCACCGCCGCCGAGCGTGAGCGACAGCCCGTAGCGGCTCGAATCGCCGAACGTGCCAATGCTCAAATTGCGCGCGAGCGCGATCATCCGATCCAGGCCGATGCGCTGGAGCACTTTCACCGCCGGGATGTTGTAGCTCGACGCCAGCGCCTCGCGCGCCGAAACAGGCCCGTGGAATCGCAAATCGTAATTGCGCGGGACGTACGGATCGCCTTCGCGCGTGGGGAAGGACGATCGCACGTCGAGGATCAGGGTGGCCGCCGTCATCGGATCGGGCGCAGCCGGATCGAAAGCCGCCGCGTAGGTAATGGGCTTGATCGACGATCCGGGCTGCCGGAGCGCGATCGCCGCATTGACCGCGCCGTCGATCTGTGCCTCGAAATAGTCCGGGCTGCCGAGCATCGTCAGGATCTCGCCCGTATGCGGATCGAGCGCGACGAGCGCGGCATTATTGACGCGCAAAGCGCTGCCCCGCTGGCCTTCGGGGATGCTCAGTGCCGTGCCATCCTGCAGCTCCTTCAAGCGCCGCCGCGCGATCGCTTCGGCGGCGCGCTGCCAGTCGAGGTCGAGCGTCGTCGTGACGATCAACCCCTGCGTGTGAATCGCCTCGAGGCCGAAGCGGTCTTCGAGCCACGCGGTCACGTAGGCGACGAAGTGCGGCGCTTCGATCGGAAACGGCGTCGCGGCGAAGCGCAGGTTCTCCGCCTTCGCCAGCCCGGCCTGCTCGGCATCGACGGTGCCCGCTTTCACCATCAGGTCGAGCACCACCGACTGCCGCTCCTTCGCGGCAGGAAGATTGACGAGCGGATCGTAATTCGCGGGCGACTGCGGCAGTCCGGCGAGCAGCGCGCACTGCGCCAGATCGAGCTGGCCGACCGGCGCCCCAAAGTATGCCTGCGCCGCCGCTTCGATGCCGTAGGCCAGATTGCCATAATACACCTCGTTGAGATACAGCGCGAGGATCTCGTCCTTGCTGAACCGCTGCGCCATGCGCCAGGCGAGAATCGATTCGCGAAGTTTGCGCGTTAGCGTGCGCTGAGCGCGCTCTTCTGGCGAGAGGAGCAGGTTGCGCGCGAGCTGCTGCGTGATCGTGCTGCCGCCCGACAGCGTCTCGCCCCCCTGCAAATTGATCCACATCGCGCGCAGGATGCCGGCCAGGTCGACGCCCGGGTTAGTGTAAAAGTTGGCATCCTCGGTCGCAATCGTCGCCTGGCGGCAATCGAGCGGGATCGCGTCGAGCGGCACCGGCGTGTGCTTGCCGCGATGCGGATCGATGATCTCGACCAGCAGCCGCCCGCGCCGGTCGAGAATCTTCGTCGATGGCGCGGCAGCTCGCTCGTACAGAGTATCGAGCGACGGCAGATCGACGAACAGCCAGGCATAGAGGCCACCCGCGCACACGAGCGAGAGTGCGGCGCAGACCAGTAGAATAAGCTTCCAACGACCAATGACGAGTGAAGAACGGCGAACCATGCTTATCAGACGCCCATGCGCTTCGGATTGTTGCACATTGTAGCGCAGAGAAAGCGGCGGGCAAGCCTCAAGGGTGCGTTATAATAGTGGCCGGTTGCCAGTGGTCAGAGGTCACTGCTCACTGATTACTGATTACTAATTACCCAACACTATGAAACTCGCCGTCCTCGCCGACATTCACGCTAATCTGCCTGCGCTGCTCGCCGTGTCCGCGCACATCGACGCCTGGCAGCCGCATCGCGTGATCGTCGCCGGCGACGTCGTCAATCGCGGGCCGCGCCCGGCCGAGTGCCTTCGCTTCGTCCAAGACAGGCAGCGCGAGCGAGACTGGCAGGTCGTGATCGGCAACCACGAGGAATACGTCATCCACCAGGCCCACCCCGACGCGCCGCGCAGCGGCCCTCAGTTCGATATTCACATCGGCTCGTACTGGACGTACCGGAAACTCGGTGAAGATGTGTCGGCGCTGGAGGCGATGCCTTTCCAGCTCAGCCTTCCCGGCCCGGACGGGAGCGACGTTCGCGTGACGCACGCGTCGATGGCAGGCACGCGCGTAGGAATTTTCCCGCGCACGACGGATAGCGAGCTGGGCATGCTGATCGGGAGCCCGGCTCCGGCGTTATTTTGTATCGGGCACACACATATCCCATTCGTGCGCTCGCTCGACGGCGTGCTCGTCGTCAACGTCGGCGCGGTGGGACTGCCCTTCGACGGCGACACGCGCGCCGGCTATGCGCAGATCGTCTGGTCACACGATCGATGGCAGGCCGGCATCGTCCGCCTCGACTACGACCGGGCGCAGGCCGAGCGCGATTTCTACGATACAGGCTTTCTGGACGAAGCGGCGTCGTTCGCGCGACTGGTGCACGTCGAGCTGCGCACGGCGCGCTCGTTGATCTACGACTGGACGCGCCGCTACGAGGCTCGCGTGCTGGAGGGCGAGCTGACCGTTGAGGAAGCCGTCGAGGATTATCTCAACTGATGGTGAGAAGGGAGAACACCGATGCCTGAGACGGACCGCCCAAAACGTGCCCGGCGGCTGTATGATTGGGAAATCGAGGAAGCGAAGCTCGTTTTCGCCGACCGCCTGAACACCGATCGCGTGCGCGTGCACGAGTGCGCCGAATGGCCCGACACGATTCACCACCTGGGCAAGCGTCTGCGCGGCCTGCCACCTCCCGCCAAAGGCGAACACAACGCCATGACCCTGGGCAACAACTGTTACTTTCCCCTGCCGATGCCCGAACGGCCCACGTCCCCCGACGATCCCTTCGGCATGGGCTGGCTGATTCACGAGCTGACGCACGCCTGGCAGTTTCAGACGATCGGTTGGCTGTACTTGATCCGGGCCTTACTGGCTCAACTGACGTCGCGGCCTTATGAATTCGGCGGCGAAGCGGGACTGCGCGCCATGCGCGAAAAGAACGGAACGCTGCTCAGCTTCAACCCGGAGCAACAAGGGGCGATCACCAGCACGTACTACATGCGCCTGAAGAGAGAGCACGACGTCAGCGCCTGGGAGCCTTACATTCAAGACATTCGAGCCGCGTGACCTCCGGAGCGCACCGTCAGGGAGCAGCGCCCCGCTCGTCGTCAGCCTCCAGGCCGGCTTCACGCAAACGGCGGCGGAGGTCTTCCGCCAAAGCCATCACGTCGATGAGCTGGCCTTCTTCCTCCTCGCTCACGTCGTCGGGCAGCGCCGCGTGGGCCTGACGCAGCGCCTCTTCCATCCGGTCGTTGTGCCGCTTGATCATGCGGGCGATGTGCTCCAGCGTCAGCTCGCGCGATTTGAGCTTCACGCGTGGGCCGGAATAATAGCCGTCCGCTTCCATGTCCCGCACGTACTCGTCCAGCTCTTCCGGACTCATCCAGTCCATATCTTCGGTGTGATCGACCTCGCCCATCTCTTCGATGCGGTCGTCGGCCCGCACGATGGCCGTGAAGGCCTCCAGCGGCGGCGCCGGATGCCCGGCGTGCCACTCGTTCCACATCTTCTTGACCGGCACCACGATGTCTTCATCGCGTTCGAGATAGTCCCGAACCCAGGCAAGCACCTCGTCGGATTCGCTCGACATCACATCCTCTCCCTAGCGCTCAGCCCTCAAGAATCCACCAGCTCCCGCCGCAAGCGCAGAATCTGCTCGACTCATTCTATTCTACACCGCCAATATCCTGCTTCCAAATCCACCCGATGCCGCGGGCGCATGATCGGTTAATCATCGCCCGCCTCGTCATATTTGCGCGCTGTGTATCGATCGTCACCCACGTCGATGAACCGGAAACTCTCCAGCGCCAGCGCGGGCACGCGAAGCACGCCGCCGGCCCAGCCGGACAGCGTGCGCACATCGTTCCCCACGCCGCGCACGTGCTCGAGCGCGGGGACCAGCTCCTGATCGAAACGCATGTCCGTCACGGGATATGCCAGCTCGCCGCGCTCGATCCACCACACGCCGTCGCGCGTCGTGCCGGTCACGCCGCACTCGTGCGTCGTGGTCAGGTTGACGTACCAGAAACGCGTGATGTACAGGCCGCGGTGGATCGCGCGGATCATCTCCTGCACGGTCACGTCGCCGGGCGCCAGGTGAAGATTCTCGGGCAATGGGCCGTCCCAGTCGTCGTCGAAAGGCTGGGCGTGGCCGGTCGACGCCCGTTCCCGTTCGCGCGCCGCCGTCAGGCGATCGTACACCGGCGAAGTCGGCACTCCGTCGACGACGATCGGCACGCGGCGCTTGGGCATGCCCTCGACGTCGAACGCCTGAGGAATCCCGTTGAGGTCGAACGCGTCGTCGACGATAGACACCTTCGGCGAGAGACAGCGGCGACCGATCCGCCCATTCATCCAACTGCGCTCTTCCTGGACGGCGAGCGCACCCATGCCCGCCTCGGACAGCGCGTCGAGCAGATTCGCGACGGCATACGGCTCGAGGACGACGGGATATTCGCCGGGCGGCACAGGGCGCGGCTGCCGATCGGCCAGCGCATGCTCGATCGCCTGACGCTTGACCGCCTGGAAGTCGATCTGCGACAATCTCCAGCCGGTCGCGTTGGCGTACGCCGACGCCGATTCCTGCGGGCGCTCGACGAGGAACGTCAGATCGACTTGAGTGCTCGGGGCATAAGCGAACAGGCCCTTCGAGTTCATCACGGCGTACTCCGACCAGCCGGTGCTGAACGCGCCGGAAGCCGCCACGTTGAGCGCGCGCGCGTCGCCGCAAATGTCCGCCACGGCGCCCGCCCGCCCTTCGGGTGTTATACCCGCCACGGCCTCGTCGAACGCCTGCACCTCGGGCAGAGGCTGCGGCTCTGGAAGGCCGGGCCAGTTGGGGTTTTCCGGCGCGTGACGCGCCAGGGCGCAGGCGCGCTTGACTGCCCGATAAATCCCCATTCGGGACAGGTCGTTCGTCGACGCCGCGCCCACGCGCCGCTGGAAGGCGGCGCGCACTTCGAGCAGGGCATCCGTCTCCGCCACGTTCTGATGAATCGCGTTGCGAGCGAACCGCGTCAACGACAAATCCGAAGCTTCAATCACCGCTTCGGTTTCATCGGCCTCCGAGAGATAGACGGCATACTTCAGCCTGTCCTCAATTTCGGCGCGGCCCAACATGCCCGGCCGGCGACCATTGAACGGAACTCTTGACATGGAACACGCTCTTCGACATTTCATCAGACTTCGGAAGTCTCTTCAAGACTTCCGAAGTCTTGGCCATGGCTAACTCATCCTCACGGGCGCGCCCGGCCCGATCAGGCGTCCTGAAGGCTTGCCGATCAGCACGCCGCACATGCCGCCCCGCTGCGCGACGTTGACGACCTGCTTTTGCGACGCGCGCCCCAGCACGGCCAGGCCGTAGCGGGTCGGCGCGAAGCCCAGCACCGTGTAGAACGGCTCCATCTGCACCGCCCCATCCTCGGCGATGACCGGAAACTCATTCACGGCGATCGGCGCCAGGCGCTGCACGACCCACGGTTCGTCGCCAGTCACCGCCTCTTCGATGGCCGCTTCCCACTCCGACTGGCTGACCGACGGCCCGATCAGCACGCGGTCGCCGCCATACGACCGGTTGGGCTTGACGACCAGCTCGTCCTGGTACTTGCGCGTGTGCTCGAGCAGGCTCACCACCTCGCCGTCGGGCAAGGCCGTGCGCCGATCCGACAGGACACGCGTCCACAAAATGTGGCGGCGGAAGACCAGGCGCTCCTCGGCGTTGAAATATTTATTGGTGAACTGCGGATCGCTCAGAACTTCCCAGCAGCTCTTGTGATCGAAATCACCCGCCAGGGAGGAGACCATGCGGTTCTCTTTGAACAACGTGCGCATGGGGCGCACGTCGGTCCCTTCGCTTTCAAGGTCGACGATGTCGCGCACCTCGTAGTCACGGTAGGCGACGTCGACCGGGCTGTCCTCGTACCACACGTCGCCTTTCTTCATATACAGCTCGGACGGATCGGCGTGCAGCACGGTCAGCCCGTGCCGCTCGTGATAGTATTCGGCGAGCGCCGCCTGCTCGTTTGGGCCGTCCCCGGCGTACTTCGGCTCGACGAAGCAGATGTTGCGCCCGGACCGCCCAATCGTATCCAGATGATCCAACACCTCCTCGATGAACAACTCGCGCAGGTCCTGGCCGATTTCCAACTGAATCTGCGGCGCGTACTCCTGAATCACGGGCAAGACGACGTCGGCGAGCATCTGCTCGCAGGTCGGGATCAGATGCAGCCCGCCGACGCCGCACAGGTTCGGCTCGACGAAACGCAGCGATTCTTTCCACATCGGGCTGGTGAAGTCGACGACCGCGTCGAGGCGGCCGAACACCGGGCTGTTGTCGCGATGGCTCGGTCCGTAACAATCCCACACCCACTTCTCTTCCGACGGCGTCAGCGGCACGACCTGGCGCACGGCGAAGTCCTGAATGTACAGATCGGGCAGACGTTTCAGCGCGTTGACGATCGTCAGGGAGACGTAGTGCAGGTACGCCAGTTGATCGGGCATGATGCCGATCGGCCGTAGTAAGACGCGGATCGCCTCGGGCTTCCCGTCGCGCTCGTAAATCAGACTGCGCCGGAACGCCTCCTCGACCATGCGCTCGCCCATCGCTCTGATTGTCTCCGGCGGAATCGAGTAGAAGACCTTGCGAACCTGGCTGTCCAGGCTGAGGCCGCTCAAGCCACGTTCTTCGGCGGGAGTAAGCACGGTGCTCATGGCAAGCTCCTCGTGTACTACGTGCGACGCACTCTCGCCCTCGTAGCCAGCGGAGAGGGTTGGAAGTGCGTCGCACGTCGGTGTCGTCAGCGCGTCGCGATCAGGTAAATCCCGGCCAGCGCGAGCGCGACGCCGGCGACGTAGCGCCACGTCAGCGGCTCGCGCAGTAAGAGCACTCCCAGCGCACTGGCCAGCAGGATGCCGGCGATGCGGATAGTCGGGATCGCCAGGGAAATGTTGACTCCGGTTGCAAACGTCAGGTATAGAAAAATCGTAACGAACGCGAACGCGACGCCGGTCACGAGTGCGGGGAGCAACCCTTCCGGCGTGAACTTGAGCGCCGCGCCGTTAGCGCGGGAAATCAGCACCCAGCCGCTCGCAATCACCAGCGTCGTCAGGCTGTAGATGAGCGCGCCGATTTGACTGCCGATCTGACCTGCGGCCAGCTTCACCGAGAAATCGGCCGTCGCCAGCGCGACCGCCGCGCCGACCGCGAACGGTAACCAGTCCATGGCTCGTCCTTTCGTCGTCAAGGGTTGTTTCCCGACCCTTCATGATGGTTGCCTCGGCGCAACAATGCGCCAATTATACTCGGACTCAACGTGCCACGCACTTTGGAAGTGCGTCGCACGTCGCATTTGACCATCACCCCAATCCCCGCTACAATCGCAGCGGGCCAATCTCCAATCTCTAATCCCCAATTCCTTTCATCGGAGCCAACCCATGAGCGACTACCAACCGCGCGGCTTGTACTTCGAAGACCTGACGACCGGCCTGAAAGTCACGAGCGCCGGACGCACCATCAGCGAAGCCGACATCATGCAGTTCGCCGGCCTGTCCGGCGACTGGAACCCCATGCACGTCGACGCCGGGTACGCCAAACAGTCGATCTTCGGCGAGCGCGTGGCGCACGGGCTGCTTGGGCTGTCGATCGCGTCAGGACTGGCGATGCAGCTCGGCTTCCTCGATCGCACGGTCGAGGCCTTCACCTCGCTCGACTGGAAGTTCCGCGCGCCGATCAAGATCGGCGATACCGTCCACATGACGGCCGAGGTCACGAAGACGCGGGCGATGGGCACAAGCGGCGGCTTCGTCACGTTCAACGTCGTCGTCAAGAACCAGCGCGGCGAGACCGTCCAGCGCGGCGAATGGACGATCGTGGTGAAAGGCAAGCCGAAGGTGGAATAGAGGGTCGCTTGATGAGTGCCTTTACCCAATGGGATTGGAGATTGGAGATTAGAGATGGGTGGCCAATCTCCAATCTCTAATCTCTCTGACCCCCATGCCTCGACCCATCCTCGATCATCTCTATCAGATCACACTGCCGACGCCGTTTCCCGTGGGACCGGTCAACGTGTACCTCGCCACAGACGAGCCGATCACGCTGATCGACACCGGCCCGCGCGACGACGCGGCGCGCCAGGCGCTCGGCGAGGCGCTGCATACGCTCGGCCTCAAGCGCGGCGACATCCGGCGTATCCTCGTCACGCACGCGCACTCCGACCATTGCGGGCTGGCGGCGGAGATCGCCCGAGACGGCGACGGGAGTGAAGTCTGGACGCATCCTTACAACCGCATGTGGCTGGAAGATTACGAGACCGAGCGCGCCCGCTGGCTAGCGTTTTACAGCCAGCTCATGCGAGAATCCGGCGTCCCGCCGGACGAGCAGGAACGCATGGCCGTCGCCCGGAGAGGCGTCGGCCGCTTCACCGAAGCCGTGCGCATCCATCGCGAGCTGGGCGAAGGTGACCGCGTGGACTTCGCCGGGAAGACGTGGCGCGTGTTGCACATGCCCGGCCACGCGGGCGGCATGTTGTGCTTCTTCGAGCCGGAATCGCGCCTCATGCTCTCCAGCGATCACTTGCTGCGCGACATCAGCAGCAACCCGGTCGTCGAGCCGCCGCCGCACCCCGGCGCGCCCAAGCCGCACCGGCTGGTCGAGTACGTTCGCGAGATGCAGCGCGCCGCCGACATGCATCCATCGATCGCGTGGACCGGCCACGGCGAGCCGATCACCGACGTGGACAAGCTCGTCCGGCAGCGGTTGATGTTCCACAGCCGGCGTGCGCAGCGCATCGTCAGCCTGCTCGAGAATGGGGAGATGACGGCGTACGAAGTCAGCGGGCCGATGTTCGGGAGGCTCGGCCCCATCGATTCTTTCCTTGCGCTGTCGGAGGTGATCGGCCACCTGGAGTGGCTGGAGGAGCAAAGGCGCGTGGAAAGCTTTCGGCGCGGAGAAACCGTGTACTGGCGGAGCGCAGAATAAGAACCCCGGTCTCTTGGAGAGACCGGGGTTCTTATTTGTCTAACAACTGACCTGGATACTGCCCAGGATGGGCAGACTCTCCCAGAAGGCCTCGAACGACGGGCAGTCGAGGAAAGACCAGGCGACCAGCGCCATCATGCAGATGATGACGACAAGCGTTAATGCCGCGCAGCCGATCACCAACATCCGCTGTGTATTTTGCGGCACCCCGGCCTGAGTGGCAGGTGGAGGCTGCGACGGGGTTGGAGCGGAAGGGCGCGCAGCCTGCATGGACGGGGCGGTTTGCGGCGGGCGGCCCACCTGCGTGGCGGCCGCATCCATCGCGCCGGACACGGACAAAACCACGGTGTCGCCGAATCCGACCATGTCGCCCGGCGACAAGGCCGTGGGCCCCGTGATGCGGCGGCCGTTGACGAACGAGCCGTTGGTGCTGCCCAGGTCTTCCAAAACGTACGAGCCGCCCTGAAGGGTCAGGCGCGCGTGATGGCGCGAGATCTGCGGATCGTTGATGATGATGTCGTTGCCGGCCTCGCGGCCCAGCGTGTAGACATCCTTGTGCAGCTCGAAGGTCTGATCGGGACGTGGGCCTTGCCGCATCGTAAGCTTGAGGATCGGAGCATCCTGCATGATAGAGTCTCCTGATCACCGAATATTGCCCGGTTGGGCGCAGTATACGAAGATCGCCCCGCCTTGTCAAACCGGGAACCTTCGTGATCTTCGTGATCTCCGTGGTTGATTCTCAGGAAGCGGGATAAGGAACGGGCGCGGTCAGTATGCGTTTCGGTCGTTGATCACCCTGAAGAAGGTGCGAATCAATATCTTGAGATCCAGCAGGAACGACCAGTTCTCGATGTACCACAGGTCGTACTTGGTGCGCTCGGCGACCGACGTGTCGCCGCGCAGCCCGTTGACCTGCGCCCAGCCGGTGATGCCGGCCTTTTCTTTGTGCCGCTCCATGTAGCGCGGGATCGTCTTCTTGAACTGCTCGACGTACACCGGCCGCTCGGGGCGCGGGCCGACTAGGCTCATCTCGCCGACCACCACGTTGATCAATTGAGGCAGCTCGTCGACGTTGAGGCGGCGCAGGATCGCGCCGAGGCGGGTGCGGCGCGGATCGTCCGGGGTTGTCCAGCCCGGGCCGTTCGCCTCCGCGTCGCGGCGCATCGAGCGAAACTTCAGCATCATGAACGGCCTGGCGTCAAGTCCCATGCGCTCCTGCGCGTAGAAGACCGACCCGGGCGACTCCAGCTTGACGAGCAGCGCCACGAACAGCAGCAGCGGAGACAGGAGCACGAGCACGATCGCCGAAACGACGAAATCGAATCCGCGCTTGAGCGTGACGTGCCAGCCGCGCAGCCGCACGTCGCGCATCGACAGCAAGGGCAGCCCGCCCAGGTCATCGATCGACACCTGGCTGGCAATGATCTGAAAGACGTCGGGGAACACTTTGACGTTGATCCTTCCGTGGTCGCACTTGGCGACCAGGTCGAGGACCTCCGTATGCGTGGCCTCCGGCAGCGCGATGATCACTTCGTCCACCTGATGCTCCTGAATCAGACGCGGCAGATCGTCGACGGCGCCCACGACCGTCGTGCCGAACACTTCGCTCAGCGCGAAGTCCGGGTTGCGCGTGACCAGCCCGACGACCTGGTAGCCCAGTTGAGGCGACCACTTGATCTTCTGCAGGATCATGTTGCCGGTCTCGCTCGCGCCGACGATCAGCACCCGGTCGCGCCCCACGCCGCGCGCTTGCAACTGTCCCTGCACCCGGTGATGGAGCAGCCGGCCGAGCGTCACCAGGACGATCGTCAGGAGCCAGGCGTAGATCACCATCGCGCGCGGAAAGTCCAGCTCGAACGCGCTGTTCTTGAACAGCAGCACAGACAGCGCCACCGACATCATGGAGCTGATCGACACCGCGCCGAAAACGGTGTACAGTTCGTCGACGCGCGAGATGGCCCGCCCCTGGTGATACAGGCGCGCGAAGAAGAACACGATGACCATCGACCCGACAAAGACCACCATCAGTCCCAGGTACTCATTGATCGGCGCGACGCTGACCGCCGCGTTGGGCAGCGCCAGCGACAGTCGAAGGAGGTAGGAAAACACGAAGGCCATGGCCGCCATCAGTATATCGCTGAGCACCAAAGTAATCCCGAAGAAAGCGCGCACCTTGCCCTTGCTCATTGCCTGCCTCCGTCGCGGGACATCTCGGCGAGCAGCCGCCGGCCGCCGCGCAGGCCGAGGCCCAGGCGCACGAGCGCATCGAGCCAGCGCGGCGTCGCGGCGCGATAGTGTTTGCAGTAGAACACCCACATCGCGCGCTGGAACTCGTACCGCGCCCGCGCGCTGCCCGCGCTCGACGACCGCTTGAGATGCAGCACGGTCACTTCCGGGTAGTACAACACTTTCCAGCCGCGCTGCTTAATGCGGTACGCCCAGTCGAGGTCCTCGCCGTACATCCAGAACGTCTCGTCGAGCAGGCCGGCCTGCGCGATGGCCTCGCCACGCACGAGCATGAACGCGCCGACGACCGAGTCCACCTCGGCATGCTGGTCCGGGTCCAGGAACGTCATATTGTAGCGCCCGAAGCGCGGGCTGCGCGGGAACAGCTTGCTCAAGCCCGCGAGCCGATAAAACGACACTTCCGGCGTGGGAAACGAGCGGCGGCAGGCGAGATCCAGCGAGCCGTCGGCGCGAACCAGCTTCACGCCGAGCACGCCGATGTCGGGATGCGCGTCCATGTAGGCCACGACGCGCGCGAAGGCGTCGGGCGGGACGAGGGTGTCGGGGTTCAGCAGAAGAGCGTAACGCGGCGACGTGGCTGTCGGAACCTGGGGATTGGAGATTGGAGATTGGAGATTGGAAGTTGGAAGTTGGAGGTTGGAAGTTGGATTGGGTGTTTCGCCGAAACCGAAATATCTCAGCCCCAGGTTGTTGCCAGCGGCGTAACCGCTATTGCTGTTGCGAACGAGATGGATTTGGGGGAACTCACGCTCGACCATATCGGCGCTGCCGTCGGGCGAGTCGTTGTCCACCACGCAGATCGAGAACGCCAGGCCTTCGTTCGCCAGCGCCGATCGCAAGCAGTCGCGCAGCAGATCGCGCACGGTGTATGACACGATAACGACGGCGAGATCGAGCATATGGTAATACACCGACGTTAGGTGGCGTGGGCGCGCTCATCCCACGCGAGGCTGAGCAGTCGGCAAAGTCCGTAGTGGCTCACCACGCAGCGCCGCTCGCATCGCCTCGCGATCGTCCCAAGGATATTCGATGTCGTCGAAGCACATGCTCTGCTCGTGGCCCTTGCCGCAGGCTATCACGACGTCGCCCGCCCGGGCGAGCGAGCAGGCAAAGGCGATCGCCTCGCCGCGATCCGGCACGCGCCAAAAATCGACGCCTTCGGCGCGCCCCTGCGCGGCGACGGCGCGCGCGGTGGCATCCATGATGGCATCGAGCGACTCGGTGCGCGGGTCCTCGGCGGTGATCACAACTTTGTCCGCATACCGGCCGGCCACCTCGCCCATCAGGCGGCGCTTCTCACGATCGCGCAGGCCAGCCGATCCGAACGCGACGATCACCTGGCCCTGCGTCATCGTGCGTGCGGCGGCGATGGCCTTGTCCAATGCGTTCGGCGTGTGCGCGAAATCAATGACGGCGATGAAAGCCTGACCCTCGTCGACGCGCTCCATGCGGCCAGGCACGCTCTTCAGCCCGGCAATGCCGCGCGCGGTGACCTCGGGCGGGACGCCGAGCGCGCTGGCCGTCGCCGCGATCGCCGCCAGGCAGTTCGACACGTTGTACTCGCCGACGAGCGACGTTTCGATCGGAACGCTAAAGTCGTCGCCCTGAGCGACGAACCGAATCGCGTCCGGTTCATAAACGACGTGGGTGGCCTGAATCACGCGATCTCGCCACGCAGACATGGCGTTTTCTCCATGAGTCTCCGTGACCTCCGTGTCTCCGTGGCGAACAATCCGGTATGCCAGCACACGTCCCCGAACGCGCGGGCGCAGATAGCCATACGAAGCATCGTCGACGTTGAGCACCGCCGTCTTGGGAACGCCCTTGTCGTATGCCTCCGCCAGCGATTCGAATAGCCGCGCTTTGGCGGCGAGGTATCCCTCCACTGAGCCGTGTATGTCGAGATGCTCGTGCGTGATGTTGGTGACGACGGCGACGTCGAACTCGCAGGCGTCGACGCGGTGATGCTCCAGTCCGTGCGAGGTGACTTCGAGCACGCAGTGCGTCAGCCCGGCGTCGACCATCCTGCGCAGGTAGCCCTGCACTTCGTCGGCGTCGGGCGTGGTGACGTGCAGGCCCGTGTCGAGCATCTCATCGCCGATCACCGCGTTGACCGTGCTGATCATGCCCGCCCTGACGCCGGCGACCTTCAGGATAGAGTAAATCAGATTGGTCGTCGTCGTCTTGCCGTCGGTGCCGGTGACGCCGATCATGATCAACCTGCGCGCAGGGAAATCGTTCCACGCCGCGTGCAAATAGGCGAGCGCCTCGCGGCCGCTGCGCACGTGAAGATAGAGAACGTCAAGACCTGACAGGTTTTGGAAACCTGTCAGGTCTCCGCGCTCACCCACAACGGCCACCGCGCCGCGCGCGATGGCGTCGGGGACGAAGCGGTGCCCGTCTACCGACACGCCGCGATACGCGACGAACAGCGCACCCGGCGCGACTCGACGCGAGTCGTCGGTGACGAGCGTGATCTCCGGATCCGAATCGGGGCGCGATTCCAACGACGGGAGCGCCGCTATGAGTTGATTCAACCGCATGGCGTATGCATTTTACCACGACGCCACGGTTGGCAAAGTGCACCCGGATTCCCGTCGGCCAGAGACGCACTCGATTTCGGCCTGTTCACGCTAGCGATGTCGGCATCGGTGTGGCTGACGGGCTGGCTGCTCGATCAGTTCGCGCTCGATCCGCGCGCCTTCTCGCTGCTGCTCGCCGCCAGCAGCGTGGTGCCACTCGGTGTATGGGCGATCGCGTCGCGTCCACACGCGCGCGTCGCGCGCAGCAGGAGGCCGGCTGCCGAACTGGGGGATGGCACGCCGACGTTGTAGTTATATAATCACCGTTGACAGACCTGCCAGGTCTGCGAGACCTGGCAGGTCTTTTGAGGAAAGCGTGCACACCTTATCCCCTACCCTTGCCCGCCGTCTCGCCATCACCAAGCAGCGATTGGCCGACCCGCGCCCGGCCGTCGATCCGCCGGGCATCCTGGAAGTCGTGCGCGACCTGGGCTGCCTGCAGCTCGATCCGATCAGCGCCGTCGCACGCAGCCATCAGCTCGTGCTCTGGAGTCGCCTCGGCCCATATGACCTGGACGACCTCGACACGCTGCTCTGGAAAGATCGCAGCCTGTTCGAGTACTGGGCGCACGTCGCGTCGATCGTGCTCACCGAGGACTATCCCATCCACAATCTCTTGATGCGGCGGTACGCGGCCGGCACACCCAAGACGCCGAGAGCGAAGAAGCTTCGCCAGTGGCTGAAAGACAAGGCCGGCTTGCGCCGGCACATTCTCGGCGAGCTGCATCGCAACGGCCCCCTGCCCGCGCGCTACTTCGAAGACGAGGCCAGGTCCGACTGGTATTCCACCGGCTGGACTTCAGGCCGAAACGTGACCGAGATGCTCGACTACCTGTGGACGAAGGGGCAGATCATGGTTGCCGGCCGATCGGGTCTCCAGAAGCTGTGGGACGTGAGCGAGCGCTGTCTGCCAAAATGGACGCCACGCGAGAAGCTGGCCGAGCGCGAGGTGGTGCGCCGCGCCGCGCAGAAGTCGCTACGCGCGCTCGGCGTGGCGACGCCCCGGCACATCGGGTTGCACTACATTCGAGGCCGCTACCCTGACTTGAAGAGCGTGCTGTCCGAACTTCAATCGGACGCTCGAATCGAGAGAGTGGAGATTCGAGACGGCGGGCAGGTGTGGCAGGGAGAGTGGTACATGCACGCAGAGGACTTGCCGCTTCTGGAGAGATTAGAGATTGAACATTGGGAGCCGCGCACGACGCTGCTCTCGCCGTTCGACAACTTGATCTGCGACCGCGCACGCACCAAGCAGATATTCGGCTTCGACTATACCGTGGAGATTTACGTGCCCCCGCCGAAGCGCAAGCACGGCTACTACGTCCTGCCGATCTTGCACGGCGACCGCTTCGTGGGGCGCATCGATCCGAAGATGGATCGCACGCGGAGCGTGCTGGCGATCAACGCGGTGCACGCCGAACCCGACGCACCCAATAGTCGAACCGTCTCACGCGCTGTCGCGAAAGCGATCGAGGAGCTGGCGGAATTCCTCGGCGCGAAAGATATCGAGTACGACCGCAGGCGCATGCCCTCATCCTGGAAACGTGATCTGACGGCGTAAGCCGTTCACGGCATCCGGCTCATCCGCTCGGCTTCCCGATCGGCTCCCAGCCGCGCAAAAGTGGCGTGCGCTTCTTGCCACATCTCGGCGCCGCGCGCGCGGTCGCCGCGCTGCAGTTCGTGCGTCGCCCATGCCTTCAGTGTGCGCGCCCGCTCGCCTTCCATGCCCGTTTCGGTGCACACGCGAAGACTCTCGGCGAAGCAGGCCACTGCGTCGACGCGCCGTGACGGATCCGGACCGGCGCCGATCGCGACCGGTTCCGGCCACTGCGCCACGACCTGGCCCAGCGTACGCCACGCCGCCCCAATGCCTTCCTGCTCGTCGCTCTCCAGGGCCAGCCCCAGCGCCAGTCGCGCCGCCTCGAGCGCCTCCGCAACCTTCCCTTGACCCAGGCAGGCTTCGGCCAGAAAGCCATGCGCATTGGACAGCATCCCCGGTCCAGCGCGGCCGGCCATCTGGATCACGTGCCGCAGATCGGCTTCGGCGGAGACGTACTCTCCGAGTCCGACGCGCGCCGCTCCGACGTTGTTGAGGAAGACAAACTCGCCGTCGCGATGCCCGATGTCGCGAGCGATCTGCAGCGCATTGCGGTAACGCTCGAGAGCCGCCGCATAGTCGCCGCGCGCTTCGGCAATGACGCCCAAATTGTTGACCAGGGACATTACCCGCCGGCGATCCTCCAGCTCCCGGCAGATGGCAATCGCCTTCTCGAAGTGACGCTCGGCCAGCTCGTAACGCCCCAGCATGTTATGCACCAGGCCCAACAGGTTCAGGCTGCTCGCCATCGGGCGCCGGGCGTCAAGCTCCGTTGCGATGACGATGGCCTGCTCGACGGCCGCCCGGGCAGCTTCGGCATCGCCCAGGCGATACAGGCCGCCGCCCTTGATCTCGAGCGCCTTAGCCAATTCCAGACGTGCATCCGCCGCCTGCGCCAAAGCCTCCGCACGCTCTGCACTCACCACCGCCGCATGATGATCACCGTGGTTGACCTGTGCCGTTGCCAATCCATACCAGGCGCGTGCCTCAGCCAACCGGTCACCGGCGGCGTCTGCCGCCTCGCGCATCGCCGTGAATGTGTCCATCGCTTCCGCATAACGCGCCTGATCGACGAGCGCTTCGCCGAGGCCCGCATACAGATCGAAGCGCGACGCCGTCGCCGGGAATTCTTTCGCGAATTCGAGCGCCTTCCGGTAGTAGCTGATGGCCGCTTCCGGCGCGTAGGTGTCGCGCGCTTGCTTCCCCGCCCGACCATACCATTCTGCCGCCTGGAGCCACTCGCCTGCCCGCTCGAAGTGCTCGCCGATACGACCGGCAAACTCACCCACCCGTTCACCACTTAGCTCGATCAGGCCTGCCGCGACCTGGGCGTGATACGCCCGGCGCAGCCGCATCAGCACGCTCTCGTAGGTCACATCATGCAGCAGGGCATGCTTGAAGATGTACTCGTGCATGCCGGCGAAGGCCGATGGGTCGTGGTGAAAAACCAGCTCCTTCCGGCTCAGTGCCGCCAATCTCTCGCTCGCCGTCGCCGGTAATTCAATGCGCGGCGTATCCGGATGATGCAGCCGCGCGACGACCTCCTCCCAAAACACGCGCCCGACCACCGACGCCTGCTGCAGGACCTCGCGCTCCGGTGGAGGCAGGCTGTCAAGGCGAGATTGGAGCACGCCGGTCAGCGTCGCAGGGACGCGCACGGCGGCCAGGCGCTCCAGCTCCACTCGCCACTGATCTTCGCGGGCGACGATCACGCCGTCGTCGATGAGCATCTTGATCAGCTCTTCGACGTAATACGGGCTGCCTTCGGCCCGGCTCACGATGAGATCGTCCAACTCAGCCGGCACCATGGGTACCTTGCGCAGAATCTCCGCGACCAGACGGCGGCAGTCTGGCTCGGTGAGCGGACGGACATCGAGGCGAATGTGCGATGGCAGCTCGGCGTCCCACGCCGACTGCCGCTCGAACAGCGTGGGCCGGGCCAGGCCGATGATCAGGAGAGGAAGGTCGGGCCGCTCGCGGGCCAGGTATTCGATCAGATTCAGCGATCCATCGTCGGCCCAGTGGATGTCCTCCAGGAGGATCGCTGCCGCATGCTCGCGCGTCACCGCCTCGAACAGTTGCCCTATGTAGTGGAAAGCGCGGTCGCGGATCTGCCGCGCGTCGCCCAGGATGCCCTGCAGGTACGGGCTGTGCGAGAAGTCAATGCCGACCAGGTGGCCGATGAAGTGTGCCTTCTCCACGGCCACCGGGCCGAGGAACTCGGCGATGCCGCGCTCGATCTTGTCGCGCGCGGTCGACGCGCGATCGCTGTCCTGTATCTCAAACCGGAAGGCCAGCACGTCGCGGATGAGCGAGTAAGGAAGATTGATCATCTCCTGGGAAGCGCGCCCCTTGAATAGCAGGATGCGCTCCGGCAGAAGCTCGAGCCAGTTGTTGAACTCGTACAGCAGGCGCGACTTGCCGACCCCAGCCTCGGCGACGACACTGACCAGGTGCGTCCGGCGACTGTGTCGCGCCGTCTCCATCGCCGACCGGAGCAACTGAAGCTCAGCCTCGCGGCCGATGGTGCGCGTTTCGATACCTTCCACGCCCCGGGTGGGGACGCGAAACGCGCGCGGCTTCGCCCCACGCACGACGTATACCTGGATCGGCTCCGATTTACCCTTGACGCTGATCGGCTCCAGGGACAGCACGTCGAATACGCCGCGCACGTGCCGGTAAGTGTCGTGTGAGATGAGGATGCCGCTCACCGGCGCAGCGTGCTCCAGGCGGTTGGCGACGTTGACCGCGTCGCCCATGGCCGTGTACTCGCTCGTGGTGCCGACCTGGCCGAGGAGCACCGGACCGGTGTTGATCCCGATGCGCATGGCGATCTCCGGCAGCGAGACCCCGGCGCCGGGTCGCGCGACAAGCATGCTGTCAAGATGCGCTCGAAACTCGGCCAGTTCCCGCTGCATCGCCAACGCGGCGCGGATGGCGCGCTCTGGATCGTCCTCCCGGGCCGTTGGCGCGCCGAACAGGGCCATCACCGCGTCGCCGATGTGCTTGTCGATCATGCCGCCGTGGTCGACGATGGCTTTGTCGAGCCGTGACCAGAGCGCGTTCATCGTGGCGCTCATTTCTTCCGCATCGACCTTCTCGGACATCGCGGTGAAGCCAGACACATCGGCAAACAACACCGTAACCTGCTTGCGCTGCTGCCGCTCCCGCGCCTCTGCCTGCGCCTCCAGCGCGGCGAGCTTTTCGCGCAGTGGCGCGAGGGCCGTATCGACCACGGCATCGCCGAGCATGGCGCGCTGGGCTTCAAGCGCGCGTATCGCCTGCTCCATCTGTTCGCGTTCGGTCACGACATCGTCTCTGGGCAGCCGAAATCCGGCGTGAGAATCGCCTTTGGTGATTGCACACCTGTCGGGGCGACAGTTGCACTGTCGCCCAACATCCGCAGTGCAACAGCGGACAAACCGACTTGTAGATAATCACCAGAATCGCCTGTATTGACAAGTATAACTCTGTCTCGCCGGCGACACAATGGAGAGAACAGCGTGGTTAACCAGTAACAAACCTCAAACTTGATTCAAATTCTAACGGTTTTCTCACGGCGAACTCCCGATTCATCGCCTATAATGTCCGTCGTCAGCGGATGGAATGAGGTGACCTCGACGACCTGTGCTCGAGGCATTGAATCAGCCGTGGGGCATGGCCCACGCACCGAAGAGAAAGGGAGTGAATCATGCGCAAGCGCCTGTTTTCTATCCTGACAACCCTCGTCGCACTCAGCCTGATGACCGCGCCTGTATTCGCCGGCAGAGGACACTTCGTCGGCGCAGTCTCGTTCTCACTGGGAGAGTCCCTGACTGCGTCAGGCGTATTAGCCGGGTATGGAAACCGCGACGCCATTGTCGAACTCGTCGGATCGGGTATTGGCACGGCGACGTGTGCCAATAAGGGCGGCAACGAAGCGCCGGGCCAGAATCCCATTCAGGTGGAGGTCTCCGGCATTCAGGAGGTCTCGGCCAGTCTGATCGAAAACGGCTCTGCCCCGTTCACCGTGGTCACCGACGCGCCTCCGATGCCGAGCGCAAGAGAAGCCGGCTGCGCGAACAACAACTGGAAAGTGACCAACCTCTTTGTTTACTGGGACTACGCGCGCATCACGGTGACGGATGCGGCGTCTGGTGAGGTCTTACTGGAGCAGGAATTCACCTGCGTCACGTCCGGCCCGCCCAACGAAAGCGTGTCGTGCACGCCCGTGCCGTAGGTTGCCCACGACCGAGACTTCGGAAGTCTTTAATGAGACTTCCGAAGTCTGAAAAAGGGCCAAAGCACAAACAAGCCCCGCCTGCTCGGCGGGGCTTGCTATTCGCGACGATGCCTATCAACGTTCCTCACCAAATTGCCTGATATCTTCCGGCACCTCTTGCGTAACGATCACCGTCTCTCCTTGAACCATTCTGCGGATTTCCTCGACCACTTCTGGGTTGGCTAA
>DASSFZ010000253.1:0-2032 GCA_035693785.1 Anaerolineae bacterium | reverse complement strand
TCGTAGTGACGACTTCAGTCGTCTGAGCAAATTAGCGACTAAAGTCGCCACTACGAATCAAACCTGATCTACCGAGACTCTCATGCGACGATACCGGGCAGCGCCAGGCCGATGACCAGCAGGACACCGAACGTGGCGTGCAGTTGCGCGGTCTCCAGATCGATCTTGGCGATTGCGCGCTGCTGGCCCATCGCGCCCAGCTCGGAGGCACGAATCGCCCTGACCAGCAGCGGCATGGACAGCATCGCCAAGAGCGCCGACGTGGGCAACGCGCCGATCAGCACCGCCACGGCCAGCGCAAGGTACGCGCCGACAGTCAGCGCCACATAGCCATAGTGCGCAGTCCTGCGGCCGACGAGTGTCGACAACGTCCCGATGCCGTAGCGTGCGTCTTCGGTGATGTCGCGCCACTCGTTGCCGTGCAGGATCGCCGCGACGAGGAAACCGACCGGGATGCTGGCAATCAACGCCACCGTGCTCAATTCGCCTGTGATCACGTAATACGAGCCGGTGACCATCAGCGGTCCCATGAGCAGGAACACGAGGGGAACGCCCAGGGCGCGATACTTGAGCTGCAGCGGCGGCGCCGTGTAGCCCCAGCCGCCCAGCAGGCCAAGCGCGCCGAACAGGACGACCGGCCAGCCGCGTGCCAGGATCAGGCCGATGCCGATGGCTGTCGCCAGCGTGAAGAACGCCGTCGCCAGCGCGAACGCCTCGCGCTCTTTCACGCGGCCCTTGAGCAGCGCGTGACTCGCGCGCGGCGAGGTGATCGTGTCGATGCCGTGGCGCACGTCGTAAATCTCGTTGATGATGTTCGTGCCCAGGTGCAGGAACGTCGCGCCCAGCCACGCTGCCAGGAAAAGGCCCAGGTCAAACGAGCCTTCGATCAGCGCAATGGCGCCGGCCGTCCACACGGGCATCGACGAAGCGGTCAGGCTGAAGGGGCGGCAGATCTCGTACCAGGCCGACAGGCGGCGCCACGCCTTTTCAAATGGGTTGAGGCGATCCTCGTCGAGCCGGGCTACGGTGGCTTTGGAAAGCCGCCCTACGGCGCTCGCGGATTCGGGCCTGGCTGCCACGGCGATCGCTTCCGCCGCCGGTTCGGCCGGCTGAGCCACGGCGACCGAGCCGTACAGCGCCGCCGCGTCGAGGACGGCGTCGATTTGATCGTCTTCTTGCAGCACCGGCTGGATGATCGGGATGTTCATGCCTGAGTCGTGATAGCGCTGCGCGGCCTCCGCCACCTCGTCGCGCGTGCCCACCAGCATGAAGGCGTCGAGCATTTCGTCCGGGATCATCTCGGCGGCGCGGTGATAGTCTTCGGCGCGCCAGGCGGCGGCGATGCGGTCGCGCAGCTCCGGCTCGAAACCTGCCTGCTCCAGCGAGAAGTTCGACAGCACACTCATCATGTAGATGACGAACGGCTCGCGCTTGGCGCGGTTGAGCGCTTCGCGGCGCGACTTGTCGACGTGCGTGAGCAGGTAACCGGCGGTCGTCACGGCGTCTTCGGGCCGGCCCGCGTCGAGCGACGCTTTGCGCAGCTTGGCGAGCAGGCGCTTCATATTGGGGATCGACTCGGCAGGCCGCGCCAGGTAGCCGTCGGCCTTCGCGCCCGCCAGCTTCAAGAAGTCGGTGCGGTACGCGGCGATGTAGATCGGCACGTGGTGCACGGGCGGAAACATCGGCTGGATGGGCGGCAGGTTCGGCGTGGCCGACGGGATGCGCTGCCCCGCCCACATGGTGCGCAGAATGTCGATCGCCTTGCTCACGCTCTCGACACCCTGGTCGGGCGTGTAGGGAATGCCCATCTGAGCAAGGCGTAAGGGCAGGGCCGTGCCCATTCCCAGGATGATGCGGCTCGGCGCCATGTCGTCCAGCGCGCTGATCGTCATCGACGTCAGCACCGGGTGGCGCGTGTACGAGCTGAGCGCGCCGAGCGCGATGCGGATGTCCGGAACGTGTGACCCGATCGCCGAGGCGTACGTGACCGCGTCGCGCTCGAACAGGCTGTCGTGCAGCCAGATCGAATGCA
>DASSFZ010000252.1:0-2378 GCA_035693785.1 Anaerolineae bacterium | reverse complement strand
CCCCCGCTGCTTCCGTTTCCTTCTTTAGGCCCGAGTTCGATGACTTTCTCTACGCTCCGGTTGGCATGGAGAGAGATGAAATGCCCCTCACCGTTCTCTCGGCGCTTGCGCGGCTGGACCTCGATCCTTGGAAGGAGGCGGCCGAGCTATCCGATCTCCCCAGGGACTCCGCCACGCAGAGATTGGCTTCGCTGATCGCGCGGTTGCCTGGCGGACGATGGACACAAACAGAGGCGAGAGGAATTGCTTATCGCTTGATCGACCTCCTGCCCCGACGTAGCAATCCCTCCGTGCCGTTGATTGAGAAGGCGCATGCCATTCCTAGGATGGCCGGTTCCCCAGCCGCGAAAATGCTGATCTGTGCTGCGTTGGCGGGCGTCGCCCTCGTCAGTCTAGCGCGCTGTGAGCCGTCATCCGGAGCCGATATGGTCGTGTCCCAGACCACTGAGACCGTACCTCATCCCGGCGCATAGGTACTTTCCGGAGCTGACCCGCGATTGAGTTGTGCCGCTTCATAGCGGCGTCCGCCAGCTTGCCCTCCTCGGCAGGGTGATTCAAAGAACCGCAGCCTTGCGGTGGTGACAAGGCCAGCAAATCGGATTCTATCGCACGGTCACCAGCTTGGGGGTGACGGCGATGACCAGGACATTGTGGGGTGCGCTCGGCGAGGTGCCGGACAGGCGTGGTTTGCAGGGCCAGCAGTACAGGCTGCAGTCGCTGCTCGGCATCTCGATCGGGGCGATGCTGGCCGGCGCCAACGATCTCAGGGCGATCTTCCGCTGGGGCCGGCGCTTGAAGCCGGAGGCCCTGCGCCTGCTCGGAATCGAGGACGGCAAGGCGCCTTGCCACGCGACGTATCACTACGTTTTCAAGTCGCTCGATGCCGACGCCCTGGCGAGCGTGCTCGGCAAGTTCGCTCTGGGAGACGACCGCGCGCGCCACATCGCCATCGACGGCAAGACGCTGAAAGGCAGCCGGCGCCTCGATGCCAAAGCGCTGCATGTGCTGTCCGCGTTCGCGACCGACCTTGGCGCCGTGGTCGGGGATCTGGTGGTCGAGCCCGACCAGAACGAGATCACGGCAGCGATGGCGCTCATCAAGGAGTTGCCGCTCGACGGCGCCGTCATCACCGGGGATGCGATCTTCTGCCAGCGCGAGCTCTGTCGGCACATCCGCGACGCGAACGGGCATTATCTGTTCGTCGTCAAAGACAACCAGCCCGAGCTGAAAGCCAACATCGCCGAGAGCTTCGGCGATCTTTCCCCCCTCAGGTCACGACGGGGCGGCGCCAGGGGGCGGGTTGGGCGCGCCGCCTGACCTGACCACGGCCGCGACGGCCGACAAGGAGCACGGCCGGCTCGAGACGCGTACCATTGCAGTCAGCGCGGAGGTCGTGCCGCATCTGCAATGGCCGGGTGCCGCCCAGGTGGCCCGGATCGAGCGCACGCGCCAAATCGGCGACAAGCAGAGCGTCGAGGTCGCCTACATCGTCACCAGCCTGCCGGCCGCCGAAGCTGGGCCTGAGCGGCTATTGCAGCTGTCGCGCGGCCATTGGGGCATCGAGAACAAGCTGCACTGGGTTCGGGACGTATCGATGAACGAGGATCGCTGCCGCGTCCGCGCCGGCGCCCGTGCGCTCGCCGCCCTGCGGAACCTCGTGCTATGGCTGATCCGCTCGCGCGGCCTCTCGGTGCCAGAGGCGCGCGAGAACTTCCGCGAGGACCGCGCCGAGGCCCTCGCCGTCGTCACCGGGCAGAATCTTTGAATGGCCCTGCCCTGAGCTGGCAGCCTGGGTCATTGGCGGGCAGCGGGGCGCCGAGCTTTTGCAGGTCAGGTGGCAGCGGCCTTGTTCCCTTGTCCATCGCCCAGACGATGACGTTGTCGCCCTCGTTGAGAAAGATCACGTAGTCGACGGCGACCATGAGCGGCATCATGCACATGAAGGGCATGGGCCCTCTGACCTTGCCATCCGCTGGCGGCTGGCCCTTCAGAACCTCGATCAGGCGAAAGGTCCCGTCCACGCCGGAGCCAGTCACTCCCTGTCCCCAGCGGGAGGTTGGGAATTGCATCTCGACCTCCTCGGCGCGAACGATGCGCGCGACGAATACGGTGGACGCCTTCGCAAACAGATCCGCGTCTGACGGGAGAGGGACCATCGAGCAGGCGCTGGCAGCCTCCAGCTTGCCGAGCAGCAACATTGCGATGAGCACGTACAGCGGTTTGCGCATTCCCTTCTTCTCCTCCGGGACGTGCGTGCGGCCAACTCACAACGCGTGTCGGCGCATGGCCAATTCTTGCCATCAGTGCGCCCGACGATCGAAAACGGCATTGCCGGTTGTCACCGGCCTGAGCGAGGACGAGCGATGAGCATGATTTGC
>DASSFZ010000251.1:0-5468 GCA_035693785.1 Anaerolineae bacterium | reverse complement strand
ATCAGCTCGGTGTGCCCGCCGCTGACGATCAGGATCAGCAGCGGAAACTTCAACCCGTTGCCGATCACGGCGTCGTCTTCGATCTTGAGCCAGTGCGAGTATACGTGCCCTTCGAGATGATTCGCGCCGATCAGCGGCAGGCCGCGCCCAAACGCGATGCCTTTCGCCGCGTTCAAGCCGACCAGCAGCGAGCCGGGCAGGCCGGGACCGTACGTTGCCGCGATCGCGCTCAGGTCGTCCCACACGGCGGGCGCCTGCTCTATCGCCTCGCGGATCACCGGCGTGATCGTCTCGATATGCATGCGCGAGGCGACCTCTGGGAACACGCCGCCGTACCTGGCATGCATCGCCGCCTGCGTCGCGACGACGTTGCTGCGCACGATCCAGCCGTCCTCGACGACGGCGGCTGCCGTTTCGTCACAGGAGGTTTCGATGGCGAGGATGAGGGTCATAGCTCGCCGGCTATCTTTCATAGTCGCCCGGACTCGCGCAGCGTCTTCAGGTCAGCTTCGAACTCGGCAATATCGTAGTGGATCGGAATCCGGCGGCTGGCGAGCAAGAACTGAAACTGGAGTTGGCTCATACCCGCGAGCTGACTGGCCTGACCCAAAGTGAGCTTCTCTTTCTGAAACAGCAACACCGCGACCTCTTGCATGAATTCCCCGGCTGTCATGTGGGTCGCCTGCAGGATTTCATCGGGTATTACAACGCTCATGGACCACCTCCTTCGAATGGTGCGCTGACAAGTTACGCCGCCTCACAAGCTAATAGTTGCGGATAATCAGCTCGGTAATCTTACCACGCCGGTTGCCCTTGCTGTTGATCGACCGGCTGGCGTATACCCGCTCAATCTTGAAGCCAGCATACAGTTCGCGAATGAGCGGTGTATCCGAGTTCGATAGCATAACATACACTCCGCGCCGCGCCAGATCGCCGAAGATGTCGCGCAGCCCGCGCTGATCGTCCGCGGTGAAGCCGTTGCGATCGTAGGCAGTGAAAGACGACGTTGCCGACAGCGGATGATACGGCGGATCGAAATACACGAAGTCGCCCGGCTGCGCCCGTTCGAGCACCGAAGCATAGCCCCGCCGCGCGATGTCCGCGCCGTGCAGCGCGCGAGACACCTCGCGCAAATTGACCGCATCGCAGATCGTCGGGTTCTTGTACCGCCCGAACGGGACGTTGAACTGGCCCGATTTGTTCTCGCGGTATAGGCCGTTGTAGCACGTCTTGTTCAGGTAAATGATGCGTGCGGCGCGCCCGGCCAGAGGCAGGCGCGAAGGGTCGATCGCTCTCACCAGGTAATAGTAATCCTGATCGTGCTTCCGCTGATGCTTCTTGAGTGTCGCGATCACGTCCTCGACCTGGTCCCGCACCGCGACGTACGTATCGATCAGCGACGGGTTGACGTCCGACAGATAGGCTTGCGGCAGCCCGCCGCGCGCGGCCAGCTCGAAGAACAGCACGCCGCTGCCGACGTGAGGTTCGTGGTAGGCCGCGAAACACTCGGGCAGCCTCGCCATCAGCTCAGGCAACAGTTGCCGCTTGCCGCCGGCCCATTTGAGAAATGGCCGGGGCCGGATACCCGTCGTTTGAATTCTCGGCCAGAGCTGGGCCTGCTGCAACATCATGTGCGACGCTCTTGTTAGACTGCGCGTGCCTGCGACATGAACCGACCATCCAACTAACCAACCAGCAAACGCGCCTTCAATGCCTCATCATCCATCACCGTCCGCAGATCGAACACCACCCGGTCGGCTTCGATGCGCGCCACGACCGGCGGATCGCCCGCGCGCAGCTTCGCCAGGAACCTATATGGCGAATCGACCGTCAGCGCGACCAGCCGCGTCGGCAGCGTCTCGCCCGGCAGGCTGCCGCCGCCGACTGTCGACTGACCACTGATGACTTCCACCTCATATCCCGTCTGCCTCAGCGCGCCAGCCAACACCTGCGCCCGCCTCTCGATCTCCTCTACGGACGTGCCGATCATGCGCCACACCGGGACCTCGCGCTCGGCCTCGCCTTTGAGATAGTGTGTGAGCGTCGCCGACAGCGCAGCCAGATCGAGCTTGTCGATGCGCAGCGCGCGGGCGAGCGGGTGCGTCTTGCAGCGCTCGACGAGATCGCGCCTGCCGGCGATGAGTCCGGCCTGAGGCCCGCCGAGCAGCTTGTCGCCGCTGAAGCACACCAGCGCCGCGCCGGCGGCGACCGACTCCTGCACCGTCGGCTCGTGCATCAGCCCGTACTGCGCCGTGTCAAGCAGCGCGCCGGAGCCAAGGTCGTCCATGACCGGAATTCCTCTCCAATGACCAATCTCCACTAACTCATTAAGGGGCACTTCGGTCGTGAACCCGATCACCCGAAAATTGCTGGAATGTGCGCGCAGGATCGCGGCGACTTCGACCGAGGAGGTCACCAGCGCCATCTCGTAGTCGTGCCGGTGAGTGCGATTCGTCGTGCCGACTTCGATCAGCCGCGCCCCCGACTGCGCCATCACGTCCGGCACGCGGAACCCGCCGCCGATCTCGACCAACTGGCCGCGCGAGATCAGGACGCCCTTGCCGGCGGCGAGCGCACTCAGCGCGAGCAGCACCGCTCCGGCGTTGTTGTTGACCACGAGCGCGGCCTCTGCGCCCGTCACGCGGCAGGCGATGTCTTCGACCGCCGCCATGCGATGCCCGCGCTCGCCGGATGGGAGATCGTATTCCAGGTCGGAATAACCGGCGGCGGCAGCCTCGACGGCGTCGAGCGCCGCCTTAGACAGCGGCGCGCGCCCCAGATTTGTATGAATAATCACGCCGGTCGCGTTGACGACCGCCCGAGGGCGCGAGCGCGTCCAGCCGCGCAGAAGTTCCGAGGCTCGATCGATCAGTTCGGTTTCAGGTGGAGTCTCGCCGCCGTTCCGGATCGCCGCGCGCGCGCCGTCGAGCGCCGCGCGGATCGCGTCCGTGGCGAGCAATCGGCCATGCAGTTCGACGAGCGGCGCGGTCTCCGGGCGCGCCAGCAGCCGGTCGACGGATGGCAAGCGGCGCAGCGCGTCGCCTCTATCGCTCGCGGACATTCAAATACACCTCGAGCAGCACGAAGCCGGCGGCGATGATGGCGCCGAGCGCGAAAGTGAGCGCGCGGGATGATTGCAGCCACGCGCCGACGACGACGAAGAGCGCGACCCACAGCGACTGCCGCCACACCTTCGCCGGCTCGTGCACCGGGCGGAAGCGCCAGTGCAGGAGGCGCACGACGAACCACGCGCCGCCCAGCGTCGCAACCAATAATGCAAAAAGCAGCAGGGCGACGTTGCCCACGTGCGGCGAATCGAAGAACGCCTGCGCGTACGCTGGCCCACCGAGGTCGCCCGCCACCTCGCCCGCGATCGGCGACGTCGTCGTGACGACCTGATAAAGTCCGACCGCCCCGCTCACGAGCAGGACAAGCGCAACGATCCAGTCAAATCTTCGGGACGCATCGCGACGAAGAAAGCGTATCTTGGATTGGGTACTCATTGCGTCGAACCCGCCTCCAACTTCCAATCCCCAATGACCAGTCCAAGGCCTCAACCCCACCCTCCACTCGATTATAACCCATCACCTCGCAGCCGCGAAATCGCGATGGTATAATCATCTTGAGATGTCGATCGTCACCGCACATCACGTCAGGAAATCCTTCGGCGCGTTCGACGTGCTGAGCGATGTCACACTCGCACTGGCACGCGGCCAGCGTGCGGCGCTCGTCGGGCCGAACGGCGCAGGCAAGACGACGCTCCTGCGCATCCTGGCCGGGTTGGAAGAGACGAGCGGTGGGGCAGTGCATCGCGCGCGCGGATTGGCGATCGGCTTCCTGCCGCAGCACGCCGAAGCCGAGCTGACCGGCGACGTCTCGCTGTACGACAAAATGCGCGCGGTGTTCGCCGGCCTCGAAGCGCGCGCCGCGCAGTTACACGAGCTTGAGCTGGCGATGGCCAAACCCGGCGAGCGCGAGGCGGCGATGGACAAATACAGCCGGCTGCACGCGCAGTTCGAGCTGGACGGCGGCTACACGTACGAGACGCGCATCAAGCAGGTGCTCGGCGGCGTCGGGTTCGGCGAAGAGGATTACGCCAGGCCGGTGAACATCCTGAGCGGCGGACAGCAAACGCGCGCGCTGCTCGCGCGGCTGATCCTGCAGTCGCCCGAGCTGCTGCTGCTCGACGAGCCGACCAACCACCTCGACGTCGACGCGGTCGAGTGGCTCGAAGCGACACTCAACGACTACCCTGGCGCGATCGTCATCGTCGCGCACGATCGCTATTTCCTGGACGCCGTCGTCAACACGGTCTGGGACCTCGAGCGCGGGATCGTCGAAGAGTACCCGGGCAACTACAGCAAGTACCTGGCGCTGCGCGAAGAGCGCCGCGAGCGACAGGCCAAAGAATACCGGCGCCAGCAGGAATTCATCGCCAAAGAGGAAGAGTACATCCGGCGCAACATGGCCGGCCAGAACACGCGCCAGGCGCAAGGCCGCCTGAAGCGCCTGAACCGCCTGGAGCGCCTGGAGCAGCCCCGCGAGCGCAAGGCGATGCGCCTGAACCTCGGGACGGACTTGCGATCGGGGGACATCGTGCTCCGCGCGCACGACCTGGTCGTGGGTTATCTCGACGATCGCAAGCCGCTCGTGCGCTGCGAAGAGCTGCTCTTGCTGCGCGGCCAGCGGGCCGCGCTGTGGGGGCCGAACGGCGCCGGCAAGACGACCTTCCTCAGGACCGTGCTGGGTGAGGTGCCGCCGCTGGCGGGCGAGGTCGAGCTGGGCGCGAGTATCGACGTCGGCTACGTCGCGCAAGTACAGGACGCGCTCGACCCAGACGATTCGATCCTCGACGTAGTTCTCGCCGTGGAAAACATGCCGATCTCGAAGGCGCGCGGCCTTCTGGGGCGCTACTTGTTCAGCGGCGACGACGTGTTCAAGCGCATCGGCGACCTGAGCGGCGGCGAGCGCGCGCGCGTCGCGCTGGCGATCTTGGCGCTCAAGGGCGCGAACGTCCTGCTGCTCGACGAGCCGACCAACCATCTCGACCTTGAATCGCAGGAGATCCTGCAGGACGTGTTGAGCGATTTCGCAGGGACGATGATCCTCGTCTCGCACGATCGCTATCTGGTCGACGCGCTGGCGACGCACGTGTGGGCCATCGAGGGCGGCGCGCTGGTCACGCACGAGGGCAACTACACCGACTACGCCGCGCAGCGAGCGGCGAAGGCGCGCGCACAGGGCAAGCCCGCCAGAGGCGGGGTGACGAGGGCACGCGCGGCCAAGGTAGCCCAAGACGAAGAGCGCAAGCGGCAGAAACGCGTCGCCGAGCTGGAGACCGAGATTACGGTGCTCGAAACGCGCATCGCCGAGCTATCGCACCAGATCGAAAAGGCCCCGCCGGACAAGGTCGGCTCTCTGGGGGAAGAATACGCGCGCGTCGAGCGAGACCTGCACCGGCGGCTGGA
>DASSFZ010000250.1:0-7255 GCA_035693785.1 Anaerolineae bacterium | reverse complement strand
GCGGGAACTTGTTAACGCGGTATATGAAACTGATGCGAACCGGCTGCCCGGCGACGATCTGAGCCGGCAGCGCATCGAGCGTGACGACGGCGCAGCAGCCAGCCAGCGCCGGTGTTGCCGATGACAGGACGAGGAAGACGGCCAGCGCAAGTGTGATCCTCAGTCGGTGTGACATCTTCGCTTCCCCTTTCCAAAGCACCTTGCCCATGGTCCATCAGCGACTTGTAGTCAGAAACGCGACGAGCGCCTCGATCTCGTCGTCACTCAGATCGAGCGTCGGCATTTCGGTGCGGGGCTTGATGGCCGAGGGATCCTTTAGCCAGCGGCGCAGGTACTCCGGGCCAAGCTCTCGCTGTGTCAGGTTCGGCCCCACGCTGAAGCCGGCGAATTCCTTTCGCGCCTCGCGGACGGCCTCGTGCTGATGGCATACCACGCAGCCCTTGGCGACGAACAGCGCCTGGCCGAATTCCGATGAAATCGGTTGCCCGACGAGCGGAGCGACACGCGCCCCCTCGCCTGCAGCGGGGACAAATCCGGTCACGCTGACCAATGCGGCAACCGCGACCAGCGCCAGTGCCCAGCGGCTTCGCGTGCGCATCGATACCAGCGGCGAGGATGCGCCTGCGCCCGCGCTGCTCGACGAGGCAGCGGCGACGACCGTAAGCGGCGGCATCGGCTGCGCGAAACCAAACGCGTCGATGGTCCAGTTCCACGTCCCTGTGCCCGGAAACGCCAGTGCCGCCGCGTAGTGGCCGATATCGCCTTGCGGCTTGGCCGTGACGGTGAAGGATTCGTTTATGCCGGCGCGAGTCGCCGTAACCCGTGGGGTCAACCCATCCACGGGCGTCCGCCCGTGCTGCCTCACCATGAAGCCGATGGTCAGCGGCTCTCCGGCGACGACCTGCGCCGGAAGTTGATCGAGCGTGACGACGGCCCAACCGCCAGCGCGGGCCGGCGCGGCGATCGCCAGTACGACAATAATCACCAACAGGAGTTTCAAAATCGATAAACGTAACATGACACTCTCCTCCCCGGTTACTCGCCGGCAGTCTGCATGTCAGATTCCAGCAAATCGGGATCGTGCTTGCGGATGACATCGCGCAGCTTGGCCAGCGCGCGATGCAGCCGCGATTTGATCGTCCCGGCGGCGACGTCGAAAGTCTGCGCCAGCTCGGCCTCGGACAAGTCGAAGAAGAAGCGCAGGATGAGCAGGCTTTGATCGTCGGGCTTGAGATGACGAATCGCGTCCTGCACGCGCCGTCCCCGCTCGCGGCGCAGCACACGCGCCTCGATCGTCGGGTTCGCTTCACGCTCCACGGTTCCTGCTCCGAATCGTTCGGCCATTGCCTGCCGCCGCATCGACGCCTTCACACGGTTGAGCGCCGCGTTCGTCGCGATGCGCAAGATCCACGGGCGGAAGGGCCGGCGCGCGTCGAAGCGGCCCAGCGCGTCGTAGGCGCGGATAAAGGCTTCTTGCGCCGCGTCTTGCGCGTCGGCGACGTCACGCGTAATCATATAGGCGGCGCGGAAGGCGGCTTCCTGATGCGCGCGCACAAGCTCGTCGTACGCGCCCACATCGCCGCGCCGCGCACGCTCGATCAATTGGCGCTCGTCCAACCACGTTCTCCGGAGAACGGTGGGTTCTGCTTATATTACAACGGTCGTCGAAAAGAGGTTCCCCAGGGGAGAGTTAGAGGAGGGAGTTAGAGTGCAGAGTTTGAGGGGGCGTGGAGCGTGGGCGCTCCGTACCTGGGCGTGCCTGACTCCGTACGGACTATGCGACCACGGGGCGACCAGACGGCTTCGCCACCGGCACCGTGAACGCGAACGTCGAGCCTTTGCCTACCCGGCTCTCCACCCATATCTCGCCGCCGTGCATCTCGATCAGGCTCTTGGTGATCGCCAATCCCAGCCCGGTGCCGGGCATCTCGCGCACGGCCGGATCGCCCGCGCGGAAGAACTTGGTGAACAGCTTGGCCTGGTCCTCTTCGGAAATGCCGACGCCCGTGTCCCGCACGGCGCACAGGACGAAGCCGGGCGAGCCGCCTGACCTGGGTTGGGCGCTGACGACGATGTGCCCGCCGGCCGGCGTATACTTGTGAGCATTGCTGATCAAGTTGGTCATGATCTGGATCAGGCTGGCGCGATCGCCCATGACCATGGGCAGGTCCCGGGGCACGGCTATGTCGAGCTTCTGCTGCCTGGCTTCGATTTGGCCCCGCGTGGTGCGCAGTGTCTCTTCGATCACGTCTTCCATCGACACCGGCTTGATGTCGAGCTTCAAACGTCCGGTCTCGATACGGCTCAGGTCCAGCAGTTTGTTAACGAGATCGCTCATGCGATCGACGTTGGAGCGCACCGTGTTGAGAAACTGCTGCTGAACGTCGGTCAATGACCCGGCCGCACCTTTGATCATCAGGTCGGTGTAGCCCTTGATGCTCGTCATCGGCGTCTTCAGCTCGTGCGACACGGTCGACACGAACTCGCTCTTGTCGTCGTTGGCGCGCTTGACTTCCTCGAACAGGCGTGCGTTGGCGATGGCCGTCGCGGCGTGGTCGGCCAGGCGGATCGCGCTCTCGAATTCTACCGTGCTGAACGCACGCGGCTGAAAAGACTCCAGGTTTAGCACGCCGACGACCTCGCTGCCGCGCCGGATGGGTACGCTGATTTGAGATCGGGTCTCGGGCGACGCGGGCGCGCCCTCCGGGTCCGGCGTCGTGTCGTCGAGCAGCAAGGGCAGCCCGGTGTGGATCGACTTCCCGGCGAGCCCCCGGTCGAGCGGCAGCGCTTTGCCGTCTTCCGACGCGTCGGCGCCGGAATAATCGCGGCTGGCCAGGATCAAGAGCGCATTCTGCTCTCGATCGATCATGCCGATCGACCCGGCTTCTGCGCCGCTCACGCGCAGTCCCCAATCGAGTGTCAGGCGCATCACGCGCTTGAAGTCGAGCGACGTGTTCAGCTCGCGGTCGATCTCCTGCAGCGTGCTCAGCTCTTCGACGCGCCGCGCCAGCGCCAGGTCGGTGCGGTTGAACAGCTTCGCATTTTCCACGGCGACGGCGGCGTTGCCGGCGAACGACTCCAGCAGGGTCTGGTCGTCTTCGCTGAACGGCGTGCCGTCGCGCTTGTTGAGCACCTGGATCACGCCCATGACTTTGCCGCGCGACTTCATCGGCACGGTCAGAAGGGCGCGCGTCATGAACTGGTCGGTCTGGCCGACGTCGCGCAGCCAGCGCTCGTCTCGCTGTGCTTCGTTGACGATCAAGGGACGGCCGGATTGCGCCACGGAGCCGACGATGCCGGCGCCAGGCGGCAGGCGCGTGCCGGCCAACTGATCCTTGGACGAGCCGAGAATGACCTCGAAGACAAGCTCCTGGGTCGTTTCGTCGACCAGCAGCAGCGAACCCGCTTCCGCGCCGAGGATCTCGACCGCCTTCTCCATGATCCGGTTGAGCACGGTGCGCAGATCGAGCGAGGACGTGATGCTTGCCGAGACTTCGTTGAGCACCGCCAACTGTTGCGCGCGATCTTCGGTGATTCGGAACAGCCGGATCTTCTCCAGCACGCTGGCGGCTTGATCGGCGATGGCAGAGAAGATTTGAAGCTGCTCCGCGCCGTAGGTCACGTCTGGATCGAACGACGAGACGTTCATGACGCCCAGTACCTGATCGCCGGCGTTGAGCGGCACACCCATCCAGGCGCGGCCAGGTTTGCCGCCGGGCGTGATGCCGCGCCGGAGACATTCCTGCACGTAGTCGGTGGCGACGATCGGCTGGCCTGTCCGGACGATCGCACCCGTGAGGCCGACGTCGAGCGGCCACTCGTCGTCGGGTTTCAGCCGCTCGCCGTTCTCGACGTAGAACGCGAAGCGCATCGTGTTGCGACTCAAGTCGGCCAGCGCGATATAGAAATTGGAAGTGTCCAGCACCTTGCTCGCCTGCGCGTAAATCAGCTCCAGGGTGGCATCCGGATCGACCTTGAAGTTGACTCCCTGGCTGACCTGGCTGAGCGCGTTCAGCTCCGTCACCCGCCGCTGGAGATCGGCGTGAGTCATGGCGCGCTCGAGCGCCAGCGTCGTTTGATCGGCCAGCGCCTCGAGGAAGCTCAGATCGTCGGTGGTATACGGCTGTCCCGACGCCTTGGCGCCCAGCGCAACCCAACCGTTCAATCGATCGCGCCCGTGCAACGGGACGACGAGCGACGCGCCCATCGCCTCCAGGCGCGCGCTCTCGCCCGCGATCGGCTCGGGCAGCGGACGATCCGGCTGGATGTACCACGGCTCATGGCGGTCGCTCAGCCAACGCGCCAGCGGACTGTCCCACGGGCAACGTGCCAGCAGCGGGGGCGGCTTGCCCGTCTCACCCTGCGACGCGTGTAGCAGGTAGGATCGCACGCGCGGATCGCCCAGGTACACGCGCAGTGGATCAGGCTTGAGCGTCTCGCCAATCGCGGCGGCCAACAGCGATACGATCGAAGCGAGATCGGCCGCGCCGGTGAGATCGTGACTGTACGCTTGCAGAAGCCCGTGCACGTCGATGCGGGCGGGGAAGAACATGCGATCGACGGCGAGCTGCACGCGCTTGCGCAGCGGATCGAGCAGCACGGCGACGATCAGTACGAAGACAGCCAGCAGGCTGGGATTCGACATCAGTGCTTGCGTGTTCTGCGCCAGCGCGCCGATCACCGCGATGGTGAGGAAATAGGCGCCCACGACGAGGGCGACGACGATCGCGTACACCAGCGCCCGGTTGAGGATGAGATCGACATCGAGCAGATGGTAGCGCACCAGCGCATAGGCGATCGACAGTGGGAAAAGGACGAGGGGCGGGAAGTAGATCAGCGGATCGAACGGCGCGGTGACGCCTACTATGCCGGCGATGATCCACAAGGCAAAGGGCGCAAAAGCGACCACCGAGCCAAGCAGTATGACGCGGCTCTGCTGTCGCACGACGGGTGAAGTGGAACCCAGCCGGCGGTAGACCAGCATACCGTAGAAGACCACCAAACCCAGCGCGATGAACAGGTACAACAGCCGCCAGGCAGTGATGTAGTCCCACGGCTGGCTCAGATCGGGCTGTACCGTGAGTGTGTATGCCACCAGGGCCGCGACGGGAACGTAGGGCAGCAGGCGCAGCACGGGCCGCCGCAAGACGAAGCGCGGCTCCTGGGGAAATACGAGCGCCAGGTGTATCATGGCGCCGCCGGATAACGCGAGGCCCAACGCCCACAGCACCAAGAGCACGTGCGTCGTGTTCATATCGAAGAAAACGGCGAGCGTGACGGCGACACAGGCGCTGAAGAAGGTAAAGGTTAGCCCGGCGCGCTGGTGGCCTCGGAGACGGAAAACCCAAAGCCCGATGCCGAGATACACCAGCCCGATCAGGTAAGGCAGCCAGAACAGCCGCAAGAGGTCGCCCTGCGGGAATGGGCCGAGGCTCGCAGTGATTGAGCCGGGCTGCAATGTGCCATCCGGGGTGCGTCTCAGATATGCGATTTGAGCGCGGCGGCCCGGGTCAGCCGCGACTTCTGCCAGCGCCCGGTCGAGAGCGGCCTGGCTGTCGATCGTGCGACCGTTGATCGACTCGACATGGTCTTGCACGTTCAGCCCGTCAGGCGAAGGCCCCCAGCCCGTGCCCCGGCTGTCGTTGACGTTGAAAGTCTGCTCCAGCATGACGCCGAGGAAAACCGGCTGGCCCGCCCAGCGGTAGGCCAGCAAGGGGGCGGCGACATACACGGCGGCGGCGGCTATCAGGCTGAGGAGGACGAATCGACGCGAGTAACGCGCGGCGGGCCTTTCGCTCGAAGCAGTTAAAGCGGCTGGGACGTCTGCCACTGAAAACCCCTGGCGTCAAGAACTCATATCAACACCATTTGATTCTAGCATGGCGACATACGTTTGTCTACCGGACAATTCCGTTACGGTTTCGTTTCGCGGCTTCACCCTCTGGCACGGTCAAGCTTGTCCTGAGCGAAGCCTGCCCTGAGCGCAGGCGAAGGGTCGAAGGAATGGTTAGCAAGAAGTTGTCCTGAATGTGACAATCTTCCCCAGCCCTTGTGAGTGTTGTATAATCCCTTGAGATCGTGTCGATCGACAATACCGGGCATGCCGTTTCCGCGACGAGCCTTCCCGAGGAGCATGGATGGATAGAAAAATTCGCGTTTTGATCGCCAAGCCGGGATTGGATGGGCACGACCGGGGCGCAAAGGTGATCGCCCGCGCGCTGCGCGATGCGGGCATGGAGGTGATTTATACGGGCTTGCGCCAGACGCCGGAGATGGTCGCCGAGGCAGCACTGCAAGAGGACGTCGACGTCGTCGGGCTGTCGATTCTATCCGGCGCGCATATGACACTCGTGCCGCGCGTCGTCGATCTCCTCAAGCAGAAGGGGCTTGACGACGTGCTCGTGTTCGTCGGCGGCATCATTCCCGACGAAGACGTGGCGCCTCTCAAGGCCCTCGGCGTCCGGGGCATCTTCGGCCCTGGGGCGAACACGACCGAGGTCGCGCGCTTCATCACCGAGCAAGTCGGGTCTGCCTGAAATGCGCCAGGCGCGACGCTCTCCACGCGAACTCGTCGACGGCGCGCTGACCGGCGACCGCCGCGCCCTGGCGCGCCTGATCAGCTTGCTCGAGGGCGATTCGCAGGCGGCGGCCGAGTGTATGGTCCACCTGCATCCGCGCGCGGGTCGCGCAGCCATCGTCGGCATCACGGGCGCGCCCGGCACGGGCAAGAGCACCCTGGTCAACGAGCTGGCAAAGGCGTTCCGCCGCAGAGGCCGAACCGTGGGGGTCATCGCGGTCGATCCGACGTCGCCGTTCAGCGGCGGGGCCATCCTCGGCGACCGCATCCGTATGCGCGATCTGTCCGGTGACGACGGCGTGTTCATCCGCTCGATGGCCACGCGCGGCAGCCTGGGTGGGTTGGCCCGCGCGACGGCCGACGTCGCCTGCACGCTGGACGCGGCCGGCTTCGACGTCATCCTGATCGAAACGGTGGGCGCCGGGCAGAGCGAAGTCGACATTGCGCGCACCGCCGACACGGTGCTCGTCGTCGAAGCGCCGGGCCTGGGCGACGAAGTGCAGGCGATCAAGGCCGGCATCCTCGAAATCGCCGACGTGCTGGTCGTGAACAAGGCGGATCGCGAAGGCGCGGAGAACACCTTTCGCACGCTGCAGGCGATGCTCGACCTGGGAGCTGCGCCGCGCGCGGTGCGCCACCACGGCCGGGTGATGGAAGTCCCCGATTCTTCCCCGGCAG
>DASSFZ010000249.1:0-8937 GCA_035693785.1 Anaerolineae bacterium | reverse complement strand
CCCAGCGTGAACGGATCGAGAAGCGTCATCAGGATCGCGGCGATGAAGAGCGAATTGAGCGCGGTCGCCTGGCGGCCGAGGTAGTTTGCCCATAGCACCAGCCCGCCCACGATCGCCGCGCGCACGACAGACGCGCTGGCGCCGACGGAAACGGCGTAGGCGACGATCAGCAGCAGCAGGATGGGGAACGCGCGCCGGCGTCCGAACAACCGCACCGCCGGCACGGACGCCAGCGCGAGCAATACGGCGAAATTATAGCCGCAGATATAAACCCAAACCGGATGTGACTTTTCGGCTAGATGGCATATTCCAACAGGTACCCATGAAATCGGCCCTGCATAGTGCTGTCAAACGGCGATGAGGAGCCGTTACCCGGCGTGATGGCTTACAAACCTTTTGTCGCAACTCGCCCTATTCAAGGTCAGCCTCAGCGAGATCAACACGGAGCATCCTCAATTGGTGGACGAACTGGTGATGCATGCCGGCATCGGCTTTGTGATCGTGTACAATGACGAAAACACGCCGCTGGTACTGGGCAAGGAGGGCGCACGTGATTTGGTGACTGGCATTGTCACCGGCATCGATCCACTGCGACCCTACTCCCAGCCCGACTTACGCGCGCAGCAGTTGTGGCGCGTCGCGCAGTTTCCACATGCCGATATCTTTCCTGTGCTCAATGCGCGGCGCGGCCAACTCGACGAGCGCGCTCAACAAAGAAACCCGGCTCCCTTTCGGGAAACCGGGTTTCCAAACATTGGCCTGCTTTGACGATTAGAAGTCACCCATGCCACCACCGGGCGGCATCAGGGCAGCTTCCTTCTTCTCGGGCTTGTCGGCAATTAGAGCTTCGGTCGTGAGGATCATCGCCGCGATGCTGGTGGCGTTCTCCACCGCGCTGCGCGTGACCTTGGCGGGGTCCATGATGCCGCCCTTGATCATGTCCTCGTACTCGCCGGTCATGACGTTGTAGGCAATGTTCTTGTTCTTGGTTTCCTTCTGCTGGCGGCGAACATTGTCGATGACCACCGCGCCGTCCATGCCGGCATTGTGAGCGAGCCGGCGCATCGGCTCTTCGAGCGCGCGGCGAACGATCGCCACACCGGTGACCTCGTCGTCGAGCTCGGGCTTCACCTTATCCAGCGCCGGCATGGCGTTGATCAGAGCCACACCGCCGCCAGGCACCATGCCCTCTTCGACGCCCGCGCGGGCCGCCGACAGCGCGTCCTCGACGCGATGCTTCTTTTCCTTCAACTCCACCTCGGTGCCGGCGCCGACGCGAATGATGGCCACGCCGCCAGCCAGCTTGGCCAAGCGTTCCTGTAGCTTCTCTTTGTCATAGTCCGAAGTGGTGTTCTCGATCTCGACCTTGATCTGCTCGATGCGCCCCTTGATTTCCTTGGTCGTGCCTTTGCCTTCGATGATGGTCGTGTTGTCCTTGTCGGCAGTCACCTTGGCGGCCTGACCCAGATCGTCGAGCGTGACGCTCTCCAGCTTGCGGCCCAGCTCCTCGGTGATGACGGTGCCGCCGGTCAGCACGGCGATGTCCTGCAGCATCGCCTTGCGGCGGTCGCCGAAGCCAGGGGCCTTGATGGCCAGCATGTTCAGCACGCCGCGCAGCTTGTTGAGCACGAGCGTCGCCAGCGCCTCGCCGTCGACGTCCTCGGCGATGACGACCAGCTCGCGCTTGCCGCGCTGGATCAGCTTCTCCAGCAGCGGCACCATGTCTGAAGCGGCGGAGATCTTCTTGTCATGGATCAGGATGTACGGATTCTCGAGAACGGCTTCCATCGACTCGACGCTGGTGATGAAGTACGGGCTGATGTAGCCACGGTCGAACTGCATGCCCTCGACGTACTCGGTCTCGAAGGCCAGACCCTTGCTCTCCTCGACGGTGATCACCCCGTCTTTGCCGACCTTGTCCATCACCTCGGCGATCAGCTCGCCGATTTCCTCGTCGGCGGCGGAGATCGTTGCGATGTGGGCAATGTCGTCCCTGGTCTTGACGTCGATCGACATCTTCTTGATCGCTTCGACGATCGCCTCGCGGGCCTGCTCGATGCCGCGCTTGAGCAGCATCGGGTTGGCGCCGGCGGCGACCATTTTCAGACCCTCGGTGACCATGGAGTGCGCCAGCACGGTGGCGGTAGTGGTGCCATCGCCAGCCACATCGTTCGTCTTGGTGGCGGCTTCCTTGAGGAGCTGCGCGCCCATGTTCTCGTAAGGATCGCTCAGCTCGATCTCCTTGGCGACGGTCACGCCGTCGTGGGTGATGGTCGGGGCGCCGAACTTCTTGTCGAGCGCGACGTTGCGGCCCTTGGGGCCGAGTGTGGTGGCCACGGCGATCGCCAGCGTATCCATGCCCGCCTTCAACGAGCGCCGCGCGTCTTCGCCGAATGTCAGTTGCTTAGCCATGTGTCTCTCCCTTTACTTCTCGACGATTGCGAGAATGTCGGATTCTTTGAGGATGAGGAGCTTCTTGTCGTCGATCTTGATTTCGGTGCCGGCGTATTTGGCAAACAGCACGATGTCTCCCTTCTTCACGTCCATCGGGACGCGCTTGCCGTCGTCGTCGGTGCGGCCCGGCCCTACGGCCAGCACTTCGCCCTCCTGCGGCTTCTCTTTCGCCGTCTCGGGTAGAATAATCCCGCTGGTGGTCTTCTCTTCCTTTTCGAGGGGTTCGACGACCACGCGATCGCCAAGCGGCTTTAAGTTCAACTTCGTCTTAGCCATGTTGCAGACCTCCCATAGGTATATAGTATTGGGTTTCTCGACCATTCGTCTTGGCCGGGTCGATACATCAGGACTGGTTAGCACTCTATCCGCGAGAGTGCTAACCCTATCGAGAAGGGGCAATGTGCCAGCTCGGGTCTAAGCCTGGCCTTCAGCCCGCCGAATTATGGAGTCGGGACATCGCTCTACTTCTCGTCGATCGCCTGCCTCTCGATCGCCGTGTAGAGCTTTTCGTATCCCCAGTTAGCGCACATCTCGGAGTGCACCATATACTGGCTAATCGCAGTGAGTTCAGCGGCCAAGAGTTGGTTGAGTACCGCGAGTAGCTTGTCGTTGCCTTTCATGGTGATGCTCGATTCTTGTCGTATCTAATCGGCCTCGATCTCAGCCGGTGGTGGGCGTCAGCAGCGCGACGCCTAATAGACGTCCGCCTTGCCTCGAGCTGGTCCAGACGCGTGTAGTAGTCCGGGAATTCCTTGAGATGTGCCCAGGCGATATTCCCCGTAAGAGCCAGGTCATCGTTCGTGACGTTCGTCTCCGGGTCCCGCACACCACGCTCCAACTCAACTTCAAGGCCGCGGCGGAACTGCTCGAGATCGATCTTCTGCCAGTCTAGGCCAAGTGTGGCGCCGACTTGCTGGACTTCTTCTGCGCTAATCCGACGTTTGTTGCTCACGATGTACCTCGCTCTCAATGACATGTTTCTACCCAGTGCGCGGCCCGGGATGAATCCCAGTGCGCGGCCCAACCTTCGGATAAGCTGCCCAGTTCACGCCGGCGCTCCGCGGAGCGCAGCGTAGTGCGGCCGATTTTCAGACCGCTCCTCCGCCTTGAGACCCGCCTGGTGATGTCATCAAGAGCCAACGCTCTCGGCCGCGGCTCGCAGGCGTTCCACCACACGGTCGGGTGCCTCACCTTTGCTGATAAAGGCATCGGCCCCGGCGGAGAGCGCCGCCTGCTGACGGGCATCCAGATGGCTGATGAGGACAATGACGACCGCGGCCGCGCAGGCCACGCGCAGTTCGGCCAGATCCGCGCTGGACCGATTAGCGAGTAAGTCCCAATCCACCAGCAACATGTCTGGGTGGGTTGCTGGAGCCTGGGCCAACGTGTCAGGCCAGTCGGCGGCTTCGCCGACTACTTCCATATTGAGATCCAGCAGTAACAGACGTAGGGCCGAACGCTCTGCGCGCTGAGCATCAGCCAGATAGACACGGGTCATGAATTCATGCTACAACGAATACGCCCCAGCCACATCCATCGGCCGGGGAGTATTTGACTCCGCCAGTTGGGGGAGATTATTTGGTTTGAAGCTTCGCGGAATATAAGCGGCATCCACTCAACATCAATGTCTGGCTGAACCCACTTATTCGCTGGCCCCTCCAAGCCGCGAGGTAACCACTCAAGCCCATAGCGATAGAACCCGCCGCGATCTCGGCCAGGCTCCCGGTGAGGACGATGGCGGTCGAGCTGGCTAGCGGGGTCCTGCCACGAGTACAAGGGGGAACCGTCAAGCCGTCGGACATGCCGACCACGATGGCCGGACGGCCTGACTACCCGTGAAGTGCTTCTCGACATGCGATGTCTGCAGCATGGAATCGTCCTAGTTGTGTTGATCCTCCTTCTTTGGTACGCTTGATGGACGCGACGCACTGGTCGGCGGGCTGTGAGCGATGCCGGTCTTGCGGGCCGCTTGCTTCAACCGCCGCACGTGCGTGCGCTGCCCTTTGGACAATCGTTTGGGTTTGGTCTTGCTTGTCTTATCTGCCATCGGTGTCGACTCCTTATTCTGTCAATGATCTAGGAGGCTGCTCTCGCCCCACGTTATACATCCCGATCACAATATCTCTCACCGTATTGGAAGCAGTGAAGTGTCGCTCGATATGCGGTGTTTGGGGCACGGTGGTTTCCTTCAACTGAACGGGGGAGTGCCGGCGATTAGCTTGTCATTGCCTTTCAGGTTTGTTCTCCTTTGCTTCGAGTTGAAAGTGCTCGTTCCGCGTCATGGCAGGCATCAACCTTTGAGCCGTGCTGTCCAGAACTCATCCGCCTCGGCTTCCAGCTTGTCCAGGCGAGTGTAATAGTCCGGGAACTCCTTGAGGTGTGCCCAGGCAATCTTGCCGGTGAGAGGCAGGTCGTCATTCGTGACGTTGGTCTCCGGGTCCCGCGCACCATGTTCCAACTCAACTTCAAGGCCGCGGCGGAACTGCTCGAGATCGATCTTCTGCCAGTCTAGGCCAAGTGTGGCGCCAACTTGCTGGGCTTCTTCTGCGCTAATCCGACGTTTGTTGCTCACGATGTACCTCGCTCTCAATAACATGTTTCTACCCAGTGCGCGGCCCGGCATGAATCCCTGTGCGTCGCCCAACCTTCGGATAAGCTTCTCCAGTTTACGCTGCCGCGCAGCGGCGGTGCCAGGGGGAGAGCGCGGAGTGGATTTTCTGAAAATCTCTGCGTTCTCCGCGATCGCTGCGGTGAAATTGCGTAAGGTGAGTTACTGAATCAGCCCCTCCGGCACTCCAGTGGGGAACGCCTCCTCGATCGCCGCCTGGATCCGCTCGATGCGGTTCTCGGGATTGGGATGGGTGCTGAAGAATTCAGGCGGCTGCTGACCCTGACTAGCTTCGGCCAAGATCTCCATCACCTGCATCATCGAGCGGGGATCGTAGCCGGATTCGGCCATGAAACGCACTCCCAACCGGTCCGATTCCAGCTCGTCGTCGCGGCCGAACTTCAAGTTAATCAGCTGTCCGATCAGCACAGCCACCTGCGCGGTCTGCTGGCTGGACGGATCATTCGGATCGTACGCGGCGATCACCGCCGCGCCAGTCAAACCCTCGGTCAGCCGGGCCTTGGCGATATGCTCCGCTGAATGGCGGGCCACCACGTGACCGACTTCGTGCGCCAGTACACCCGCCAGTTGACCTTCGGTCTCCAGGCGATCCAGCAGCCCGCGCGTGATGAAGACCGGGCCGCCGGGCAAGGCGAATGCATTGATCGTCTGCGGGTCGGCCAGTAAGTAGAATTGGAATGGGTAGTCCGTATCAGTAGCCGCCGTCTGTGCGACCAGCTGCTGGCCCACCCGATCGACCAGCGCCTGAGCCTGTTCATCCGGATCTAATCCTCCGAATTGCGCCGCTATCTCGGGAGCTGCTTGCAGGCCAAGCGCAATCTCCTGTTCCACGGTCATGTCGATATGCTGTACTTCGTCGGTGGCCGGGTTGTAGACTTGCGCGCCGAAGTAACCGATCAGCGAGATGATGGCGATGACCGCCCCGATAACCAGGCGGGGCAGGATTGACGAGCCTCGCCCACCCGAGTTACGTTGACCGAACATGAGATCTCCTCATTGAGGACGGCTTAACGTTCAGCTGCGCCGTTACGTTTCGTTCTCGCCGGGTCTGCGATCCAGCACTCAGGCCAGCGGATCAGAGACCCGCTGCGAACAATGCATCTACCCTGCCATCAGAAAAGTCAGGATGGTAGTGCCTGTGTAGGGCACGGCAGCCGGATAATCAAACCGAAAACACTAAAACACAACAGTCGTGTCTCTTAAAATGTCAAATATCGTCTGTGTCAGTTTCATGTTGCTCACCTCCTTAGTGTGAGAAGTGCGATTCGTAATACCGCAGGCCGCGGTGTCCCACGGCACGAGTCGACTAGCGGTGCGACCGATTCCGGCCGCGGGCGTCCCTCTGCCGCTTGTGCTGTGCCGCAGCTACAACGCTAAGGTGTCTGCTGGACAGAGTGAAAGACCGTCAGCGTCCGCACAGCCCTCCCCGGCGGACGGGATTGACGGCCGCCGCCAGTAGGAGGATGGCGCCCCCCAACGACACCAGCAAAGCCGGCGCGCTGAAGTTGGCCTGGTTGATTGTGCTGATCCCAAAATAGAGGGGTGAGGAACCAACCGGCCACGAACGCGCCCACGACGCCCACAAGGATTTTGTAAGACTACTCGCTGAGCGCCTGTCCCACTATCAGTGGGACCCTGGTGCTTACTCGGTGCGGTCATCCTGGATCGTCGTTTGAGTGACGTCCACTGGTTCACGCCGGCGGTAGAAAATCACCCAGACCAGTCTTGCAATAGCCCATCCCGCCAAGGCATACACCACCATTGCGATGATGGAATGGAGTTCCAGCACCCCACTGCCGACCGCTGGCGTCGGCGTCAACCCCGCAAAGGGGAACACGAAAATGTTGGTGAGATTGTAGATGAAGGCGGCAAATGGGTTATCGGGGGTGGCCGCTATCAGCTTCAGCCCGATGCGTAGCGCGATGAGGACTTCAAGCACGCCGACAAGCAGCCAGATCAATTGGCTGGCTCTAAAGTTGCGTCGTTCTCGTTCTGACATTTTGACCTTCCTTGCTGAGCATGGTCCCTATTGAAGGCTGAGGACTCAGCTCACTTGTGAGATACACGGGGCGTCCGTGTTTGCAATACTGCACGCGCTCAGTGCCCATCCTCCTATCAGCGGAAACCTGATGGAGCTGTAGGACGGAGACTGATTTATCTGTCTTCGGTTTAGATCGTTCCTTCTGCCTCCCACACTTGTTCAGGAAGGCGAGCGACGAAACGTTTCAGCCGTTGGTGACACTCTCAGCCGATGGGGGATAAAGGGTCAAGCGTCTTTCGCCAATGGCGATATACAACGCTTGCAAGGTGGGATACTGCCCTACCAAGTATGTTCCCCCGTCCATACCTGGCAGTATTTCTACGCCGTACGGTCTGAGAATTGCGACCGCGATGGTCCACGCCCCAGCCGGCCAGCCCAACTGTGCGGCGGGCGGGATGCGGTTGGATTGTGCACCCACGTGGTTGATCGCATCGCGTAATAGCTTCATCGCCAACTTGCACCGCGCTGCTTCTTCGCGTGCCTCCGCACGGTCAGCCAGCCTCTTGTCGCCGTTGGACAGAATGACGATGACAGGCGGCGCTTCGGTGTCGATCATCGGTGTGTGACTGGCGAGGGAGCCGCTGGTGTCATCGCCTTTGCCGTTGCCGGGCGTGTTCAACAGTTGCGGCGTGGCGAATCCCGTTTGGGGATCGTCGGCAAAGACAATTGTCTCTGTGGGCGCCTCAAACAGCGTGCCAAGCAGGGCAAGTCTCTGGTTCTCCAAGCTGCGCCTCTCATTGGCCGCGTCGATCATTCCGCCGATGAACTTCGCCCCCAACAACAACACCAACCCGAACGCGATGGCCGCTACGATAGGTATGAGCCATGACATCAACTCGCTTTGCCGCCGTGACGTGCTGGCCTCTTGGTCCGCCGTCACGCCCTCACGTTGCATGGCCTGAGCCGTTGCCGTCGCCTGGGCTTGTTCTTGCGCCAGGAGCATCGCCCGCGCGTCGATGGTTGCTTTCGCCTCTATCGCCTGCGCGGTCTGTTGGGCGGACATCGCCTGAGCCGTTGCCGTCGCCTGGGCTTGTTGTTGCGCCAGGAGCATCGCCCGCGCGTCGATGGTTGCCTTCGCCTCTATCGCTTGCGCGGTCTGTTGGGCGAACACGGCCGACTGCGTGGATGGGAAGTTCGCGGCGTCGGCGGTCATGGCAAGTTGCACGCGCGCCACGCCCAACGCTTGGGCGGTCGCCGTCGCGGCAAGTGCCAGTACGCCGTCAGCGGCTTGGGCTTGCGCCGTCTCATTGACCGCCGCTGCATGCGCATTGGCTTCCTGCTGTTGCGCCTGTTGCATGGCGTAATCGGCCCTGGCCTTCTGTGAGGCCGCGCTGTTATCTAACGCGGGGTCGGACGTGACGAATCTGCCATTCGCTAAGCACGCGGCGATCGTCAGCGCCATAGCTAACAATATCAAGGAAAGTTTCATGGTTGCCCTTTACGCCTGACCATTCATCGGCATAGCGTGGGTGTGCGGATGAGCTATCGATTAGCAGCGCCCCATCCGCTTACAACCCCGGTTACGCCTGTTATAGCCGGCCCATTAGAAACAGGACCAGCACAACCACTAGAATCAGCCACAACCTTGGAAACATTCTCCTTTATGGCATCGTCGGAATAGCATCTCGGCTATTCTGAAGCTGTTAGCCGCTGGAAAGGGTGCGTGTCGTGCGCTCGTTGCCTGTGCCGCCGGGGATCTGCTCACGCACCGGAAGTTGTTCTGGTTGATCTTGATCGTGCTGATCACGAAGGCGCATCGACCGGTTGTTCTGTACTACGCTGCGGGCGGGCGGCGGCGGAACAACCGGTCTCG
>DASSFZ010000248.1:0-13161 GCA_035693785.1 Anaerolineae bacterium | reverse complement strand
CGCCTCGGGCGACACAACGGATTCGAGTGAATCGAGCTTGCGCAGATTCAGGTCTTTAATGAGCCTGCGTAAATCGGCTTCTGTGAACTTGAAGTCACTCGAGTGTTGTTCAAGGAGGCCAACGATTTGATCGAGGCCGGTCAAGCGGAACCACGGCAGAGGCGGAATGTCCTGGTTGACGCTCGGGTGGAGTTTGGGACTGATGCAGACGAAAGAGGTGACGTGCTCGACCGTCAGGTCACGGAGACTGGCCGGCGACAGAAACCGGCTGCCTCGATGTCGCAGGAAGTTTATCCAGCGTCTGCGATACCTGCCGACCTGCTCGAGGGGATTTTCGCTTCCCGTACCGACCACGCGCCCTGAAGGCGTCAGCCATTTACCATTCTCCGTCGCCCGAAACGGTTCGTGACACTCTTTCAACTCGACGACGATGATGGCATTCTGTTTCAAGATGACCAGGTCGATCTGGTTGCCGCCGACCAGGCAGTTGGCGAGGACGAAGTAGATCTCGCGCTTGCGCCCCAGCCGCTGTTCCATGTCGTACATGAAGCGGGCGAGCGCAACCTGCTCGTGCTGAGTGTCAAATGGCTGCCCGATCCACAGCTCAACCGTCATGTTGGCACTCCGACATTATCCACAACACGTGAAGCGTCTCCCACGCCTCCACCTTCGGCCAGCCGCCTTGTCCGACTGCGCAGCGTCCCTGAACTGCTGTTCCTCTAACGCAGGCAGCGCACGTCAATCGCCTGAACAGATTCCTTACCTTTCTTTCGATCAAAACTCTTCTTCAAGGCAAAGTCCACTCTGGCACCTGCTCTGGCACACTCGCGCGGCAAGTCCCGGACCAGAACAAAGACATCTTCCTCGCCATCATCTCGTCTGATGAACGTGAACTTCTTGTTCTCCGAGATGGATCGAATAGTTCCTTGACTGCGTTGGAGTCCGGCGGTTACTCCCTCGCGCCAGCGTTTCCGGCAGATCCTCGACAATTCGCGCACATCATTATCCATATCAGGCCATGACTGCCCCTGTGCCTCCAACGCCGCATGAGTTTCCCTCTCAGCATCGACCAATTCGGCAGGTAGCGACCAGCTTTCCTGTGCGCGAATGGCTTTCGCCAGTGTGATGTGTTCAGCGGCCACAACAGGCTGACCTAAGGCCAAAGCGGCTCGTGCGATGGTTACAAAACACTTCAGTTTGTACTGATCATCTTGAGGATTTTGGACCGCTTCACAAAGGAGACGATAAGCCTCGGCATGATTACCTAGTTGGAATTCCAGATCGGCGAGGTCCGCCTTGACGTACCAATCTGACCTGGGATGAGCAAGAAGCGATCGCATCTTTGTCGCGCCGGCCTGCACATCGCCCGACCGGGCTGTCGCTAGAGCCGCAGTTCGCGCCAGGAAAATGTCATCCGGAAATTCCGCCTTCGCGGCTTCCGTCTGTTCAATCGCTTCGGTGTAGCGTCCCAGCTCGAGTAAAGCCCGTGCCCGGTTCACATACCATGTCTCTCGATCGGACATTCCGCGTTTACCATCGAACTGGCCCGGTTCAGCGCTCAAATCTTGCGGCCTGAGTTTGTTGACCCACTCCAGCACGACATCCCACCTGCCGCGTCCCTTGGCCACCTTCATCACCACCAGTGCCACTCGCTGCAGCGCCAGTCCCTCGGGGTTCAGAGGCATGATTTCGCTGGCCACACGAAGCACGCGACCCAGGTCGCTTTCTTCTTTCGCCGGTTTGAGATCTCTGTCATATAGCACCCAGATCAGCTCGTTAGCAGTCCACTTATCATTCGGGAACTTCTCCAGTGCGGATCGCGCCACTCGCTCAGCGTCTTCCAGCCGGCCGAGTTTTCGCAAACAGAACGCATAGCGCCAGCCGATCATCGGGCTGGGTCTCTGTTCCCACAATGCGCTGAACTGTTCTACGGCCTGATCGTATTGACCGTTTTTGCGCAGGGTTTCTGCGCTGTCATAGCCTGGCGTGTTCTCGGCCATTATTCACTCTCCGTGATGATTTCGTTTATGGTCTTGAAGTGCATCTTGGCAATCCGCTCCAGACCTTTTCGTCCCCAACGTTTGTATATTTGTATTCCCACAGCTTTCACCTGTGGCGAAGACGATCCCAGCGGAATCTCGATGCCAGATTTCGACGTGTATTCTTCAATGGCTGCCACAAACTCTGCGCGCGCCAAGATCGAAGCTGCAGCCACAGCCAAGTCGGTCTCTGCCCGAGGGCGCTGCTCCAAAGGAATGGTGCAGCCTTCTGTCGACAGTGCTTCCAAAACCAGTGACTCATCGCCGAACTGATCCGATATCGCATATCTTGCATTTACTCGGCTATTCAGCCTGGCGATAACCTGGGCATGGCCCCACGCCAGAAGTCGATTGAGGTTTCGCCCGTGTCGCTCGTGAGCGAGATTATATTCTGGAGGCATCAAAACCAGGGTTTCCGACTCGCAGAGACTGCGAATCCACGATGCCAGCTCAACGATCTGTGTGTCCGACAGGGATTTGCTGTCCCTTACACCATAGCGGGCAAGTGCAAGTTCTGTATCAGGAGCAAGCGCCGCTGCCGCAACGACTAACGGTCCGAACAGATCGCCTTTGCCAGACTCATCCACGCCGATGCGAGTGTCCGTCGCAAGTTTGCCTCGGCTGCCGGCTGTGGGTGATTGGCCCTCCAGAAAATCGCTGTAGCGTGAACGAAACTCAGGCGCCTTCTGTCCACTGATAACGACCAAGCCATCTGTGGCCCGCGGCGCAACCACGGTCAGGTCGGGCTTTTGCGTGATCTCCCAAAGATTCTTCCGTCCCTCTGGTTGAGAGACGAGTGGCCAGCCATCTGCAAGCAGTTTATCGCGCAATGCATCGCGGTCCACGTTCTTGCACTGGAATTGCGGATCTGTCGTGGACTTGGGCTCATGTTTGGTATCCTGAATCGGTTGCAGGCCGACGCCTTCCTCCACAAATACCCGATAGGCGCGCGTCAGGGCGCGAAGTATCACAGCGATTTCTTGCTCGGCCTCCTGAAAGGTCTTCAACACACCGAGTGGATGTCCAAAGTCCGAGTGAACGGCCTTATGGCGGCACTCCCACGCAGCCTCAAGCGCAGCGCCGATCTCGGAATATCGCTTGGTGTCGGGCAGACGTTTCTTTATCTCCTCCAGCCAACCGCCCACGCCAATGGCGGTTGCTTTTTGCCGTAGGGTGGTCTCATCAGTCAAGTTCAGGTACGCAGCGAGTCGAATCAAGAACCCCTCATACGCCTTGGCAAATGGCATCACCACCACTGAATAGTCAGGCAGTGTTTGCTTCAGTTGCTGGACTGCGTTCCGCACACCGGCTGCCGCCAATAGCGTGTGCTTGTCATTGGGAAATAAGAAATCTCGAACGTTTCGGCTGATTTGCTCGAACAGCCAACGCGCGGCCTCATTTTCCGAGTCAGCGTTTTCCAGATACGAAGTCGCGGCTGCTCGTTCAGCGTCGTTGCCCGGAATGAACCGCGATGCGCGTTCGGAGAACGACTGCGCCAGATGCTCGTCGAGCGCCTCACACACGGCATCGAAGTGTGGGCCGGACAATCCCTGTACCAGTAGAGTTCCAGACGAATACTGCGTGATGGTAACTCGCTGATCGTCGCGACGAACTTCGACTCTATAGAATTCGGCCGGCCCGCTTGGGTCTCGAAACATGACTTCGCCCGACAGGTGTACCACGACTTCGTCGCGTATCTTCGCGATATTGTCGGGAATGACGAGGTATTTCGCCGATCGGTTCTGGCGCTGAGGTCCTTTTTCACCCGCTAAAGCCGTGCCCAGGCCTGACCGTTGCAAATTGGCCCACTCGGTGATAGCCGTCTTCATGTCGCCGGCCTTACCACCGGGCACGATCGCGCCCGATGTGTAAAAATTGACCGGCAGTCGATTAACGCCGTCGGTTACGGTAACCTGGCGGCCATAGTCGATTTCTCGCTGCTCGAATACCCGCCAACCTTTCTCGGTCAACCACTGCTCGAAAGCAGCCAGATTCGCAGCCATCTTATCAGTCATGGCAGGGGCTCCCGTCCATCAAACTTGCTCAACGCAGAGACTTCACACACGCCCATACTCACATGCTGCCAAACATCCTATCCCACACTTCGAGGACGAGCCGGTGTGTGCGATACTCCCCGAACTGCTTCTCTTCCTTCTCCTTCAACACGCGGACCGTCTCGCCGGGGAAGGCTGGCTCGTACATGTCTTTGAGTCAAGGGTACCGCAGCTCACCCCGCGACAGATTACGCGGTCCGCTTCTCTGCTGGTGTGTCCGCAATCTTGCCCAATGCAGCCTCCCGATATGCTTGCGTCAGTGCAGCGAGCAATTCATCGCTGATTTCGCGGACCGTATTCCCCTGACTGATCTTGGCGGGGTGGATAATTTCCTCGACGCGAGCAATGCTGTTGGGAGCACGTCGCTCAAAGACACTGCGCCACATCTGAAAATAACCGCCAGTCTTGTCAGAGTAGATGGTGACGAGCCCCACGTTGTCAGCCAGCAGCCGAGGTAGCAACGTCATCAGCCCTGACTTGCCGTAATAGGTGGTCAGCTTTACCAGACCCTCGCGCTCAAGCGAGATGGCCCAGTCGGATAGACGTCGCAGGGTTGCGTGGTGCTTCTCCGGCGCTTGATCAATGGCTCGAACGAAATCGTCCGCTCCCGGAACGGATCGACCCTGCGATTTAGAGCGCGGTGGCGGGGTAGAATGCTGATCAGGCTGACGTTCGGCGTCAACACGCTGTGGGACCAATATCTGCGTGCCATCCACATCGTAGGCCGACACGGTTACCAGATCGATTATAAGTTTGTCGGCTATTGATTCAAGGTAACCGACGAGCTGGACCAGCTCCTCAGGAGCTCCATCAAGTACGAAGACGATCCGGAACCATCCTTGAGCGAGACCCTCCTTCAGTCCCTTGGCGAACTCGTCGTGGTCGAACGATCCCTCTTGATCGTTCAGTTTAACAGCTTCCGCCAGGCTCTTGTACTTGCGCTGTTGAAGGTGCCGGCCGAGTATGTTCTTTTCCAGGTCGCTGGCCGCAATTCCACGCAAGTAGGCGGCGTACGTCAGCGCCTGAGCGACGACGGCGCGCCGCGCCTCTGCGTTGCGGGCCAACTTCACTTCAATCACGACTAGCCTGCCGGACGGCTCAACCGCGATGAGATCGGCCGACCCGTTGCCGAGCAGCACTTCTTTACCGACGACGATAAGTTGCGGGTTTCCAGACAGTGGGAGCAACTGCGGCGCCTGCTCAACGAGCGAATGGAGCGCCGCTTCGTCGGGAAATCCTGTTGGCGCGAGAGGACGCCAGCCTGTTCCATCATTTCGCCAGATCGCAGTCATGTCTCAGGGAGTCCTTTCCAGCCGAAACGCTCTAGCCCACGCCTCCAGTACCAACCTCCGCCGACACATTCAAACAACTACCTTACCTCATACACCTTCAACACTTCATCCCCGTAGTGATTGATCACCTTCACCGCAATCTTCCCCGTCTCCGGCGGATCGAACGGGTAGCTCCTGGTCGAATACAGCGCCGACCCGGCCGCCTCGTCGATCTCGGCCCGCAGCGCGCGCTTGAGCTTGTCGTACGGATCGCCCGCACCGGTGAAATAGGCGTGACGGACGAAGAAACTCTCGCCGTTGTAGTTCGTGTCGATGAACCAGGCGGCGATGTCATCGGTGCTGGCGGAGCGTATCTCGCCGGTCGTCGGATCGTACACGTCGACGCCTTTGATCGTCACGACGAGCTTGCTGTCCTTCTGCCTCTTCACGTCGAGGTCCGGCTCGCCGAAGACCATGAACAGGTTGCCTGCGCCGGTCTTCTTGAGCAGCTCGTCGCCCATCGCCAGGTCGGGGTTCATGCGCGCGGTCAGGACGGTGAGCTTGCCGTAGCGTTTGGCCTCCTCGGTTACGTGCGGATCGAACGCGAAGCCGCACACGACCAGCAGGTCAAAACCGATTCCCAGCACTGCCTCTTTGGCGGCCTCTTTGACTTGCTCCGGGCCGACCGTGCCATGCTCCGGCCCGATCGATACCGCGACGCGTCGCACTCTCCCCTCTCCTGTCTCGCGCTGTTTACGAGACGGGAGAGGGGCCGGGGGTGAGGGCGTCGTTTCGGTGTACTCGCCTTCTGCGTGCAGCCATGCCCCGGCGTACGGTTCCAGTCGATCGAACTTGAGGCGCTCGTTCCTTATCGTGTTTTGCACGCCGGCCTTCTTGAGGTTGTCGATGATCATCGTCTCGAACTGGCCGGCGCTCGACTCTTTCTGCCCCTCGACTTCCGAGGCGGGACGTTCTTCATCCGCCGCCAGGACGCGGTGCGGCGACAGGCTCTCGACGGTGAACGGGCCGGTCACGCGGATACGCTTGTTGTCTTCGTACGGCTGGTCGTACAGCAGTTCCGTGTCGGCGTGACGCGCGATCGACTCGTCGATCTCCTTCTGCCGCTCGCGGCGCAGGCGCCACCATTCGGCCAAGAGACCTAACAGGTCTCCAAGGTCACCTGCCTCCCTGACCGTAGCTGGGGCGGCGTCGGATGAACATCGCACGGTTTTGATGTGGTTTCTGTTGGCTATGGCCCGATGGTTGGGGCAGACATCCCGCGGAATTGAGATTCGATCTTCATACATCTATAGGTCGTTGCACCTTCCTCATCGTACAACTTGGCAGCCGTCCAGCAGACGTTCAAAGCTTCAGTTACTTCGCTCTGCTGAAATAGTTCCTCCGACTGCTTCAAATACTGATATGCTTTCTCCCGATTGACTATATCCCGTATCATTAGTTTGAGCGCCAAGTATAAAACTTGCCCTGTCTTCAGGAGACGCCCGTTTTGCCAATCATTCTGTGCTACGCCCAGCATGATTTGCCCTTTGACACTCCAGACCCGAGTGACTGGGATGTTCATCCGGTCAAATGCAGAAGAAAGGGTTGACTGGCCGCAGGCGGCAAGCGATGTGATGACCGTTGCCGCAGCGAGAAGTAGTTTTATTCTCATTGATTGCTCTATCGTACGCCTTGAGCGCAGCGTTCGCCGCCCAACCGACAGGGAGTTAAGCCTGTTACCTTATACTCGACAAAGCGAGGCCGAGGGGTCCACAGCCTTGTGCCGAGCGTGCGCGAGAACGGATGCTGTCGCCATACTTACGCTTGATGGCTGAGCTGGCTTGCGCCTCTACCGGCGACGCGGGCTTCTACGTTGGCGATAGGCGCCATGGCGAGCCATCGCTCGACCAAAGGCGAGAATGAGCATCCCACTCCCCTTTACCTCTGGCTCTTATTCCTTCAGCTAAGACCGACTGCAAGGTCGCACTGAGTGCTCCTATTGCTGCATCCAAAGCAACCTTGCGCCAGCGGCAGGCCGGCCTGTTACCGCGCGCCGCTGAAGGAGATTGTACTCCTGAAAGACAAGCGCGGGCAAGTGGAGACAAGTGGATATGCACCTCCCGTCGCGCACGGAGCTAGCGGTCCCACTCGGCGGTCAGCCTCCGTAGCTGCGGTTCGACTTTCGCTGCCCGATCTTGAATATCATGTGCTTCGCGCAACAATCCTTCAATCGCGACGGTGAGGGCGCGAAGCAGTTCGTCCCGTTCCAGCGAAGTCGCCAACGCACCCAAGAAGATGTCGTGCACTTCAGAAGGTAGCTCATCAAAGCCCCTGCCGTGGAATCCCGGAAGACCGCGGCGACGACAAGCGAGGCTCAGGGCCAAGTCACGAGTGCCACTGATCCAGTACTCGGCCTGCCAGTAGCGGCCACGTTCGATACAAAAGCGCGCCCGCAGCGCGTGGTGCACCGCGTAGCCAAAGAGCTCTTCCACAGGCGGCGCTTGAATAAAGGGCTTCTCAACGGAATTCCCGAAGATCATCTTGAACTTCGGGCCGCTGGCTCCAAACTTCGATGCCGGCGTGAACGAGAGGTCGAATTGAAGACAGCCGGGGAGCAAGAATACCCGATAGATGGACGCTTCGCTTGGCAGGTCGAACAGGTGAGCTGCGTCAAACTCCTCGACGATCTTACGCGTCCAGTCCTCCAGCACGTCAAGAACTGGATGATGGTCTGCAATAGCGAAGGTCAGATCGAGATCCGACCAGCGATCTCCCTCGTCGTGCGCAAGTGATCCTACAACCGCTCCAGCGACCACCCGCGTGTCGGACTCGGCCAGCTGGAGTACACGGTCGCGAATGCGATCACGGTCTCTGACGGTGAACATGCTGATGCCTGGTCATGGTCGTCCCGGCTTCATATGGCGATGACGACTTTGCCTCGAGCGTGTCCCTCCCCGATATAACCGAGAGCTTCGGGGGTCTCGCTCAGCCGGTATGTTCTGTCGATGACCGGCGTCACCTTCCCGGTCTCAATGAGGCCTTTCAGAAAGACCAGATCCTCGTTGTTCGGCATCGAGAGGAATGGGCGGCCCTGCTGACGAACGAAGGCTGATCGCACGAGCGCCTTGACAAAGTAACCCATGCCTGCATGGCCGCTGTTGGGTATGTGAATCCCCTTCGGGGTGAGCGCGCGCCTGCAGTCCGAGAACGAACGGTTCCCCACGTTGTCGAGGATGAGGTCGTAGGTCCGGCCGCCTTGCGTGAAGTCCTCTTGGGTGTAGTCGATGACGTGGTCTGCACCAATCGATCGGACCATGTCCACGTTCCTCGTGCTGCACACGCCGGTCACCTCGGCTCCAAAGGACTTGGCGATCTGCACCGCGAAGGTTCCCACGCCTCCCGACGCACCATTGATCAAGACCTTCTGCCCTGGCTGCACCTTTCCCGCGTCACGAAGACCATGAAGGGCGGCGAATGCGGAGGTGGGCACGGCCGCGGCTTGCTCGAACGTGAGGTTGGCCGGCTTGAGCACGAACGTGGCTTCTGGAGCACACGCGTACTCGGCGCACGCTCGGCCGCACATACCGAACACCTCATCACCCGGTCGGAGCCGCGTCACGTTCTTGCCGACCGCCTCAACGTGCCCCGCCACATCGAATCCCGGAACATAGTCCTTCGGCCTGGGCCATCCCGCCGCGAAGCGCGCCAGGTACGGTACGCCTCTCATGACGAAGTAGTCACCCGCGTGGAGAGCCGCCGCGTGGATGCGCACCAGCACGCCGTCATCCTTGACCGCCGGCTTGTCGATCTCCTTGAGTTCAAGGACAGCCGGTGAGCCGTACGCGTTCTGAACGATCGCTTTCATGGCGTTCCTCACCCATCTGGCCGTCGAAGAACACGTCAGCGCCTCCACTTCTTACGTGAACAACACAGTCACCGAGGGCTGTCCGGTGAGCGTGAAGACGAACTCATCGCCGGCCTTGACCGGCAGCATCTTCGTGATGCCGCCGGAGATCACGATGTCGCCCGGCTCGAGCGACACCCCGAACGTCGACAATTTGTTGGCGAGCCAGGCCGTCGAGAGGGCGGGATGGCCAAGCGCCGCCGCGCCCACGCCCTCGGCGGCCAGCACGCCGTTGTGATGGATGGTCATGGCAAGCGCAGCCAGGTCCGCTTCGCGCAGTTGCTTATCCCAAGGGCCGAGGGTGAAGCCGCCGTAGGAGGCGTTGTCCGCGATCGTGTCTGCCAGTTTGATGCGCCAATCGGCGATGCGGCTGGCGACGATTTCGATGCCGAGCGCGCAGGCTTCTGTCGCGGCCAGCACGTCCTGCAGGGTGACGTTCGGCCCGCGCAGCGACTTGCCGATCAAGAACGCCACTTCGCCCTCGATGCGCGGCTGCAGAAAGTCGCTCGCCGGAATCTCCACGCGGCCCTTCGCGGCCGGATAAGTGCTCGATTGCCACAGCGTGCCGTAGTCCGGCTCGTCGACGCCGAGCTGCTGCTGGATGGCCTTGCTCGTCAGCCCGATCTTGCGCCCGACGATTTTCTCGCCGCGCGCCAGGCGCATGTTCGTCCAATGCGTCTGGATTGCATAAGCCGTCTCGGCGCCAGTGATGCCGTCGCTCTCGGTGATAGGCGGAATCGGGGTGTGCGTGCGCCAGGCGGTGTCTAAGCGTTCGGCGATGTTTTTGATGATGGGAGAGGGCATAGTCGTGTTACGTGTTGCGTGTTGCGTGTTACGTGTTGCGTGTTGCGTGCCACGTGACGGAACACGCAGCACGCAACACATCTCTAAATCTGCGCGCCGAAGAACTGCGCCAGCAGTTGGTTGAAGCTCCTGGCGAATTCAATCTGTGTCCAGTGACTGCATTGCCCGTACACGTGCAGTTGCACGTTTGGCAAGTGCCGGAGCAGGTGCAGGCTGGTTTCCAGCGGCACGATCTTGTCATCGCGCCCGTGAACCAGGAGCGCCGGGTGCGCCATGCGGCGCAGCGCGAGCTCGGGCACGACCAGGTCGTCGATCACGGTTTGACGGGGGGCAGGGAACATCGCCTTGAACGAGCGCTGCACGTCGGGATTCATCGCCGCCTCGAAACGCGCCTGTGCAATCGCGTCGAGCCGATCGGCGATAAACGCGTCGTCGTACACGAACCAGCGGATGATGTTGCGAAACATGCGCACGGAAGGATCCTCGTAGAATCCCCACAGGCGATCCAATTCAGGCGTGATCGTGTGCGGCGTGCCGATCGGCCCCATCAGCACGACGCGCTCGAAGCGCTCTGGAGCTTCCATCAACAGGTGCAGCGCAATCGCACCACCCATCGAGTTGCCGACCATGCCCGCTTTTTCGACGTGAAGCGCGTCGAGCAGCGCCAGGCATTGATCCACCCACAGGCGCATCCAGTTGCGCATGCCGGTCGGCGGGTGCTGCGGATGCTCGGTCGCGCCGAAGCCGATCAGATCGGGCGCCAGGCAGTGAAACTGATCTTCAAGCGCGGGCAGCACGAACTGCCAGTTCGACCAGGCGGTGACGCCCGGCCCGGAGCCATGCAAAAAGAGAATCGTTTGGGTCTGGCCCTCGCCGCTGCGGTTGGTATACGTGCGGGCGTCCCCGGTTTGAATTTCGATGTTGGTGACGGTCATAGGCGCACAGCCTCTTACTCGGATTGGACTGAAGGTTGTTTCTGTTTCACCAGGTCCAGCGTCACGTCCAATATCCAATCTTCCTGACCGGCCACCGCTTTGCGGCGGCCCAGTTCCACCAGGATTTCCAGCGGGTCGATGCCGTATTGCTTGCCCAAGCGTTTGGCGTGAAGAAGAAAGGTCGAGTACACGCCCGCGTAGCCGATGGCGATCGAGTCGCGGTCGGGAATAGGCTGGAAGGGCATGAAGGGCGCGACGACGAACTCGGCGGCGTCCAGCAGGCCGAACACGTCGAGGCCGGGATTCAGGCCTAGCTTCTCCAGGGCTGCTGCCAGCAGCTCAGTCGCGGCGTTGCCCGCACCCGCGCCCAGGCCACGCAGCGTTCCATCCACCTGATCGGCCCCGGCCTCGACGGCAGCCAGCGTGTTGCCGATGGCGAGTCCCAGGTTGTTGTGCGCGTGGAAACCGACCTGAATCGTGAGCGCCTGTTTGAGTGCGCGCACACGAGCGGCAGCGCCATCGGGCAGGAGCGCGCCTGCCGAGTCCACCACGTAAACGCAATCGGCGCCGTATTTCTCCATGAGCAGCGCCTGCTCGGCGAGAAATTCCGGCGGCCGCATGTGGGACATCATCAGAAAACCGACCGCCTCCAGCCCCATCTCTTTCGCCATGCCGAAGTGCTGCTGCGAGATGTCGGCCTCGGTGCATTGGGTGGCGATGCGCACGACCTGAATGCCGCGCTCGATGGCGTCTTTAAGCTCCTTGCGCGTGCCGATGCCCGGCAAAAGCAGGGCCGCGATTTTGGCGTGGGTTGCCGTGCTGCGCGCTTCTTCGATCAGTTCCATCTCGTCGGTGCGCGAGAAGCCGTACTGAATGGAAGAGCCGGCCAGGCCGTCGCCGTGCGTCACTTCGAGCACGGGCACGCCCGCTCGATCGAGGGCTTCCACGACAGCCCGCACCTGCTCGCGGGTGAATTGATGTCGCATGGCGTGCGAGCCGTCGCGGAGAGTCGTATCGGTGAGGCGGGGTGGTTTCATATCCAATGGTCAGTGATCAGTGGCCAGTGATCAGTGGTCAGTGATCAGTAGTCAGTGACCGCCCACTGATGACTGATCACTGATGACTGATGACTGCTGACTGAGCAGGTGCCGGGCAAACACTTCTCCCACCTGCCGCGCCGAAGCGGTCATAATGTCGAGATTGCCTGCGTACTGCGGCAGGTAGTCACCCGCGCCGGTCACTTCGAGCAACATGGCGACCATCGTCTTCTTGCCGTCGGGAGTGTCGCGCTGCTCGAAGACGGGCGGGGTCTTGAGACGGTAGCCGGGGACATAGGCCTGCACGGCGGTCACCATTTCTTCAACGGAATCGGCGATGGCTTCCTCATCCACCTCATCGGACTCCAACAGCGCGTAGATCGTGTTGCGCATCATGATCGGTGGGTCGGCCGGGTTGAGGATGATGATGGCTTTGCCGCGCTTCGCGCCGCCGATCACTTCGAGGCCGCGCGCAGTGGTGAAGGTGAATTCGTCGATGTTCTGCCGCGTGCCGGGGCCGGCCGACAGGCTGGCGATGGTGCTGACCATCTCGGCGTAGGCGACGGGCGTGACGCGGCTGACGGCATACACCAGGGGAATCGTCGCCTGGCCGCCGCAGGTGATCAGGTTGACATTCGGCTCGTCGATGTGCGCGCCCAGGTTGACGGGTGGGATGACGTACGGGCCGCGCGCAGCCGGCGTCAGATCGATCGCGGTGCGGCCCGCCTCTCTCAGCACCTTCGCATGGCGCACGTGGGCGTAGGCGCTGGTGGCGTCGAAGACGATGCGAATCTCGGGATCGTCGAGGATGGCCTGGATGCCGTCGTGGCTCGCGTCGAGGCCGAGTGACCGCGCCCGCGCCAGGCCTTCCGACTGCGGCTCGATTCCGGCCAGGAGCGTAAGCTCCATATGACCCGGCTCACGCAGGATTTTGAACATCAGGTCGGCGCCAATATTGCCCGAGCCGAGAATGGCGACTTTGAATTTGCTGTTGTTGGATACTCCCAGTCGTTTCAACTGTAATAGCCCAGTCTCTCTGAAATCACTTTCCCGACCCGCACAACCGCTTTGCGAAACTCTGCCTGTGAGCGCTGGAAGCGGTACGCCGGGATCGACA
>DASSFZ010000247.1:0-5741 GCA_035693785.1 Anaerolineae bacterium | reverse complement strand
GTCAGCCGGCCCTGAAGAAAGCGTAGATCAGCCCGCGCGGCCAGGACCTGCCCGCGCTGCGTCACATATTCGGTACGACGATATTCCGCGTCGAGCCGGTCCAGACTCACCAACATTCTGCCCTGATGCTTCTCGGCCTCTTGCCAGGCGAACAGGCGCTCGGCCTGTTGTGCGGCCAGACCATGGTAGCGCAATCCTTTCTCCACCTCGCCGCCGGAATCAAAATGGTAGGCCAGGCTGGCTACGGCATCCGGCTCAAGTTGCTCCAGAGCTCGACCCGCACGGCGATGCAACAACTGGCGGCGCATCGGGCCTAAGGTTACCTCGACCGCTCGGCGAGTGAGGTCATGGATAAACTGGTATTCACCTGGCTGTTCGACCAACAGTTGTCGCGCGACCAGTTCATCTAACCCGTCTATCGTTTCGAGTTCGTCCCGCCCCGCCGTCAGGCGCACCAATTCAAAACCGAAGGTCGCCCCCAGGATAGCGCCAGCCTCGATGACTTGCCGGGCCTTCGGATCAAGCCTTTGCAAGCGGGCAGTCACCGCTGCTTGAACGGTGTCGGGCAAGGGCAGGTTTTCCAAGCGGCCCAAGTCCCCTTGGAGCTCGCCCGTCTCCATAAGGGTGCGAAGTGTCTCCAGTAAGAAGAACGGGTTGCCGCCGGTAGCCCGGTGAAGCCGGGCTGCCAGTGACTCCTCCCTGGGTAGGTGGCCGGCAGTATGCTGCAAGAGTTCAAGGACGCCTGCTTGATCCAGCCCCTGTAGTTTCAATTCTACGAGGATACCCAGGCGGGCCAGGCTGCGGCGCAGTTCTTTCACGGCGTCGGCTTCTTCACCGCGATACGTCCCGCAGACCAACAGCCGTTGGCTTGAGAGGCGACGCCCCAGATCGGCCAGCCAGTCCAACGTCGCGCCGTCACACCAATGAACATCATCCAGGCACAACAGCACAGGGTGCGGACCGGCCGCCAGGCTTAGGATGAGCTGACACAGCGCTTCGAGCAACCGGAGGCGCGCCTCGCCCGGTTCCTCCGCCGCGACGGGCGAGAGATCGGGGTGACGGTTGCGAAGCTCAGGCAGCAGCCGGGATGCCTCCGCCAGCCAGCAAGGTTGAGTGTTGAACACGGTATGTTCGATGTCGAGACCAGAACGCAGAGCCTGAACGACGGCTTGGAAGGGTGCTGGCGGCAGGCCTGGCAGGCTGACGCCGACCAGCACGAGCGCCTGGTCTTGTACGCGTGTGGCGAAGTCTTGCATGAGACGCGACTTGCCCACCCCTGCTTCACCTGAGATGAAGACTACGCGGCCGTGACTCGACCCGGCATGGCGATAGGTCTCCACCAACTGGTGCATGGCCCGGTCGCGTCCAACGAGCGGCATCTCCAGACTGGGCAGCGTAGCCCACCCTGAGGCGACCACCGGACGCGGCCGAGGCAACGCCCGACCTTCCAGAACCGTCCGGTAAACGGCCCGAGTCTCCGGCAGCGGGCTGACGCCCAGCTCGCGTTCCAGGATCGCCGTGCAGTCTTCGAACTGGCGCAAGGCCGCGCCTCGGTCGCCGCTGAGAGCGTAAAGTATGATGAGCCGGCGATGTATCTCCTCGGCCAGGTCGTCGGTTTCCAGGTAACGCCGTGCGTAAGCGATCGCGTCGGCGTGCGCACCACTCGCAGCACCATGTTCGATGAGGGTGCTCAATGCCTTCAGATACAGCCGCTCCCAGGTACGCCGTTCCTGAGTGATCCAGGCATCGAACTCCGGACTGTCGGGCAGGGAGAAACCATCGAGAAATGGGCTTCGGTAGAGGTTCACAACTTGCTGAAAAGCCTCCTGCGGATGGTGAGCCTTGACTCCTGTGCACGCGGTCTCGAAGACCGCCGTGTCAGACCAGGCGCGCTGCGGATCCAACCCGACAGTATCTTGGGTCACTTGCAGCACATCCGGCACAGGCAGGGCACGGCGCAGGTGAGTGAGCAGGTGGCTGAGGTTGCGATGCGCAACGGAATCCGGAGTGTCAGGCCAAAAGAGGAAGCACAGACTTGCACGGGGGACAGGCTGCAGACGCACGGCCAGCCGATACAGGAGAGCGCGGGCCTGGGAACGAGGGATGGTCAGCGAGCGGCCGGCCCACTCCACGCCGGGTGGACCCAGCAGATGCACATGCAGCCCTGCTCGTGAGGACTCAGCAGGGCGTTCGAGCGCGCCTCGGCCGGACATGACACCTCTGGCAACAACATCTCGACGACGCCGGGAAGACCCTGGCTTCACCAAACTAAACGCAATTATGGCACAAGCGCGCTGGGCCGCAAGTGAGCCGCGCGTTCGAACAGTCGAAGCGGCCGAGCGGCGGGCTGCTGATGTGCCTTTGACACCTCGTCACCGTCGCCCCAGGGGGCAGATGCAGGTGTGGGTCGGATCTTGCGGCTGAGAGGGAGGTCTTCAAGAAGATGAACTGAAAACCCAATGATGCGCTCTCAGGGCAGCGGATGCCAGATCTGCGAGAGGACAATGGCCATCGCGGCGAGGAGCGCGCCGATGGCCGTAAATGCTACGCTGATTTCCGTGGTCTCGTGCTTGAGGATCAAGTACGTGGGAAGATTCTCGAAAACACTCTGAAGCTCGTCCGCACTCTCAGCCGCATAATAGGTCCCACCCGTCATATCCGCAACTTGCTTCAGGGTCGCCTCGTCAATCCCCCTGCGAAACCCGCCGCCTCCAAACTGCCCGCCACCTCCAAATGGCTGGCCGCCGCCAAACGGGTCACCACCCTGACATCGTGGGCCGCCAAACGGGTTGAATTCGTTCGCGGTTCCAAACCCGATGGTGTAGACTCGGACCCCACGGTCGGCGGCTTGCTGCGCGGCCTCCGAAGGAAATGGACCCACATTGCTCGCCCCATCGGTGAGTAAGACAACGATCTCCGGTGCATATGCTCCTTGTGGCACCGGCGTCGGCTCGACGCCCGGCGATGTGTCGGTCACACTCGGCGCGACGTTCGGGTCTATTTCGGCAATCGCATCTAGCGATTTGAGAACGGCGCTGCCAATGGCCGTCCTGCGGGCTGGGGCCAGACTCTCGATGGCATCTTGCAGCACTTCCTGATCCGTTGTCGGCGGCTGGATCAATGCTGCGAAACCGGCGAACGCGACGATGCCGATCTGCGTGCCGAACGGTTGGCGCTGAATGAACGACAGCGCGGCCGCCTTGGCCGCCTCCAGGCGGTTAGGCTCAATATCGGTCGAGCACATGCTCCTCGAGACATCTATGGCGAGAATGATGGTCGTCTGGCCGGTGGGCACACTCACGATGGCCACCGGGCGCCCTAATGCGATCACCAGGCTCGCCAGGGCGAGGAGGAACAGGGCAAAAGGGAGATGGCGGCGCAGGCGTGACGGGTGAGGAAGCGCCGCGCGCACCAAAGCCAGGCTGGAGTAGCGCACGGCGAAATGCCGCCGTCGTCGCAGCATCCAAATATATACCGCGACAATCAGAGGAACTAATCCCAACAGGAGAAGGAACCCGGGCCAAAGCAAGGCCATCGACGACCTCCCATATACCCTGAAAGAGCGTCTTAAAATCCGTAGAGCGGGAAACCCGTAGAGCGGACATCCCTATGCCCGCTCTTGACGCATGGGGATGCGTCAACCACGGGGCTTTAAGACAGTCTCTGACAGATTCGCCAATAAGATCACGGCAAGCGGCTGAACCACACGAGCGACAATGCACCGCCGATCAGCAGGACGAGAATGCCGGCGCCCGCAAGAATAGAAGTGACTTCCATCTCGTCCGATTTGACAACCAACTGCAGGTTGATATTCTCGTAGATCTCGCGCAGGTCTTGTTCGTTCTCGGCGTTGTAATAGGCGCCATCGGTAAGCTGCGAGATTTGCCGCAGCATGGCCTCGTCGAGCCGCGTGTGAACGGTGAAGCCGTTGACGTGCAGTGTGGTCCCCGCCGCACTGCCGATGCCAACCGCGTAAATGCGCACGCCACGGTCTGCGGCTGCCTGCGCCGATGCGAGCGGGTCCGGTGATGCGTTGTTCTCGCCGTCGCTGAGCAGGACGACGACGGCAGACGTGTACGTCCCCTCCGGCACAGGCGTCGGCGTAGGTGTAGGCGCCGGCGTCACGTTTCCGGCGAGGGGCGGGGCCTGCTCGACGTCGACGACGGAAATCGTCTTGAGCGAAGCGAGGATCCCCTGCCCGATCGACGTGCCGCGCTCCGGCTTCAAGCGGTTGATCGAGGCGAGGATCGTCTCCTGGTCGTTCGTCGGCGCTTGCACCGCAAAGCCGCTCTCGCTGAACGCGACGACGCCGATCTGCACGCCCAGCGGCTGGCGCTGCACGAACTCCCGCGCAGCGGCCTTGGCCGCTTCCATACGCGTCGGCTTCAAATCGTCGGCCGCCATGCTGCCGGAAACGTCAAACGCAAGGATGACCGTGCCTTCTATGCGGGGCAGGCTGACCACGGTCTGCGGCCGCGCCAGCGCGACGATCAGGATCGTAAGAGCGAGAAGAAAGAGCGCCGGCGCAATGTGGCGGCGCAAGCCAAGCCCGCGCCCCGCCGCCTCTTGCACAAGCCCAAGACGGCCATAACTTGCGGCAATCCTCCGCCGCCGCTGCTGCATACGAATGTACAGCACGACGAACAGCGGAATCACCAATAGTAAGAAGAGCGTCTCGGGCCAGATGAATGACATAGAGTAACCGCTCAGGCCGCCGTCCGCGGCGGCCCGCAACCCGCGTCGAGGACCGCGCTACGAGCGTGAAGATTGAATTGATTATTGGCCGTTCTCATGCTGTGCAGGCAGATTGTCCCTTTCAAGCTGCCTGGAGTAGGCAAAATAGATCGCCAGACCGACGAGGCTGCTGATCATAATGAGCACACCCGCGATCCAGGACACGTGCCAGAATGCAGCGATAATGCCTACAATAGCACTACTCTGACCAACGACATAAGCGAACGTAAGATAGAATGGATACGAGGCGTATTTGTACTTAGACTGCACGACATTGATCATCACCAAAGTGCTCAGCAGCGGTAATGCGATGGCGAAGGCCAGCATAGCGATCACCGCGGGCGGGTCAGTAGCATTGATCCCGATCAGAGCCTGCACGATGACCACGCCGATACCGATGAGGCCGGCAAAAATTACGCCGGTTTGCTGTGCCCATTCTTCTTTCAGTTCGTATTTCTGCTTCATGGTAATGTCTCCTTCCACCTGTCAATCTACAATTACTTTCTCCTCTGCTGCCTCAGCGTGGCGAAGCGCACAATGGCGCGCACCAGGTCTTCTTCGGTCGAGAGCGACAGTGCGTCCACCCCGGAGCGCTTGAACGCCTCGTTCAGTTCTGTTTCGCGCCGCTGCGCCGCCTCTTGAAAACGCTCGCGGAATCCCCGGTCGTGCGTGTCCACATAGAGCTGCTCGCCTGTTTCCGCATCCTCCATGAAGATCGGGCCGATGTCAGGCAGCTCGACCTCACGCGGGTCCCACAACCGTATGGCGAGGACTTCGTGCCGCCGGTTGAGCAGGTTCAGCGCCCTCTCCCACCCCGGCGCGCTGATGAAATCCGAGATAATGAAGATCAACGAGCGTCTCTTGATTGAGCGCAGCCCGGCTTCGAGCAGCGGGGTCAAGTTGGTGAACGGCGCCTTAGGTAAACGCGGCTGCTTGAGCAGATCGTTGACGAGGCGCAGGACCTGGATCCGCCCGCCCCGTGCGGGAATCGTGCGCTCAACGCGGCT
>DASSFZ010000246.1:0-3902 GCA_035693785.1 Anaerolineae bacterium | reverse complement strand
GGCTCGTTGCCGGCGAGCAGCAGCCCATTGCGATCCCAGATGCGCCCTCGCTCGGGGACGATGTCGCGCGTCTCCGATTGCCACTTCTCGCGCTCGTCGATCCAGTAATCGTGCTCGACGACTTGCAAACGAATCAACTGCGCGATCAAGATGAGGCCAAATGCGGTTGCCCCTGCGACGAGCGCAAGGAGACGGCGGCGCGATGCTTCGGCTGCCCCTTCCCGTTGGTGATTGGTAATTGGTAATTGGGGACTTCGCAGCACAAGTCGATCAGGCATCACTCAGCGCTCCCGGCGATCTTCTTGCAGGGACGGCGCGTCGTCGTGAATGACAACTGGCACTCGCACGAACTCGACGATTTCCGCGGCCTGGAAACCAAGCGCTCTGGCGCGTTCCAGCATCCGGGCAGCCGACGTCAGCCCGGCAATGCGCGACAGGCGCAGCGCGTTCTCGCGGCGCAGTTCCGTCAGCTCGCGCCGCATGGCTTCCGCGCGCCGGTTGGTGGTGGCAATCTGGCCCGATTGCACCAGATAGACGCCGGCCAGGAGCAGCGCCAGCGACAGGAACACGGCGATGCGCGCCGCGCGGCTGGCCGGCCAGCGTGCGCGTTTCAAACCATGATCGATCCATTCCGTCAGGCGATTCATCGTTCGCGCATATCCCATACGAGCAGGCAGGCGCAAGACCTGCCCCTACAGTTTCTCCGCAATACGCAGCTTGGCGCTGCGGGCGCGCGGGTTGAGCGCGATCTCGTCAGCACCCGGCACAACCGGCTTAAGCGTGATCAATCTCAGCGTCGCCGCGCGCGTCGTGCTATCCGGCGGCGAGTCCGGCTGCGGAGTGACCGAGCGCGATTCTCGCCGCAGGAACTCCTTCACAATGCGATCTTCCAGCGAGTGAAAAGCGATCACGGCCAGCCGCCCGCCGGGTCGAAGGAGCGCAAGCGCCTGCGGCAGCGCCTTGATCAAAGAACCCAGCTCGTCGTTGACGGCGATCCGAAGCGCCTGGAAGGTCAGCGTCGCAGGATGCAGGCGGCCGCGCCGGCCTATGGCTTCGGCGACCACTCGGGCAAGTTGTTCCGCCGTTCGAATCGGGCGCGCCTCCACGATCGCGCGCGCGATTCTGCGGCTGGCCGGCTCTTCGCCGTATCGAAAAATCAGGTCGGCCAGCTCGTCGGCATGCAGCGTGTTCACCAGGTCGGCGGCAGTTTCACCCTGCGTCGTGTCGAAGCGCATATCGAGGCCCGTACTTTGAAATCCGAAGCCGCGATCCGATGCCAGTTGATCGGACGACAGACCCAGATCCATCAGCACGCCATCGACATCGACGAACCCGTGCCGGCGAGCCACTTCGGCGAGCGCCGCGAAGTTGTTGTGCGCCAGCACGACACGACCGCCCTCGCGGCGAAGCCTCGGCTCCTGGCGCGCACGCTCGATCGCCTCGGCATCGGCGTCGAGCGCCAAGACGCGCCCGTCGGGGGCGGTTCGATCGAGCAATGCCATTGTGTGCCCGGCGCCGCCCAACGTGCAATCGACGAAGCGCCCACCGGGTTTTGGGTCCAATCCCTTCAGTACTGCGTGTAACAAGACAGGGACGTGCTCCATGAGCTGTGCCATCGCCACGTCCCGACGCTAAATGCCCAGCTTTGCCCAGTGGCCGGCGTCCAGGGCGCCGGACTCAAATCCCTGGCGAGCCGCGCTCCAGTCGTCTGGGTTCCAGATCTCCACGTGCGTGTTGAGACCGGCGACGATGACCTCGCCGTTCAGGTTCGCGTATTCGCGAAGATACTGGGGGATGAGAACGCGACCTTGCTTGTCCAGCGTGTCGTCGCTGGCCCCGGAGAAGAGCAGGCGGCGAATCTCGCGCGCTTGAGGCTCGGTGAGTGGCAGCTCACTCACCTGCTCGGCAAGCCTGTGCCACTGAGTCGAGGGGAATGCGAAGAGGCAGCGGTCAATGCCGCGTGTCACGACTATGCCAGCCGCGAAATCGGCACGGAATTTGGCAGGAAGCGTGAGGCGACCCTTGTCGTCGATTGTGTGAGAGAATTCGCCCAAGAACATGCGTTCTTTTTTTCCCCACTTTTAGTCAGAAAAGCGGGGAAATCAAGCGTGTCTCTCCCACAATGACCCACTTTTCCCCACTCTGGGCCACATTATACACCACACTTGGGGGAAAAGTCTAGTAGGAAAATGCGGAAATCGGTAGGAAATAGGTTGGGAAAGTGAAGCTGATGGGTCAGACTTCACGATGCCTATTTGAATCGGGTGTGCAATCCGTTAGAGTCTGTCCGTAATCGTAGGGGCGACCCTCGCGGTCGCCCTTTGTCGGTGTCAATAGTCCAAGGAGACCTGTAAGCCGAATTCTGTACCCGATACATCGGGCGGCAGCCATCTATCTGGGATGATCGTCGCCGATCACCTCGTGCGGCCTACCCGCGAGCCTGGAGGCGGGCCACCCCTGTGCCCCGAAGGGGTCGCTCGCTGCTTGGCCTTGCTCCCGGTGGGGGATGCCTGGCCGGCCCTGTCGCCAGAGCCGCCGGTGGGCTTTTACTCCACCTTTTCACCCTTACCCCCGGCATGCCGGAGGCGTACTGTTTCTGTGGCCCTCTTCCGCCGGATCGCTCCGCCTGGGTGTTACCCAGCACCGCGCCCTGTGGAGTTCGGACTTTCCTCGAACGGCTCGAAGCCGTCCGCGGCTGCCCGGCCTCCTTGGACTTCGGCGTCATCATAGCACGCAGAACCGAGAGCGTCAAGGAGTAAGTGTTTGGTGATTGTTCAGAGCTAGCCACGGAGACACAGAGGCACAGAGAGAATGCCTTTATCAGTGTTCATCGGGCGCGGCGAGCATTCCGGGCGTCCCGCAGCTCGCGGACGCCGTCCAGTTGAATGCGCGCGCTCTCGCCCCACACCGGGTTACCATCGACCGAAAGGAAGCGCTCGTAGTCGGCGATGGCGTCGTCGTAGTCGCCGCGCGACTGATACGCGAGGGCGCGCATATATAGCGCCAGCGTCCGCTGCGGATCAAGCTCCAGCACGCGCGTGAAGTCGCGAATCGCGTGATGGTAGTTCTGAATCTCGCGCCAGTAGAGCACGCCGCGCTGGTAATACGCATTGACAAAGAGCCGATCGCTCTCGACGGCACGCGTAAAGAGATCCACCGCGCGCTCGTACGCGACGCGCCCGCTCCCCATGTTGCCCCAATGCCGGTGATACGTGGCGCGCAAAAAACACCAGCGCGCCCACCATCGTTTCCACGTCGGCGCTCGCTTCGGTCGAGTATCGGTCATGCGGCTGCTCCTCTTGTTTTGATTATACATGCATATGGTGTCGACTCAAATTCGGAGCCTGGACAAATTTGCCAATCTCAGGTAGAATCGCCGCCGTTCAATCCGTTTGATATACAGGTGGAGGAGTGGTTTGGCAAACATCAAGTCTGCATTGAAGCGCATCCGCAGCAGCAAGCGGAAACAGATCCGCAATCAGGCGATCCGGGCGCGCGCGCGAAGCACGGCAAAAGAGGCGCGCCTGGCGATCGATTCGGGCAACCCACCTGAAGCGGAGCAGGCCATCCGATCCGCTTACAGCGCGCTCGATCGCGCCGCCGCCAAAGGCGTGATCCACAAGCGCAACGCGGCCCGCCGCAAGTCCCGCCTGATGAAGAAACTGGCCAAAGTCAGCCAGAGCTAACTCATTCCGAGTAGACCTGGCAGGTCTTGTCCGCCAATCCGAGCCGGAGGTTGGATCGCGAAGACCTGCCAAGTGTATAGCACCGGGGCCTACGCTCCGGTATTTTTCTCTTGACAAATAGAACAAATGTTCTATACTATAGATGACCCCTTTTCGTATTGGAGGCGCACCTATGCAGAAGCTGCTGGAGCTGCAAGCGGACCGAATCGAGATGGT
>DASSFZ010000245.1:0-2647 GCA_035693785.1 Anaerolineae bacterium | reverse complement strand
GCCTCGTTGTGGATCGAAGTGCCGGGCAGCATCGGCGCGGCCAGCCAGAGGGCCGGCGCGATCACGTCCGGCTTGCTCGCGCCGCCCACGCCTTTGCCGTAGCTCGACCAGTACATGCGGCGCAGGCGCGGATCGAGCGAGTTCTGATCGTCCAGCCCGCCGACGCTGATCGCCGAAGGCGCGCTGGCCGGCGGGACGACGCGCCGGGCATCCCTGTTCCCGATCGCGGCTACGACGACCATGCCGTGCGCGACCACGTCTTCGACCTTCGCGTCGAGCGACGTCATCTCGCCGGTCGAGGGGTGATCGCCGCCGACCGAGATGTTGACGACGCGGATGTTGAAGCGCCGCTGGTTGACGATCACCCAATTGAGCGCGCGCTGGATGTCGCGCTCGGTGATGCGCAGGCGGTGGCCGCCGCGCGGGTTGCCGGTCTTGACGAGCACCACGTTGGCGCGGTGGGCGATGCCGCGATAGCGCCCGTCCGACATGAAGCCGCTGCCCGCGCCGACGCACGACGTCATCAGGCCGTGCCAGCTCGAGACGTGCGGACGCTTGAAGCCGCGACCTTCAACGAACTCGCCGGTCGTCGCGTCGACGTGGCACAGGATGCGGTCAGCGGGGCGGACGAGATCAGGATGCGGGTAGAAACCGGAGTCGAGGAAGGCGATCGTCACGCCGCGGCCCGCGTACTTCGGGTTCGCGTGCACGCGCCCGGGCGTGGGCAGGACGTCGACCTGGTCGCGCAGGTAGACAGGAACGGGCGCGAGCAGCTCTTCGTGGAGCGAATAACGGCTGCGCTCGGCCTGCGCGCGCTGCGCTGCCCGGTAGACGCAATCAGGACACACGCCGTCATCGGGATGCCAGCCAGGGTGATCGGCGCGCAAGATGCGCTCGATGTGCGCGTCGAGCTTGCGCTGAAACGGCGCGATCGCCGGGTCGATCGGGCGATCGCAGATGGGGCAGCGAAGCTGATCCTGGTCGGCTTTAGGCATGCGACTCCGCAGTCATGTTGAGTTCCTCTGCGACCTCTGCGCGCCCTGCGGTAAGATCGACCATCGGGAATGGCGAAATTATAGCACGACGCCGCGTATCTTCAGGCCACGACAACCCATTTCAGCGGAGGATATGTCGGCTTTAGCCTGGGCAGTTGTCCGGGCACTGGTGACACGTCACACTTGACTTTGAGGGGCGAGTTGACATAGACTGTGGCAAGAGGGCATGTAAAGACATAGCATGGCAACCTATCTGCTCACATGGAATCCGGCACGATGGAACTGGGTCGATCTGCATGACGACATCCAAGCGATTCAAACCCACGGCTACTTTTCTGACTCATGGGGTTCCGGCGCTACAAGGAGAATCGTTCCCGGCGACCGAGTCTTCCTCATAAAGTTGGGCAAGGGGCCACGTCGTGGCCTCATGGCCTCAGGCTGGGCAACCAGCGAGATTTACCCAGGCGAACATTGGGACGAAGCAGCACGAGCCAAAGGAAAAACTGCCTGGCACGTTGACGTGGATTTCGACACCATACTTGATCCTGAAGTAGATATCTTTCCGCATGCTTGGCTGGATCACGGAATCTACACCAAGATGAAGTGGGAGCCACGGGCTTCAGGTACAATCATTCCTGCAGATGTGGCAGCCAAACTTGAACAGGACTGGGCACGTTTCCTGAATCGCTCAGTCCCACTTGGGATCATACCCGTCGCAAAGAACGCAGACATTACCAAGACCTATCATCAGGTTCATCGGGCTGAAGGAGGGTCCGGCAAACTGGAGACAAATCGCAAGATTAAACGGGCTGCGATTTCATATGTCACAAAGCACTACAAGTCACAGGGCTGGAACGTGCAGCCGGTTGAGGCGGATAAACGCGGGTTTGACTTGCTCTGCTCGAAAGGTTCGAAGGTAGAGCATGTTGAGGTAAAAGGAATCAAGGGTGATACAGAATCGTTTATGATTACAGCCAGCGAAGTGAAGCAGGTGCGAATCGATCAGTACTTTGTACTTTATGTCGTCAGATTTGCCACGTCAAAACAACCACAACTCTCCCAGTATACGGCAAAGGCATTCGTTAAGAAATTCGATTTGGCGCCAATGGTGTTTCGCGCAAGTCGGCACTCATAAGGTATACAGGCGCCCCGCACATCCATTGACGTGCCCAAGTTGGGGTTCGCGGAGCGGTCGCCTGCTCCATCGCCACTGTGCACACAACAAGGGCGCTGACTAGGGAAGTCTCCGTACTCGCGGCCTTTATCTCGGGGATGTCTGCAGCATGCGGCCAAGGAGCAGCTCGCCGGGCATAAGGCGTGTCTGCTCCTCGGCCAATATTTGAACGGTACTCGATCTACGGCAGCGTCACAAAGTCGTCGAGGAACGCCCGCACCGACGCCGTGTCGACCCGCTGCGTCATGTCCAGCGACCGGCAGATGGCGTCGCCCCAACTGGTGACCGACACGATCAGGTTGCTGTCCCCCAGGAAGTGCGGCCCGCCGGAGTCGCCGAAGCAGGTGCTGCCCTCCCCTGTAGCGTCTTGATTTCCCAGGAGGTGAAGCCAGTTCTGCGTGAGGCCGCCGTAGGGTGACGTGGAGAACCGGCGCACGCCGTCGAAGGCCAGGGCCGGCGGCATGCCTTTGAAGGCCGC
>DASSFZ010000244.1:0-2219 GCA_035693785.1 Anaerolineae bacterium | reverse complement strand
ACTTCGTCCCGACCTCGCAACCGATCTTCAATGCGCCCGACCACGACATCCAGATCCTCGGTGCGATGCACGAAGTCCAGGCTGTCGCTGCGGATGGTCAGGACGGGGCACACGCGGAAATCGGCCAGCCACTCGTCGTAGTAACGATCGAGCAGGCGCAGGTAGTCGGGCGTGATGCCGGCTTCGATCGCGCGGGCGCGACGCGTGATCCGTTCCATGAGCACGTCCACCGGCGCGCGCAGGTAAATCAGAAGCGAGGGAGCGGGCAGCGCCTCGACGATCAGGTCGTACACGCGCCGGTAGGCGAGGTAATCGCGCTCGGTCAAATTGCCCAGTTCGCGCAGCGCGCGGGCGAAGATGAACGCGTCTTCGTAAATCGAGCGATCGATGATGGCGCTGCGCGGGCCGCTCGCCATGGCCTTGTGCTGAGCGGCGCGATGGCCCAAGAAGAATACCTGCAAATGGAACGACCAGGCGCGCATGTCGGCGTAAAAGTTGGCCAGGTAAGGATTGTCGGCCACCGATTCGAAGTCGGCCTCCCAGCCCAACCGGGCGGCCAGCCGTTCGGTCAGGCTCGTCTTGCCCGCGCCAATGTTGCCCGCGACCAAGATCAGATGTGTAGCCACTTGGCCTCCTTTTTTCGAGATTTACCGCGCGGCGTGCTGTGGGATATGGACGGCACGCTGCTCGACTCTGCCGAATACCATTGGCTGGCCTGGCGCGAAGCGCTCGCCGCCGAGGGCTTCGCGCTCACGCGCGTCCAGTTCGAATCGACCTTCGGCCAGCGCAATGATACCATCTTGCGCGCCTACTTCGGGCCGGACTTCCCGCTCGGCGAAGTCGACCGGATTGCCGGCGTCAAAGAGGCGCGCTATCGCGAACTGGTGAAGACGCGCGGCATCGACGCGCTGCCCGGCGTGCGGCGCTGGCTGGATCGGCTCCATGTGGGGGGCTGGCGCCAGGCCGTCGCCTCCGCTGCGCCGCGCTTGAACGTCGAGACGATCCTCGACGCGCTGGGCATCGCCGATTGCTTCGACGCGATCGTCTCGGCTGAGGACGTGCAGCGCGGCAAGCCCGATCCGCAGGTTTTCCTCCTCGCCGCAGAGAGGCTTGGTGTGTCACCCGCGCGCTGCATCGTCGTCGAAGACGCGCCCGCCGGCATCGAAGGCGCGCGCCGCGCCGGCATGCGCTCGATCGGCGTGCTGTCCACGCATGCTTCGCTGCGCGCCGACCTCACCGTGCGCACGCTCGACGAATTGCCCGACGATTCGTTCGAACGCCTACTGCGTAAGACGTAAAGCGTGAAACGTAATCCGAGCGCCACGTGCGCTTTACGTTTCACGTTTCACGTTCTAGCGAGACGTCGCGTCGATCCCCAGCAACACTCGACCTCCATATAATACTAATCCACCCGCCTCGCGCGCTTCGCGCACAATGCGCTCGAGCGGGTTCATCGGCCCCGCCGTGACCTGCGCCGGGCTGGGATATGTTTCGATGCCAGCGCGCCCGAACATTAGCGCCGCGCGCAGCAAGTGATAGCCATCACTCACGACGACTGCGCTGTCCCAGCCGCGCTCGCGCATGATCGCCGCGCTGAATGCGGCATTCTCTTCGGTGCTGGTCGACCGTTCTTCGAGGAGCAGCGCCTCACGCGGCACGCCTGCCTCGGCGAGGCGATCGCAGGCCACCTGCGCCTCGCTCTTCGGCGCCGGTTCTGTCAAGCCGCCAGTGCAGATGACGTGTCCGGCATAACCCAGGCGATACAACGTCGCTGCGTGATCCGCGCGCCGCGCCAGGGAGGGGCCGGGCCGGCCGCCGGGATACACTTGCGATCCCAGCACGACAATCGCATCGGCGGGCCGGGCATGATCGACCACGCCGTAGGCGTCGATGACGGCAATCGACGCGACCAAGCCTGCCAGCCCAGCAGCCAGCAAGCCGAGGGCGAAAGGGATCCATCGGGAGCGCTTCATCAGCGCAAATGTACCACAATTGACACGGCCCCATGCTGTTGCTACAATCGCACTACGCTTTCGCATTTCCTCCACGGCGCGTTCACAATACATTCACAATTGTGAGGCATACTCCTGTTCAGACTGAGCGGAGCAACCGCATCACAATAAGGAGACAACCATGAACGGGAGATTCATCTTCAGACTGCTGGTGGCGCTGGTGGCGATCGTCGCCATCCTGGGACTCGGCGCAATCGTGTACAACGC
>DASSFZ010000243.1:0-9033 GCA_035693785.1 Anaerolineae bacterium | reverse complement strand
CGCGCTGTATGACATGTACACCACCCAAATTCAAGAATGCGATACGCAACTCGAACGCCTGTGGCAGGCCCAGCGGCCCGCCCGCGACCAGGACTTGCCCCCGCTGGATACCCGCGACAAGCGCAACACCCACAGCAAGAATGCGCCGACCTATGATGCCCGCACGTTGCTGTATCAGGTCGTCGGTGTCGACTTGGTCGCCATCAGTGGCTTGAACGCCAGCACCGTCCAAGACATCTTGTCGGACACGGGCCTCGACTTGAGCGCCTTTCCCAGCGAGAAGCACTTCTGTTCGTGGTTGAATGTGGCGCCGCGCAACGACATCTCGGGTGGCAAAGTCTTGCGCAGTCGCACGTTGAAGTCGGGCAACCGCGCCGGCCAAGCCTTTCGGATGGCCGCCCAAGCGGTCAGCCGCAAGCAGGACGAGTTCGGCGCGTACTATCGTCGCCAGCGCGCGCGCTTGGGGCCGGAGCAAGCGATTGTGGCCACGGCCCACAAGATTGCACGCGCGTATTATCATGTGCTCAAGCATCGCACCCCTTTCCGGTCGCTGAGCGCCGACGAATATGAGCAACACGTGCGCCAGCGCGAAGTCGCGCATCTCAAAAAGAAAGCGGCTAAACTCGGATTCACGATTGTCGAAACACCTGCCTAAGCTCAACGAGACGCAAGTTTCTGAGCAGGAGCGCCGTTTGCGACGAAGCAATCTCCGCCGCCCTGAGTGGGCATGGCTGTCCGTGCCGGAGATTGCTTCGCAAAAGACGCTCGCAATGACGCGGGCTGAGAAATTACGCCGATTCGTTGATTCGCTGACTCGCTACCCCACCCGGCATACTAACCCCTTCAGGTATTCTGCCTCCGGGAAACTCAACAGAATAGGATGATCGCTCGACTGCGAGAGCTTCTCCACGATTTGCGCGTCGCGCCCGGCGTCGAGTGACGCGCCGAAGACGATCTTCTGAAACAGATCGGGCGACACCAGACCGGAACAGGAGAACGTCGCCAGGATGCCGCCCGGCCGCAGAATCTGCATCGACACCAGATTGAAGTCTTTGTAGGCGCGGGATGCCTTCTCGATCTGGCCGGCGGTGTGAACGAACTTCGGCGGATCGGCGATGACGACGTCGAACGTTCTCCCCTCTGCCCGAAACCGGCGCAGCACACCGAAGACGTCGCCTTCGACGAAATCTTCGTCGCGCGCCGTGAACCCGTTCAATTCGACGTTGCGCCTGGCGAGCGCCAGCGCCTCCGCCGACGAATCGACGTTGATCACGCGCCGCGCGCCTGATGCCAGCGCGTGGCACGCGAAGCCGCCGGTGTACGAGAACAGGTTCAACACTTCGGCGTCCTTGCAGTATGCGGCGACCTTCCGCCGATTCGCGCTCTGGTCAAGATAGAATCCGGTCTTGTGGCCGCGTTTCACGTCGACCAGGAAGCGCAGCGGCTGCCCTGCCGCGCCGCGCTCCACAATCTCGATTTCGTCCGGCGGCTCTTCGCCGTGAAGGCATCCTTTTGCCTGAGACAGACCTTCCTTCTCGCGCACGTCCACGTCGCTGCGCTCGTATATTCCCAGAGCCTGAGTGAGGGCCGCAAGCAGATCGACCAGGTCCTGCTTGTTGCGCTCGATGCCCAGCGTCAGCGCCTGAACGACGGTCCATGCGCCGTAGCGATCCACGACCAGCCCCGGCAGTCCATCCGATTCCGCGTTGACCAGACGGCAGGCGCTGCCCTCCTCAGGGCGGGCGCGGATCGCGCGCTCCAGGCGCGAGCGCCAGAACGCCATATCGATCGGTTCGTTCTCATCCCACGTCAGGAGACGGACGGCGATCTGCGAGCGCCGGTTGATGTAGCCGCGCGCCAGGAACTCTCCCTGCGCAGAGACGACATCGGCGATGCCCCCGTCCGGAACATCGCCGTCTATTCGCCGTATCGCGCCGGAGAAGATCCACGGATGCCGCAGGCGCACCGGCTTCTCGCGGCTGGCTCTCAATACGACCTGACCACCCATCTTGAAGTTTCCGATCAGACCTCACAGGTCTTGAAGACCTGTGAGGTCTACCGGCCGGACAACAGACGCTGCAACCCGGCTTCGTCGAGGATCGTCACGCCCAGGCTCCGCGCCTTGGCCAGCTTGCTGCCCGGCGACTCGCCGGCGACCAGATAGTCGGTCTTCTTGCTCACGCTGTCTGTCACCTTGCCGCCGGCCGCTTTGATCTTTGCGGCGATCTCGTCGCGCGGCTTCGAGAGTGTCCCGGTGATGACGAAGGTCTTGCTGCTCAATGCTCCAGCCGCCGCTCGACCCGCCGCCCCGACCTTGATCTTCGGGTTGACCCCGGCGCGCTTGAGCTTCTGGATAACCATGTGGCTATGCGAACCGGATGCCCACTCGACAATACTCGCGGCAATCGTCGGCCCGATACCTTCGATCGCGGTCAATTCCTCCTCGCTCGCTTTGAGCAGGCGATCCAGCGACCCGAAGTGCGCGGCGAGCGCCTCCGCCGCCACACCGCCGGCGTGCCGGATGCCGAGCGCGACGATCAAGCGATCGAGCGGGCGCCCTTTCGACGCGGCAATCGCCGCCAGCAGGTTGTCGGCTTTCTTCTCGGCAAAGCCCTCCAATTCGAGCAGATCCTCGCGCTTCAGCGCGTACAGGTCGGCGACGTCCCGCACCAACCCGGCATCGATCAACTGCTGGACGATCTTCTCCCCCAGCCCGTCGATCTCCATCGCGCCCCTGCTCACGAAGTGCTCCACCTGCCGGTCGAGGCGCCCCGGGCAGTCGCGGTTCGGGCAGTAGATGGCGACCTCGCCTTCGCGCTGCACAACCCGGTCGCCGGAGTACGGGCATTTCTTTGGCGGGGCGATCTTCTTCTCCTTGCCCGTGCGGGCGCCGGCGACTGGCCCGGCGACGTAGGGGATGACGTCACCCGAGCGCTTGACGACGACGCGGTCGCCGACGCGGATGTCTTTGCGCGCGATGTCGTCGAAGTTGTGCAGCGTCGCACGCTCAATCGTCACGCCGCCGACGACGACGGGCGCCAGGATGGCATACGGCGTCAGCACGCCGGTGCGGCCGACGTTGATGCCGACGTCGAGCAATTGCGTCGTCGCCTCGCGGGCGGGGAACTTCAGCGCGATCGCGCCGCGCGGGTCTTTGCCGACGACGCCTAACTCGTCCTGCAGATCGAGGTCGTCGATCTTGAGCACCATGCCATCGGCTTCGTACGGCAGGTCGTCGCGCCGCTCCTCCCACGACTCGGCATAGGCGATCGCCGCCTCGAGTGAATCGAAGCGCCGCGCGACATCGGTGACGGGGAAGCCCAGCGCGCGCAGGTAGTCGAGCACCTCCCACTGTGAGCGAGGCGCGCTGCCATCGGCGACGACGGCGTACGCCAGCAGCGTGATGGGACGCGTCGCCGTCACGCGCGAATCGAGCTGGCGCAGCATGCCTGCGGCCGCGTTGCGCGCGTTGGCGAAGGTTCGCTCGCCTGCGGCTTCCTGCCGCCTGTTCAGTTCCACGAAGTCGGCGGTCTCGATGAACGCTTCGCCGCGCACCACCAGGCGGGGCGGCGTCTCGAGTGGTCGTTTCTTGCCTGAAGCGCCGGAGACAGGAATGCGCAGCGGCACGGCCTTGACCGTGCGCAGGTTGGGCGTGATGTCCTCGCCGATCTCGCCGTCGCCGCGCGTCGCGCCCTGCACGAACACGCCGTCGCGATAATGCAGCACGACCGTCAACCCGTCAATCTTCGGCTCGACGGTGAACGCGACGCGCCGGCCCTGCGGCACGAGCTTAGAGATGCGCACCCACCACGCGCGCACCTCTTCGCTGTCAAAGGCATTGCCCAGGCTAAGGATCGGCGCCGGGTGCGCAACCTTGGCGAACTTCTCAGACGCCACGCCCCCGACGCGTTGCGTCGGCGAGTCGGGTGTGATCCACTCGGGATGCTCGGCTTCGATCGCCTTCAGCTCGGCTACCAGCCGGTCGTACTCGGCGTCCGAGATCACCGGATCGTCGAGGACGTGGTAGCGATAGTTATGAAAGTTGACCTGCTCGCGCAGCTCGCGCAGACGTTTCTGAGGATCAGCCATGGTTTGACCTATTCCAACATTTCACCCGCTTCCCGATGTGGTTCCGAGAGACTTTGCACGCTCACAGCACTTTGCGAAACGCCCGTGACGTCTTGAACAGGGTATAGCCGATCTGTTCGTAGAATGCGTGAGCATCCTTGCGAACGACATTCGAGCGCAGGTAGACTGCCCGGCATGCCTTCTCACGCGCCCATTCTTCCGCCTTGTGCATCAGCAGCCGCCCTACCCCACCGTGGCGATAGTCCTCGGCGACGACTAGGCCCCCGATTTCTGCCTGCCGATCGATGATAACCAGGCAAGCGACATACACGTGAACCCAGCCGACGACATGCCCGTCTGATTCGGCAACATAGACGGCGTGGTTATCGTCCCCTTGAAGCACGTCGAGGCGCTGCTGTGCCTCCTCGGCGGAGACAGGATAACCCAGTTGCCCGGCCAGTATGGCGACGCGCTCTGCATCGCCGGCGCTCGCCAATCGAATGGTAGCTTGCTCGCTAGGGTGCATTTCGCTACGGCCCCGGCGGCGCGATCGGCGCGAGATACTGCGCCGCCGCCCAGCCGATGCTGCCGTCGACATCTTTCAACTGCCACCAGGTGAAGCCGTCGGCGTCCTGCGGGCCGCCCACGACTTCGAGCACGACGCCGTCGGCGAGCGATCGAATGAGCTGCCCCGAGGTCGTCGCCTCGTTGCGGAAATTCACGCCGTCGACGATTTCCACGTAGCCGCCCACCGCGATCTCCGCCGGCGGAGGCACCGGCGTCGGGGTCGGCGTGGGCGTGGGCGTCGGCGTCGGCACCGGCGTGAACGTCGGCCGCACAAAGACGGTCGGCGTGGCCGTCGGCGATGCATAGCTCGCCAGGATCGAGCGCGCGCCAAAAGCGCACAGCAGCAATCCGGCCACACTCACGACGCCGATGACCAGCCATTCGTACCAGGTCAGGTCGGTCTGGCCCGGACGCGGCGTCGGTTCAATCGTTCGATCTCGGTTCATGGTCTCCCCAATCGGACAAGTTCCTTCAGTTCCTTGAATGCTCAACAGGGAACCGAAGGAATTGAAGGAACTCCATAACTACGGCCCGCCCGCCGGCGCCAGGTAGAGCTGCGCCGCCCAGCCTTCCGCGCCGTCGATCTGATCGCGCAGGCGCCACCAGATCAACCCATCCACGTCGCGCGGCCCATCCAGGATCAACAGCCGCGCGCCCTCCGGTATCGTCTTGAGCGTCGTCGTCTGCAAACCCGGATCGGAGCGCAGCCGTAGCGATTCGCCCTCCGTGCCGAAAACCTGCGCGTAACCGCCGACATACAGACCTTCCGGTGTGGGCATGCCGGTCGGGATGGGCGACGGCGTCGGCGTCGGCACGATCGGCGACGGCGTGACGGTCGCGACGATCGCCGCCGGCCACGCGCCGGGCGGCGCCGGCGGCGCGCCCTTCGCAGCCAGGACGACAAACCCGATCACGCCGATCATGCCGATTGCGCCGCCGGCGAGGACCGCCCACAGCAGCGAGCGCTCTAGTGACCAGTCGCGCCGGATATGGGTGATCCGTCTGGCAGGCGGGCGAGACTCGGCATCGTTCTTCATTCGTGACCAGGGGCCGGCTCAGGGCGTGCACACCTGGAGCGACACGTCGTCAATATACATGCCGGTCGCTCCGCCTGTCCCGTCGTTCTTCACGCTGAACCGAACGTTAATCGACCTGCCGGCGTACTCCAACAAATCGAACTGCGCGCCTACCCAGGCCGGATCGTTCACTTTCTCATAGACCAGGTAATCGAGCAGGGCTGTGCCGCTGAAGACGCCGACGTACTGCAAGTCGTTCAGCGTATCGCCGGATATGCGATACCGTTGGAAGGCCAGCGTGGCCGTCAGCGCGTCGGGCGGGATGGCGACGCTCTGCTGCACGGAGGAAAAACTCAGCGCGGTAACCACGCCAGTCGCCGTAATCGCGCTGCCCACTCGCACGCTCTGCAGGCCGGCGTGAGCCGGGCTTGTGACGATAGCCGGCGGCGGCCTGAACGAAGGAGTCATCCAGCCGGTGAAGCCGAGCTCGAATCCGCCGTTGACAATGGCATCGCGGCACGTCGGCGGTATCAGCCCCGTGCCCCCCGTAAAGTCCTTCGCCATCAGAGGCAAATAGCTCCTGAGCGAGTACGACGTGAAGGTCGCCAGGCTCGACCAGGCCGACACGTTGCCGGCGCGATCGAACGCTCGCGCGCGCCAGGCGTGCGGGCCATCGGTCACCGTGCGCGTGAAGCCCGTCGCGGGACTGGCGAGCGTCTCCGTCACGCCGTCCAGCACGAACTCGAACCCGGCCGGATCGCCCGCGCTGGTGAATACGAACGTCGGCGCAAGCGTGAGCAGCGAGATGCCACCGGTCGGCGTGATAAGCGACGGAACAACCGGCGCGACGGTATCGTACGTGAAGGTGACGACCGCAGGCGTTGTGTCCGACACCAGGCTGGACACGAACGCCCGTGCCTTGAGCGCGTATGCACCGTCCGGCAGCGACGGCAAAGCGTGGCTCCACGCCGTCACGCCCGTCGCCGTGAACCAGGACTGGCCCGGCGCGAAGGCGCTGCCGTCGTAATACAGGCTGCCCGACAGGATGGCGACCTGGACGGCGCTCAGACCCGGGCCTCCGGCCGTGCCGTTGAACGGCGGCAGCACGTTGTAGGCCGCGCCGTCAGCAGGCGAAGCGATCGCCGTGTCGGGAGGTGGCCCGATGCAATCGTCCAGAAAAGTCATCGCGCGCGATATCAGTGCGTCGCGCGTCGCCTGCGGGTAGATTGTCTCAAGCGGGAAACCCATATAGACGAGGCGGGTGCACGGGCCGCTCGAGTAAGTTAGCGCTGCCGTGCCGCCCAGGCCGCCATTATACATCAGCGCAGGCGACGCGCCACCGAGCGGCGCAAAAACGTCGGGCCGGTCGACGTCGTAAGTCCCATGCGTGCCATCGTCAAATGAGAAGGGGCTGAGACCCTCGAAAATCGCGCCTGATACGACCACAATATTATATGTGCTCGCGTCGTCGTCGACGTACGCAGCATGCAGTGTGCTCGTGTAAAACGAGGGGCCGGCGCCGTTCGCCGCCAGGTCAGTGCCGATGTCGGCGCCGCTGATCAGGAACGCGCCGCCGCCGTCAAGGAACGCCTGCAAGAGTGACTGATCGGTCGGGCTCAAAACGACGTCCGGCCACTGCTCCTCGCCGCCGATCCAGTCGACAACTGTGTAATTGCCCAGGCCGACGAAGCCGTCGGTGACAGCAGCATGCACCGCTGAATCGAAGGGCAGCGTGATGCCTGCCGCGTGCTGCACGATGTAGTCGTAGCGGTTGATCCGGTCGAGGAACATGCGGCGGTTGTAGCCTTCCACACCGTCGAGCTGCCTGATCAGTCCTGTGCGATCGATCCGATCGAACCCGTGCACGATGAGGGCGGGCGCAACGCCGCCGCCGGCGACGCGCGCGGCCAGGACAGGCGTCGGGAACGATTCTCCGCCCGCATTGACACCCGTGACACGAACGAATATCAACTGCCCCGGCGCGAGGCCGCTCAACGCCAGCGACGTGTTCGACGTGTCGATCGCATTGCTCCACCCGAATCCATCCGTGCTGGTGTATACCCGGTATGCGGTCGCCATGTGCCCGAGCAGGCCGGTCGTGTCCGTCGGGCCGGGCCGCCACTCGAGCGTCACCTGGCCCGGCCCACTGTTGCGAGCGCGCAGGTGCGCTGGCGGCTCCGGCAGGAACACCAGCGGCACGTTCGGATCCTGCGAGTTCCAGTAGCGGACGATGCTCTTGTAGATGGCGCGCGCCGACAGCAGGTTGAAGCGCGGGTCTTTCTCAGCTTCGACATCCTGCGGGTTGTCGTGATAGCCGTTTTCGATCAGCACGCCGGGCATCATCTCGAGCAGCCGCAATTCGCCCAGGTCTCTTGACTTCTGGCCGCGATCCGGCCAGGTCGCTTCCCAGCCGGTATGAATGTCGTTGAGCAGCTCGGCGTGGACGAAATCCTGGAGAACGTCGCTGTTCGGCGTCGGCTCGAACGAGTGGACGTACGTCTCCGTGCCGCGCACCGTCGTGTTATAGCCGGTGAAGCCGTTGGTGTGATACGAGATGTAAATCCCGTCCTCGCCCGCCTCGTACTCCCATTCCGAGAAGATCGGACGAACGATCACGTCGTTCAGGTTCTCAGCATCCGGCAGGCCGACCCATTGGGCGTAGCGCAGCGCTTGCTCTTCCCAGCGCGGCTTGAAGCTTGGGGGAATGCCTGCCGGCGCGAAGTCGCCCACGCCGCCGCCAATGCGAATCGCATCGGCCAGCACGTCGAGACCGGGCGCGACTGATTGATTCGTCAACCGCACGCGATACGCCGCACCGCCCCGGAATGGATACGTGCCGATGTAGCGCCAGTCGATCCCATCGCGCGCCTGGGTGATCGTCAGCACCGTCGTGCCGCCGGCATGCTCGACAGCGTAGCGCGCCGCCGCCGTGCGATTCGCCGCATTGGGGAACCACACGTACACCGCGTACTCGGCACCCAGCGCGGGTGTGAACGTCCACGTCGCAGTGGCCGTCGCGCCGGAGGTGACCGTGGTCGCGTAGCGATACGTCCCGCTGAGAATGCCGCCGCTGCCCCAGCCGCCGGTCGAGCCGGTCAGCCAGCCGCCCTCTGCGGAGAACGTCGGGCCGACATCGTCGACGATGTGCATCGCCGTGATCAGGCTGCGTTCGCGTACCGTCCACGCGTCCGCGCCCGCGTTCCACAGGTACTGCAGCAGGTACTGGTTGACGATCTCCGCGTTGTTGAAGTCCTCGATAATGCCTTCGCCGGACGGGTACGGGGCGCTCGGGTAATGCGGCCGCTGCGTGCGATACCTCCCCTGCGTCGCATGCCAGTACCAGCCGTGTCCCGCGCTGACGAAGACGGTCTTGCCACGCAGG
>DASSFZ010000242.1:0-14692 GCA_035693785.1 Anaerolineae bacterium | reverse complement strand
CCGCGCCTTGATTATTGACTTCATCCGCGAACGTGGTAGTCTGTGCATAGGACGTCTCTAATTATACTGGGAGTCGACAAATGCACACACATACTCATACACCCGAATCGCCTGCTCAAACAGAAGGACGCCTGATCCGCTGGGCTTCGTTTTATGACGTGACGGTGAATCTGATGACGCTTGGTCAGGCAAGCCGTTTACGCCGAATGACCGTGGATCAAGCCCTGCTTCAGCCTGGGGAAACCCTGCTCGATGTAGGCTGCGGCACGGGCGGCGTGACCATTCCCGCCAAAATACGGGTTGGAGAAGGCGGAGGCGCAGCAGGCATTGACCCCGCACCGGAGATGATCACCGTCGCCCGCCGAAAGGCGAAGCGGGCAGGGGTTGAGATTGACTTTCGAGTCGGCGTGATCGAGTCCCTGCCCTTTCCTGATGAGACGTTTGACGTGGTGACTTCCAGCCTGATGATGCACCACCTGCCTGAACACTTGCGGGTCAAGGGGCTGGCTGAAATTCTGCGTGTGCTCAAACCGGGTGGGCGGATTTTGATTGCGGACATGATGCGCCCAAGCGGATCCGTTTTCAAACAGTTCTTCATTTCCCTGGTCTTGCATCACGGGCATGGGGCTCAATTTGGCATCCAGGATCTGCCAAAACTCATGACGGAGACGGGGTTTGAAGATGTGGAGCAACTGGACGCCCGCTTTCTGACCATTGGGTTTGTGCGAGCAACGAAACCTGCTGCCTAATTCACCTAGTAGGCATCACAGTCTTCGGATCCTGTCCGTGTCCTTGGGGATACCATTCTGGACTGGGTGCCAGACCCCTTCATGAAGGACCTCGTACTCGCGAAAGCAACAGGGAATCCCTTGTGCCTTGAGAGGATCCCGGTGGTCCATGAGATGAAAGTGTAGGTGCGGAGCCGTCGAATTGCCGGAATGCCCGACACGGGCCAGCGGTTGGCCCGCGGTGACCGTGTCGCCCGGAGAGACCTTGATCGAGCCGGTTTGAGCATGGGCATAGACTGCGTACCCGTCGCCGGTCTCGACGATAATGTAGTTGCCGGCCAGCGGCCGGAGGTCCGCAGTCCGTTTGACGTCGAAGGTCAGGGCATGCTTGAGAGCTATGGCGAGGTCTCTGGCGGGGTGGACGGGATTCCGCTCGGGCCAGCCGTCCTCGGCCTGGACGACGATCCCGGCCGTAGCAGAGAAGATGGGCTGGCCCCAGCCAAAGCAATCCTGCAATCGGACGCCGAGGACGAGGTAATGGAGCGGGCTGGGCCGATAGAAACGCATCCCTCTGGATCCCGGGCCTGTGCGCACGAAGTCGTAGGCGTATCTCTCGCCGAGCATGTCGCTTCCGTGGCTCGGGATTCTCTTGCCGGGGGTGTTGGGGGCCACCCATTCGCCCCTGAGGGGGAAGTCTACGACGACTGGAGTAAGCATAGGGGAATGCTCGCTCTCTCCCTTGTTTTTCCCGCTGCCGGTCGTGACCATGATCATTATATGCCAACTCCTGAGCGCGGCAAGCCATCAGCCGGCGAGTGTGCGCGCAAAACATGTCAGGCGGACGTAGGGCGGCTTTCCATAGCCGCCGATTTGCGGCGCGTATGGAAACGCGCCCTACGGCTGATGACAACCTGTGCGTGCACACGCTGGCGAGGCGCCACACCTGTCACGATCCCGTGCTCTGGTAATGCCTCACGCCGAACCACCACATCCTCACCCCGGCGGCGAACACCAGCAGGCACACGACCGGCGACAGGAACGCCAGCCACGCCGGCAGGCCGAGCGGGTCGGGCTTGTCCAACAGCCACAACGTGGGATAGTAGTTCACGAACGCCGTCGGGATGACGAAGGTGAAGAGACTGCGCAGCCAGTCCTGGTAGATGTTCATCGGGTACGAGGTCATCGCCTGCCCGCCGTAGGTGACGATGTTCATCACTTCGAGCGACTCGATCGTCCAGAACGACACGCCCGAGCCGAAGATGAACAGCCCCGCGAAGAAGAAGATGCCGCCGGCGATCGTCACGATCATGAACGCGATCTTGTCCGGCGTCCAGGCGCGCTCGAGCAGCGCGAGGGCGGCGGCCAGGATCAGCGCGCCCTGCGCGATGCGCCCGATGCGGCGCAGGACGAACTGCGAGGCCAGCACCTGCACGAAGGCATTGACCGGCCGCACCAGCACCTGGTCGAATCCGCCCTGCCGCACCATCGCCGCGCCGAAGTACATGTAGTCGAATCCGGAGGCGAGCATGTCGGCCAGGGCGAACGAGACGGACGAGAGGCCATACAACAGGCCGACCTCGCCCAGCGACCAGCCCCCGATCGCCGGGAACTGCGTGAACAGCACGAGCACGACGGCGAAGTCGACGACGTTGCCCACGAACTGCGCGACGAAATCGAACAGGAACGATGCGCGATACTGCATCTGCGATCGAATCTGCGCGCCGACCAGGCGGCGATAGAGGCGCCAGTTGAATGCCAGTGCTGTCATGGGGGTTAAGACCTGGAAGTAATTGGTTATTGGTAACTGACGTGGGCTCGCAATGACGCAGGCTGAGTAGTTACTCGCAACGCACGGTTATTGACCGCTCCTACGTGCGATGATACAATGTGCCCAGAGGAGATTCACATGGTAGCTCCAGCTATTGCCGCGACGACGGCCAAGATTGCGCAATCACTCGGCATGGATGAGAGCGAACTGTCTCGCCAGGCTCTGGCCACCTTCCTGCTGGAGCAGAAGCGCCAGGTGTTGCAGACACGCCTCGAAATCCTGGCACGCTACGGCGCGGATTCGGTAAGCAGCCTCGAGGCAAGAGTCAAGCAGGGACAGGTAGCCGAACACCCGGCCTGGGAAGACCTGATCGTGGCGGAGAATTTGGGCGCGCGCCTGGAGGAACTGGATGCCTATCTCGCCGACGTACAGGGCGCTGCGTCAGAATCGGCATGACAATGCTCCACACAATCGATGGCGCGCAGTCTCCTCATTCCCGAAGCATTTCCATTCCGGTACTGAAGACAACGTTATCAAAAGCGCGCTGAGCGACGATCCGCCAACTGCCCTGCGTGAGTTTCTGGCATTCGTTCGGCAGAAGCTGCTAAGCGTGCCTTGACGAGAGGCTATCCGCCCTGTATCGTCAGCTTCCTGCGGCCCGCTTCCGCCGCCAGCCGGCCGGCCACGATCAGCGCCAGCGCCCACGCGCCCTGCACGGCAATCAGCCCGACGACTTCTCCACCCTGCGCCTGGTTGAGATAGATGCGCACGGGTGTGTCGATCATGCTGGGGAACGGCGTCAGGTAACACAACGTGCGGAGCCACGCCGGCATGAACGCGAGCGGAATGAGAAAGCCGGACGGGAAGAGCACGAAGAAGTAAGCCATGCGCGCGAAGCCCAGGGCGTCCGTCGCCCAGAAGGCTGCTGCGCTGACTAAGAAGCGCCACCCGAAACTGATGAGCCAGGCCAGGCTGACGCTGATCGCAAACCCCAGCCATTGACCTGCCGGCGCCGGCGCCGTGATGTCGAAAAGCAGCGCGTAGACGATCATCATCGTCACGCCGCGCGCCAGCCATTGATACGCGCCGCGCCCCACGTCCTGCGCCAGCCAGAAGCCGTAATAATCGAACGGCTTCGACAGGTCGGACGCGACCTCGCCGCTGCGGATGCTGCGGATCATGTCGTACCAACCCCACAGCGCCGTCAGGCCGATGAACCCTTGCGTCAGGCCCGTGTACGTGATCGCGTCGTCGATCGAGTAACCGGCCACTTCAGTCCGGGCGCCGTACACGGCCACCAGGATCGCCGCCCGCAGCAATCCGAAGAACAGGTTGGTCACGAAGCCGGCGAGCGTCGCGCCGCGATAGGCCACCTGGCGCTGGAAGGACTTCCTGGCGAGTTCGAGGTATAGACGCATGGGTTGATCAGTGATCAGTGGCCAGTAATCGGTGATCAGTGACACATGATGCGTGGCTAGCGATCAGTGACGACCGCCGGCGGCTTGAGCCTAAATGTTACACCGTCGAACTAAAACCGCAAAAGATTCATCCCACCGGATCGGCAGCGCCGGAAACAGGCAGCCGGCTGAGGCCGAATGAAATGAAACAGGCGTGGGATGTAATACCACGCCTGCCGAAGACTGTCAACGTCTCAAGATAGTCGTCTAGTAGAAACGGATTCGAGCAGTCCCCGCGCCTGAATATTCGCGCAGAATGAGGGGCAGGAACGTTCGAAACTCTAGTGTGGGCGTAGCCGTCGGCGTGTTGGTCGGTGTATCGGTCACCGTCGGCGTGGGCGTGTCGGTCGGCGTTGATGTCGGTGTGTCGGTCACCGTCGGCATGGGCGTGTCGCTCGCCGTCGGCGTGGGCGTGGCGGTCGTCGTCGGCGTAGGTGTATCCGTCGGTGTCGGTGTGTTGGTCGGCGTTCCAGTGTCCGTCGGAGTCGGCGTGGGTGGCTCAAAGTTCACCTGCAGAGAGGGTTCGAAGACGCAGGCGCACTCCGCACTATGAAATTGCTTGACCTCGCTCGCGGCCCCTGACGGCGCTTCGAGAATGAGGCCCTGATTGGTCGCCGCGCCGCTGACCCAGGCCTGGACAACGCTGGTCACATCCCACGTCACCCAACCAAAAGTGTTGGTCACACTCTGGCTGGCAAGGACCGCCGGGTCGTAGTCGCCGCCCGCGCTGGTCCAGTTCGTGCCTGTCAGGCGCTGCCTCCACGTCGCCTGCAGCTCATCCCAGTCGGCGAGGACCCTGTGAGCGTTGATGCTTATCGCGCTGCTGCTCGTCGCGGCGAAGAAGTAGAGATTGAGCGAAGCCGAGACGACCGTCGAGCCGCTCGGGATACTGGAGAGATCAAAGGCGAGCAAGGCGCGCTCGGTGTTACTGCTGTGTCCTCGGATATCGAGCGACACAGCAGTGCCGGAATTCAGATTCACGCTGCTCTTATCAATATAGGTATCATGCGTCGCGGGGAAGTCGGACGATACGGCCTGGATGGTCGTATTCCACGTCAGGAGAAGAGCCAGGCCCGCGATGAGGAAAAAAAGAGTGAGAAGTCTGCTATATAGCTGCCGTCTCATGAGATGGCCCCCCTAAGCGATACAGCATATTCTAGTGTCGCATTATACAACAGGCAGGCTTCGTGGGTGTTTGTAATCGCAGGTTATTTAGTTAGGTTTCGGTCAAAATATCTTGACAAACCGGTTAGCGCCCGCGCTTTATCACCTGATTTCGCCTGTTGACATATTCAAAGATCGGCTGCGCGACGACGATCCACTGCGCCAGCCGAGACGCCACATGCTCGAGATAATCCGCTGTGAACGTCTCGCGCGGAATCACTTCGTAGACTTTCGTCCAGCCTTTGTCCCACTGCTCGGCTTCGATCGAGTCGCCCAGCTCCGCCTTGATCTCGAACAGGCGCGATTGGAAGCCGGCGAGCAGGCGCTCGTTCTCGGCGCGATCGCGGCTCTCGAAATGCAGCCCGATCTCCAGCTCGCCGCGCCGCTCGCCCAGGTTCCACACCTCGTAATGCAGCAAGGGATGGGCATAGTACAACTGCACCAGCCAGCTTCTACGGTTGACCTTGAATTCGCGCAGGTGTCGCGGGAGGTGCGCGCGCGTCGAAGCCGGCAGCGCGCCGAAGAAGTCGTTGCCATTCAAGTCGCACGCTCCAGCCGAAGGCAAACGCCGCTCAGTTGCCGTCGGACTCGACAGCGCGTCTGAGGAACACAGTGAAGGTCAGCGAGCCGAACCGAAGCTCGTCGCCGCCGCGCAGCACTTCGGGGACAAAGGGGACCAGGCGCCGCCGATTGAGAAACGTGCCGTTCAGGCTTTCCAGGTCTTCGATCAGATACCGATCGTTCACGAAGCGAATCCGCGCGTGGCGTCGCGACACGCCGCGCGTCTGCCCGTCTTCGCTCGTCAGATCGACGTCGACCACCAACCCGGCCAGGCGATCGTTTCGCCCAAACAGCACGCTCGACATCTTGCGCGGGATGACCAGCTCGCGACTGTCGTTGATCCCTTTCAGGACCAGCGTCGCGCCGGGGGGAACCGTGTCGTAGCTCGGCGGGGCGAGTGACGAATCGACTTTCGTCTTTTCGTCTTGATACTCCTCTTCCAGTGGATCGGTGTGGAGCGCGCCGCCGCTGTGCAGGAACGTGCCGCAGTTGCTGCACACCAGCTCGCCTTCCAACGATTCCTGGCCGCAAGCAGGGCACTTGAGCATAGGCAACTCGCTGCTGGCGAGATTCAATATCATTGTAATACGATTTCACGCGGGCGCAAATCCACACCGTGCCAGTGTGCACGCAAAGGTTGATCAACCGTTCGAGGGCGGCACGAGGACCCAGCGCTGACCGTCTCGCGTGTCCTCGACCTTCACGCCGAGCGCCGCCAATTGATCGCGCAGTTCATCCGAGCGGGACCAGTCCTTCCTTTCGCGCGCCGCGCGCCGCTGCTCGATCAGCTCGGCCGCGCCCGCCGGCAGCTCGACCGAAGCAACCGGCTCTTCCCGTTCGAAATCGGCAGGCGGCGCTGCGTCGCGCAGCGGGCCGAGCTGCGCCAGGTCGAATGAATCGCCGTGGGGGATCACGATATCTTCATCGGCGTGGCACAACGTCGCCGCGCCTTTGCCCAGCACCCGGCCGCGGCCGGCCGCGAAATCCATCACGACCGCGGTGTGCTCGTCGATGCCGAGGATGTGGGTGGTCGAAGGCAGCATGCTGCGCAACTGCTTGAAGCGCTCCAGGCCGACGAAGCCGTGGGACGTATCGAGCTCGTCCCCGCCTTCCGTGTTGTTCCAGTGCGGGACGATCGCCAGATCAAGCCCGTACAGTCCGAACAGATCCAGCCCCGCCACCCAGTGCGGGTCTTCGCCGACCTTGTACATTTCGTACACCGGAAGCACCTGCGAACCGGCGGCGAACGCGGCGGCGCTGGCCAACGTGACCACCGCTCCCTGCAAATGCCGCCGCACCAGGTAGCGATGGGCCAGCGTGTCCCGCAGGTGGCGCACCGCGTACGTCGGGCTGCCCGGGCCTAGGAAGATGTAATGCGCGCCGAGCATCGGGGCGAGCAGCTCGGGATCGTCGGGGCTGAAGGGGCTGTCTTTTCGGCGCGCGGGAATGACCGAAACGACGGGCTTGTAGTTCTGCAGGCGGTGTTGAAGGAACTCGCCGATTTTGCCGGCGACGAGAGCCGAATTCGGCTGGAAGCCGGCCGGCGTCTCGAGGATGGCGACCTGCACCGGCGCAGGCAGCCGGCTCATGGCGTATTCGTGCACCTTGCGCCCGCTCGCCGACGTCTCGCCTGAGCCGAACAACACCACGTCGCCGCCGCGCAATCCCTTTCCTGACATCACGTGCCGCGCGCCTCCCACTCGGCAATCAGCTCGACGAAATCGTCGGCCTCTTCGCACGTCATCATGCGCTGGTGGAGGTCTGCCGCGCCGCGCACGCCCTTGACGTACTTGACGACGTGCTTGCGGAACAGGATCAGGCCGCGCTCGCGGCCGTAGAAGTCGAGCATCAGCGCCAGGTGGCGGCGCACCAGCGCCGTCTGGTCAGCCGTGTCGACCTGATCGCGATCGCGTCTCTGGAAGATCCACGGGTTGCCGATCGCCGCGCGGCCGATCATCACTGCATCACATCCGGTGTGCCGCTTGACGCGCTCGACGTCGGCCGCCGTCCGCACGTCGCCATTGGCGACGACGGGGATCTTCACCGCCTGCTTCACTTCGGCGATGGCGTCCCAGTCGGCGACGCCGGAGTAGGCCTGCATTTTCGTCCGCCCGTGCACGGCGACGAGCGAAGCGCCGCTATCCTCCAGCACGCGGGCGATCTCGCGATAGTTGCGCGAGCGGTCGTCCCAGCCCAGACGGATCTTGGCCGTGACTGGGACCGAGACGGCCTTCGTCAGGCGCTGGAAGATGCGCCCGACCTTGGCCGGGTCACACAGCAGCCCGGCGCCCGCGCCCCGGCCGGCGACGTTATTCACCGAGCAGCCCATATTGAGATCGATGATGTCAGGCCCCATCGCTTCCAGCCGGCGCGCCGCGGCTTCGAGCCTGTCTTCGTCGCCGCCGAAGAACTGGAACACGATCGGGCGCTCGCCCGGATCGAACGAGAGCATGTGCAGCGTCCTCGCGTTGCCGTGCAAGACGGCCTCCGCCGCGACGAACTCGGTGTACGACATGGCCGAGCCGAACTCGCGGCAGATCAGGCGAAAGGGCCTGTCTGAGAAGCCGTCCATCGGCGACAGGATCAGATCGCCGTGCACAGGCACATCCCGGACATAGAAAGCCGGGCGGCGGGTGTGGCGAATGGGCATACCCGTTTCCAGCACGGGCAGTGTGGTATCGGTCAGCGCATCCATCATTTCAAGACGACGCCGCTGCGCGGAGCGAGTTTCAGGTCGCGCAGCGTTCCATCCGCAATAATATATCGCGATCCCGTCCAGGCGTCAGCCAGCGATGCGTCGACGAAGCCCAGGCTCCCGACAGGCAGGCTCAGCGTGCGCATGGCCGACGCGGTATTCAACGCGATCAGGAGCGTCTCGCCCTCGAGCTGGCGGCCAAACGCATACACGCCGTCCTGCGCATGCAGGCGATGCACCGATCCGCGCCGCAGCGCCGGGTGCGCTTTGCGCAGCGCCACGCATCGTTTAACGAACGCCCGCAGGTCGTGATCCCAGTCCGACTCATCCCACGGGAAGGTCTTGCGGTTGTCGGGATCGTGCTGGCCGTCCAATCCGATTTCATCTCCGTAGTAAACGCACGGCGCGCCGGGATAGGTGAACAGGAAGAGCAGCGCCAGCCGCAGCGCCGAGCGATAGCCGTTCACACTGGTGATGAAGCGCGGCGTGTCGTGGCTGTCCAGCAGGTTCAACTGAACCTGCGTGATGGCCGGATCGTACAGGCTCAGAATCCAGTCGATGCGATCGGCGAACTCGGTCGCGTCGAGCGGCCGCAGGTCGTGGTATCCGGTGGGGCGGCGCGTCTCCGCCAGGTTCAGACGCTCGCCGCCGTAGAAGCCCAGGCTGGCCATGGTGACCGGGTAATTCATCACCGCGTCGAACTGATCGCCCTGCAGCCAGCGCTGCGCCTCGTGCCAGATCTCGCCGACGATGTAGGCTTCGGGATTGGCCGATTTGACGCGGCGGCGGAACTCGCGCCAGAAGTCATCGTCGTCGATCTCAGCCGGCACATCCAGCCGCCAACCGTCGATGCCGAATTCGATCCAATGCGTGGCGACGTTCCAGAGGAACTCGCGCACGGCTGGTGTGCTCGTGTTGAACTTGGGCAGCGCGGGCAGATCCCACCACGCCTGGTAGCCGATGGCTTTGAGACTGCCCGTTCCACTGCGCAGCGCCGCTGCCGCTTCCGGATCGGGATACGCAGCAAAGTGTCTATGGCCGTGCAGCCGATCCGGATCGAAATGGAACCAATCGACGTAGGGTGACGCAGCGCCGTTCTCCAGCGTGTGGTGGAACGGCCAGAAGCCCCGGCTTGCGTGGTTGAACACGCCGTCGAGCACGATGCGAATATTCCGCGCGTGCGCCGCGTCGATCAACTCACGCAGCGCGGCATTGCCCCCCAGGATCGGATCGACGTTGAGGTAGTCGTAGGGGTGATAACGATGATTGGCCGCCGAAGCGAAGATCGGGTTCAAGTAGATCGCGGTGACGCCCAGGTCTTGCAAGTAATCCAGGCGCTCGGCGACGCCGTACAGATCGCCGCCTTTGAAACCGAACGGCGTCGGCGGGCTGTCCCATGCTTCCAGGTGAAGGCGATCCCCCACGCGCCCGCTGCGCGCGAAGCGGTCGGGGAAGATCTGATAGAAAATGGCGTCTTTAACCCATTCAGGTGTGACGGGCGCAGCAACCGGCATCTCCTGCGAGGTCAACATGAAGGCTCCCTGAAGCGGTAATTTGCTTGAGGGTGTGATTATATCATGGTGAAGCGCGCTGCAAGGGGGAAGCGTGCTTTGCGTCACAAACGCAAAGGTATTGACTGCGCCTTCCGATCCGTGCTACACTGTGAATGCCCGTCAAATATACCAGAACGACCGCCGCACCGGACCGAAGCGCGAGAGTTATGCGCCTTCAGTAGGTGCTTATTTTGTTTTAGAGGCAAGTTTGCAATTGGTTTGAGCTTTATATGGAGGATGACGACATGCTCACGAAACGCAAGCTCAAGAACAAAGTCCGTGTAACCTTCACCCTGCCGGCCCGCGAGGGGGAAGAGTCGATCTGTCTGGTCGGCGACTTCAACAATTGGGAAGAGTGCGTCACATCGATGGCCCGGAACAAAGATGGCGATTGGCAGGTGAAACTCGATCTCGAGCCGAACCGCGAGTACCAGTATCGCTACCTGGTGAACGAGCGCACCTGGCGTAACGACCCGGCTGCCGACGACTACGTGCGAAATCCGTTCGGGTCAGACAACTCACTGGTATCCACCGTCGTCACGCGCCTGCCGAAGCGAAGCGGCTCTAAGAAATCCCGTGGTTGACGCATCCCCATGCGTCAACAGCGGGCATGGGGATGCCCGTTCTACGGGTTTTAACGCGAAGCATGAGCCTATATCACCGCGTGCTGGCTTTTGACTTCGACGGCACCCTGGCCAAGAATGGGGTTGTGCCGCCGGCGCTGCGTGCTGCGTTGGAGCGGTTGTACGCGGACGGGTACATCCTCTTCCTGGTCACCGCACGCCTGTTCGGCAGCGTTGACCTGAGACCGCTGAAGCACCTGATGTCAGGCATCGTGTGGGAAAACGGCGCGGTGCTCTACCACAGCGCCGCCGACGAGGTTTACCTTCCCTTTGGCCACATCGCCCGGCGCCTGGTGGACGTATTGGAAGCCGCCGGAGTTCCTTTGGAGCGCGGGAAAGCCATCGTTGCCACGCAGATGCCTCATAATGAGGCAGTCTGGCATGCCGTCAGCCAGTGGGGTGGAGACGCGGTGATCGCGTACAACAAGGGCGCGGTGCTGATCTCGCCGCCGGGCGTGTCCAAAGGCGCCGGGCTTGAGCGGCTCCTGGAGCTGTGCGGTTTTTCGCCGCGCAACCTGGTTAGCTTCGGCGACGGGGAGAGCGATTTGTCACTGCTGCACTTGGGAGAACTCGGCGTGACTGTCGCGGACGCCGTACCACCCATGAAAGAGGCAGCCGACCTGGTGACGACCCAGCCCGGTCCGGCAGGCGTTTTAGAAGCCCTGGAAACCTACTGGTTGAATGGATCCGCCCGCACAACGCTCCGCCCCTCGAGACACGAGCGCCCCATTCCGCTGGGCGAAGACGAGGCCGGCGCTGTGGTGTCCGTGTCGGCCGCCGAACTGGCCGGCGGGAACCTGGGCGTGTTCGGCGATTCGGGCAGCGGCAAATCGTGGGTGACCGGATTGTTGGCCGAAGGCATGCGACGCGCCGGCTACCAGATCCTGCTGATCGATCCTGAGGGCGACTTCAAGGGGATGCGTGCGCTGCCTGGCATGGTGGCTCTCGAGGGAGACGCGAGAACACTTCCGCCCCCGGCAGTGGTCGTCGCGCTGCTGGAGAAGATGAGCGCATCGATCGTGCTCGACCTGTGCTCGTACCCGATCGACCAGCGCGAGAATTACGTCGCCGAGCTGCTGCAAGGTCTGCGCACTTTGAAGGCCTGCCGGTTCCGGCCCCACTGGATCGTGCTGGAGGAAGCGCAGTACTTTCTGCCACCGGCCGGTAACTCGGTTTCCGCCGCGCTGTGCCCGATGCTCGCCGACGGCGGATGGACCTTCGTCTCATTCCGCCCCGATCAGGTGGCCGGCCCGGTGCTGGCTGCGCTCGACCGTTGTCTGCTGACTCGCCTGCGCGAACCGGCGGCCGTGCAGGCCGTGCGCCGATGGTTTTATGGCGTCGAAGAGTCTCTCGTGACTATTCCCCGAGGATACGCCCGGTTGAGCGGCGAGCGCCTGGCGCGCCTGCGCTCCAATATCCGCCGCGTGCCACACGTCCGGCATCTGCACAAATACCTCGACGCTCCCCTCCCCCCACACAAGCGCTTCAGCTTTCGCGACGAGCAAACCTTTCTCGGCGTGGAGGCTGCCAGCCTGCCCGAGTTTCTAGAGTGCCTGCCAAATTTACCGATGGAGAGTCTGGTTTATCACCAGGGGCGCGGCGACTTCACGGCGTGGGCGGAGGACGCACTCGGCGATGGCATCCTGGCGGCCCAACTGCGCAAACTCGCTCACCGCGCACTCGAGGGCGAGGCCCTGCGCGAGGCGCTGCTGCAGTGCGTGGAGGCCCACTGCGCCGAGTTACAGGTAGAGCGCTGACAGGTGCCATTGAAAACCACTCGGTACCATCCGCAAACCCTCGGAGTGCGGGGCTTTAGCCCGCTTTGGTCGCGCAGACTAAAGTCTGCACTCCACTTTCAAGACAAGGCGGGGCAGATTATCAATCGATTTCCTCCGGCTCCTTCAGTTCCTCCAGTTCCTTCAGTTCCCTCAGGAGCGGCGGCCTCCCGCGCCATCGCCCGATCTCCACGCCGGTTCCATCGAACAGAATGAACGTCGGCGTGTACTGGAAATCGTGCAGCGCGCCGAATTCGCGCCCGACCGGCGTCTGGATGTCGAGGCGAATCACCTGCCCGGCTCTCCAACTGCGCTCCAGCTCGTCGACGACGGGCTTGGCCGAGAGGCAGGCCAGTCAGAAATCCGAATAGAACTCGACGAGGGTGGGCGTTCCAGAGGATACCGCACGCTGCACGTCGGCGACCGTCTCGAATGCGCGCGGCGCGGCGGTGCGCAGTGCGACGAAGACGCCGATCGCAATCACGGCGGCGGCGAACCAGGCGAACCACAGAGCGCGGCGCGCCCGGCGCGCGATCAAGACGACCAGCCCTCCGCCGAGCAGCACGCTCGCGACCAGGAGGAACGAGTGCTGGTTGAAGAACTGGGCGACCGTCACGCGCCCGCCTCGGCGATTCCGTGCCGGTGCTGCGCGCTGCCTCCGGCGGGCGGCCTGCCGCCGGGTCCCAGCAGGGCGATCAAGGCGGCGTAGTCCGTGCCGATGACGACAGAATCGCCGATCACGGTGACGGGCAATTGATCCGACCAGGTGAGCTTGCGCAGCGCCGCGACGATCTTCTCTTGCGTTTCCTCCGGCATCTTATCGACGGGGACGAATTGCGTCTCCATATCGGCGTACTGCTGCCGGAGGAAGTCGGCCATCTGGCGGCAGGCAGCGCACCACGAAGTGCTGTAGACAATCGCTTTCATGTGAACGCCGGAAGGACGCGCGCTACTCCCCCCTCGGCCCTGCTCAGGGCATGGCTCAGGGTGCGGCTGACAGGTTTTGCTTGCACACAGGCTGGCCGAATTGTATCACAATCGCGGTTGACAGCCCCAGGGACCACGGAGGCTCTCCTTCAATGCTCCGCGTTCTCAGTGTCTGCGTGGTTTTCTGTTCGCGATGGAGAGGCCGAGCGCTACATAGCGCAGTGGCGGCAGCAGTCGGGGCGGGGTGTGTAGTCGATGAGGTTGCCCAGGCGGTCGAATTCGAAGTGGCAGCAGTCGAGCAGCGAATCGCGCAGCATGTCCCGTCCGCGCTGCACGCGTGACTTCGCGCCGCTGAGCGACAGCCCCAGCCGCGCAGCCATCTCCTGCTGCGTGAGTCCTTCGAACTCGGTGAGGGCGATGGCCTGGCGGTATTTGTCCGGCAGGGACTCGACCATGCCGGTCAGCGAGGCGGCGATGCGCGATTCTGCGTCGCTTTCGGATGGCTCGTCTTCGACGGTCAGCGTCTCCGGCAGGGGAACGGACGGGCGCCGCGTGCGGTAGTAATCCACGACCGTGTTGCGCGCGATCTGGTACAGCCACGGCGCGAGCCGCTCGCCGTCGCGCAGCGTATCGATGCGCGTGTGCAGCTTGACGAAGGTGTCCTGCAGGATGTCCTCGGCGTCGTCGGGATCGGAAACACGGCTGAGGATAAACGCCTTCAGCCGTTCGCCGAATTCGTTCCAGATGTCTTCGGTCGTGCGGTTCATGTTGCCAAGACTTCGGAAGTCTCAAAAAGACTTCCGAAGTCTGATCATCACTGCTTGACGCCCTCGACGGTGACGCTCATCACGCCGTAACCGTCGCCTTTCGGATAATCGTACTCGACCGGGCTGGCGATCCTCACGTCCGCGAAACCGGCCTCGCGAATGATCTGCAGGTACTCGTCGCGGTCCGTCGCGCCGGCGATGCAGCCCGCCCAAAGCTCGACGTCTTTACGGACCGACTCCGGCACGCTGCCGTAAGTCACGACGTCGGAGATCGAAAACCGGCCGCCCGGCTTCATCACGCGGTACATCTCGGCGAACACGCGGCGTTTGTCCGGCGCCAGGTTGATCACGCAGTTGGAGATCACGACGTCGACGCTGCTGTCGTCGACCGGCAGGGCTTCGATGTCGCCCAGCCGGAACTCGACGTTGCGATAGCCGCCTTTGACGGCGTTGTTCCAGGCGCGGGCGATCATCTCCGGCGTCACGTCGACGCCGACCACGCGCCCGTCCGGGCCGACGGCCTTCGCGGCCAGGAAAACGTCCACGCCCGCGCCGCTGCCCAGGTCGAGCACGGTGTCGCCCGGCCGCAAGCCCGCGTAGCGAGTCGGCGTTCCGCAGCCCAGGCCCAGGTCAGCCTCCTTGACCACATCTCCGGCCAATTCACTATAGTCTAC
>DASSFZ010000241.1:0-2198 GCA_035693785.1 Anaerolineae bacterium | reverse complement strand
GGATCGTCGGCACGCGCGGCGAGCACCGCGTCGACCGCGTCGTAGCGATAACCCTGATCTAGCAAAAGCACGCGCTGGCGCCCGGCGATGAAGCCGATCACGTCGTCGATGACCCTGTCCTTGACTTCGACGGGTTGGACGCGCGCCGCGAGTTCCAGCCCGCGCCGCAGCGAGAAAGAAATCTGCCGGTCGACGAGCACCTGCACGACGCCGAGCGCGGCGCGGCGCAGCGCCCACGGATCGGTCGAGCCGGTCGGTGCGAGCCCGATGGCGAACAACCCGACCAGGCTGTCCAGCCGATCGGCAAGCCCGACGGCGATGCCCGCCTTCGACTGCGGCAGCCGGTCGCCTGCGAAGCGCGGCAGGTAATGCTCGAAGATGGCCTCGGCGACCGCGCTGCTCTCGCCGGACGTTCTCGCGTACTCGCGCCCCATGATGCCCTGCAGCGAGGTGAACTCGATCACCATTTGCGTGACCAGGTCGGCCTTGCACAGGTGCGCCGCGCGCTGCGCCACCTTGAGATCGCCGCCGCTCAGTCCCAGCATCGCGACCAGCTCTGGGATGATCGCTTCGATGCGCTTCGCGCGGTCGAGCATCGAGCCGAGGCGGGCCTGGAAAGTCAGCGTGCCGAGCCGGGGCAGATACGCCTCGAGTTTCTTCTGCGTGTCGTGCTTGTAGAAGTAGTCGGCGTCGGCGTAGCGCGCGCGCAGCACGCCCTCGTTGCCGTGCGTGACGACGTCCAGGTGCGTCGCGTCGCCGTTGCGCACGGCCACGAAATGAGGCAGCATCCTGCCCCGCGCGTCGACCACCGGGAAGTAGCGCTGATGCTTCTTCATGACCGTGATCAGCACGTCTTTCGGCAGCGACAGGTACTTCTCCTCGAACGTGCCCAGCAGCGCGGTGGGCTGCTCCACCAGGTTGGTTACCTCTTCGAGCAGGCCGGGGTCGTCAGGGATAGAGCCGCCGGCTTTCCTGGCGACGGCGCCGATCTGTTGTCTGATCGTCGCGCGGCGCTCGTCTGCGCTGGCGACGATGTGCGCGCGCTGGAGCGTGGCGAGATAGTCGTCGGCCGACTCGATCTCGAGGTCCGGCGACCCGGCCGGGCGTGCGCCGTACGTGACGCGGCCGCTGCGCACACCCGCATACTCGAACGAGACAACCTGATCGCCCAGCAGCGCGACGAGCCGGCGGATTGGCCGGCTGAAGGTCACGTTCGTGGCATTCCAGCGCATCGTCTTGCCGAACTTAAGGGAAGCGACGAGAGATGGCAGGTTCTCGGAGAGCACGTCCATGGCAGGCCTTCCGGCGACCTTCTTCTTGACGCCCACGTAACGATCGTCCCCGCTATACGGCTTGAGCGCGCTTACCGGCACGCCCTGCCCCCTGGCGAATCCCTCGGCGGCCTTGGTCGGCTTACCTTCGGCGTCGTACGCGACTTTCATCGCAGGCCCCCGCGCCTCCACTTCTTCGTCGGGCTGGCGCGTCGGGATGGATGCCATCAGCGCCAATCGCCTCGGCGTGCCAAGCGAATCGCGCACATCTAGCGGGTCGAGCTTCAGTTCTTTGAGGAACTTCGGGAAGGCCTCTTTGAGTTGCGCCAGCGCATCACTCAGATCGCCGGCCGGAAGCTCCTCCGTGCCGATTTCCAGCACAAAAGTCGTTGGCCGATCGGTCCTCTGGCTGATGGGCCGTGCAGCCCCGCCTCGCCGGCTCGCTGACTCGCTGGCTCGCCGACTCTCCTTAGCGCCAACTCCAACTCTAACTCTCCACTCTAACTCCCCCAGCCACGGGTACTCCATCGCTTGCCGCTGCTCGACGTAAGCCGTCGCCACCTGCCGCGCCAGCTCGCGCATGCGGGCGAAGTAGCCCGCGCGTTCCGTCACGCCGATCGCGCCGCGCGCGTCGAGCAGATTGAAGGTGTGCGAGCACTTGAGAACGTAGTCGTGCGCGGGAATGACGAGCGGCGGCTGGTGCGCCAGCGCGGACTTCGCCTCGGCCTCGTACAAGTCGTACATTCGCCTCAGGCGATCGACGTCGCCCAGCTCGTAGTTGTAGATGTTATGCTCAATCTCCGAGCGAAGGAATACGTCGCCGTATGTCAGCGCGCCGTCGTAGTCGACGTCCCACACGCTGTGCTTGTCTTGCAGGAACATGACGATGCGTTCGAGGCCGTAAGTGAGTTCGACCGAGACCGGGTC
>DASSFZ010000240.1:0-6958 GCA_035693785.1 Anaerolineae bacterium | reverse complement strand
GCAGGAAGAGCCAATGCTGCTGGTGGACATGGATGATGAAGCCGGGAACTATCAGGTGCTGTGGAGCGGCGCGGCGCTGAGACAGCATCAGGCCGTATTATCGCACCGGGGACCGGTGCTGATTCGCGGCCGCGTGCGCACAGATCGCCAGGGGTGCATCGTCGTCGTCGGGAATGACGCGGCACGCGTCGAAGGCGGCGCCACGGCTTACGAGTGAACCGTCGCCCGTTTCCACAACTCGCCGACGATTCGATCCTGCATCTTCTCGTCAGCGGCGAACGCGGCGGCGGCCGTTGCGAACTGATCGTTGATGAGGTGTATAATCCCAAACATGCTGAGGAGACGCGAAATGACGACACTTGAACGCGAAGTGCTGGAGTTGAAGAAGCGCATCGATCGCTTGGAATCCAACCTGCGCCGGCTGATCGGGGTGCGGCCGGTGGCAATACCTGCTGCTGGCGAGACCGATCGCGCCGCGCTGGCGGAGTGGCTGAAGGCTGAAGGACTGGTACGCGAACCGATGCTTGAAGAAGCGAATCTGGCCTCGGAATGGGAGGCTATGACCGAGAACGAGCGTCAGGCCGTCCGGCATGAGCTGGATCATGTGCCTGCTGGCCCGCTCGCCAGCGACATCATCCTTGAGAACCGTCGCTAAGTCGACCTGCGATGGCCCTCTACTTCTTCGACGCCAGCGCACTGGTCAAATACTACATCCGCGAGCCGGGCAGCACCTGGGTCAGGCATATCATTAATCCACCTGGAGGATAGACTTGGTCGATCAAACATCTCAACCTTCTGAACGCAGCCGGCTCACAACGCCTGCCATCGCCGTCGTGGCGGTGATCGTATTCGTGTCGCTCACCATATGGGGCGGCGTGCCGACCGGCGAGACGCTGGCTTTCGGCATCGGCGTCGCAATTCTGATCGGCGCGCTGCTGGCCTTCGGCTTCGCGGCCTGGTATCTGCTCGTCAAGCCGCTGCCGGCCGGCGTCGAAGCGCCCAAGACGTCAGCGCTCTCGTTCGCGCAGCGCCGCTTGTTCGCCGTGCTGCTCTTGATCAGCGGCGTGTGCCTGGTCGCCGGCGGTTTTTGGGACGAAGTGTGGCATCGCTCGTTTGGCTTTCCGTTTGGGCCGGACCTGTTGTGGCGCCCGCATCTGCTCATTTACGCGGGCCTGCTGATCCCTTCCGTGCTGGCGCTTGCCTACGTCTTCCGGCTCGTCGTTAACGGGGAGGGCACGCTGCAGCAGCGCTTCCGCGCCGATCCAGCCCTGGGCTTCATGACGCTAACCGGCGGGCTGCTGATGTTCCTCGTGCCGGCCGATCCGATCTGGCACACGATTTACGGCGAGGACATCTCGGCGTGGAGCCTGCCGCACATCGTCCTGCTGTTCAACGCGTCGATCGTGACGGTGTCGGCTGCCGCCGTGCAGCTTTCCACGCTCGCGCCGCGCTCGTGGAGCGCGATCTGGCGCATGGCAGCGCCGGAGGTGCTGGTGCCGATCGCCTGTGCGTTTGCGCTCAACTTGCAATTGCAGGTGCTGGCGACCGATTGGGAAAATGCGAATGCGACGATTCGTGCACGGCCGGATTGGCTGCTGCCCGCGATCTACGTGGCGCTGGCCGCCTTCGTGGGCACGTTCGCCAATCACGCCTTGCGCCGTGTGGGGGCTGCCACCGCGACCGGTGTCTTGACGCTGTTCATCCGCTTCGGCCTGATCCAGCTCTTCAACTATCACGCCATCACGATTGACTCGTGGCTGCCGGTGCTGCCACCGCTGATCGCGCTCGACGCGTGGTACGCCTATCGTCTCAGGACAGGTCGATCCCTATCGTCGCCCCTCATGAACGGGAGTGCCGCGACGATCGGCTTGCTGCTGGTCTCGATTATCGTCATCAACCGCGTGTTCGCGCACCCGCAGATCGGATGGGACAACATCGCTCCGGTCATGATCGCTTGCGTGCTGATTGGCGCGGGCGGCAGTTGGATCGGCCAAACACTGGGTAACTATCTGGCGAGCGAAAACAAACACCTGGAAGCGGCGGAGCAGCCCGACGCGCGAATGCGTTTCGTGTCGCCCGCGCTTTTTGCCGGCACGCTGGTGTTCATCGTGTTCTTCGTGGTAACGGCCACGCCGCCGCATTAGCAGGTCGCTCAACTTCAATGGAGGCCAACATGTCTGACGGCTCAATCGACGCACAGGCGCTCAGCCCGGCTTTGCCCGATTGGCTTCGCACGCGCACGCGGCCGCCGTGGATCGCCGCGCCGAGATGGAGGGCGCTGCCGGAGGAGGACCGGCAGGCGGTTCTCGACGAAGAGCATCAGGCGTGGGTGGACTGGCTCAACGCGTCGCCATCGCGCGCCGGGTGGCCTCTTGAGGCGCTGGCCGAGGCGACGGCGCTTTTCTTCGGGGGCCTCTCGCAGGAAGGGCGCGCAGCCGAGCACCCGATTCTGCCCGGCGACGCCGGGCGCGGCGTGTTCGGCGCGTGGCGGACATTCGGCGCGCAGGGCGCGGCGGCGGCGCAGTATCTCAACTTGAAGAAGATGTTCGGCAGCCGCTTTCCGAATCCGCACGTCAACCTGTGCGGACAACTGAGCGTGATCAGCCTGCTAGGGTTGGGCGTCCGGGAGGGTCTTCAGCAGTTCGTGAATCTCCCGACGGGCGACGGCGACGACATCCTCGCCGACCCGGCCCAGACGACGCTCGGGTCGAAGCTCGTCGAGTTCATCCAGTTTACTGGCGGGGGGCGGCTGCGAGCCGAATTCCTGCGTGCGCAGAACCCGGCCCAGCCCACGCCGGTATTCGAGCCGCCGGATATGCTGGCGCAGATCGACGCGGGAGCCAGGCTGCTGGCGCTGGTCAACATCGATCGGAACGGCCGGATCAAGCCGATGGCCGAGAGCGCCAAGAAGATCGCCCACTGGGTCGGCGTGATCGACGTGGTCGCTCCGCGCAAGGGCGCGACGGCGATCCGCGTGTACAACCCGTTCCCGAACCGCGAAGAGTTCTACACCTGGCCGAATTTCCGGGCCGCGTGGAAAGCGACGCAGGGCAACTCGTCGAGGTTCGCGATGGTGATCGCCCGGCCCGTGTGATGGTGTTGACGCATCCCCATGCGTCAACTTAAGGAACAATGCCTTGACGCAGCGCGTAGATCGCGGCCTGTGTCCGATCAGCCAGGTGTAACTTGCCCAGGATATTGCTGACGTGCGATTTCACCGTCTTTTCGGTGACGACGAGCGCCTGGGCGATTTCGCGGTTGCTCATGCCGCGCGCAATGAGCGTCAAGACTTCCATCTCGCGCTCGGTCAGTGTGTCGACGCCCGACGCGCGCCTGTCGCCGCCGCCGACTTCGCTCACCAGCCGGGCCGCCACCTGCGGATGCAGTGTGGCCTCGCCGCGTGCTGCGGCATGAATCGCCTTGACCAGGTCCTCGGCGCTCACGTCCTTCAGGAGATAGCTCAGCGCGCCGGCGCGCACCGCCGGAAAGATCTTCTCGTCTTCGGCGTAAGAAGTCAGGACGATGACCTGCGTGTGCGGGCTGAGCTTCTTAATCTCGCGGATGGTCGTGATGCCATCCATCGGTCCGGCCGGGCCGGGCGACGGATCGGGCATCACGAGATCGACGAGCGCCACGTCAGGCACCAGCTCGGCGGCAAGCCTGGCTCCCTCGCGGCCGTTGCTCGCCTCGCCGATCACCTCGATATCCGGCTCGGTCGAAAGATAGGCTCTCAGCCCTTCACGCACGACTTGATGATCGTCGATCAAGACGATCGTGACTTTATCAGGCGACATGAACGCCTCCTTGGCAACGGCCGCGCGGACGCGGGCTACGAGCATCTCAGGGCCACGAGCCTCTCAGCGCCTCAGCGCCCCACCGTGTCATTCCGAACGGAGTGAGGAACCTCTCGCCCGCACGCGCACGTAGATGCTGCTGCCCTTTCCCGGCTCGCTGCGCACTTCACAGGTTCCACCGAACGCCTGGGCGCGCTCGCGCATGCTGTGCAGCCCCAGGCCCTCACGATGTGCCTGCACGTCGAAGCCGTGCCCGTCGTCCTGGACGCTCAACTCGATCGCGCCGTCGTCGCGGCGCAGGCTGAGATGAACCTGCTTCGCCGACGCATGCCGTACGGCGTTGCCCAGGGCTTCCTGCGCGATACGATACAGTGCCGTTTCCAGATCGGCCGGCAGGCGGCCGATCGGCGGCGCGTCGACGACGACGGTCAGGCCATACCGGCTGCCGAAATCCGCAACGTATCGTTTCAAGGCGGTGGATAAATCCGCATGCTCGAGCGCGGAAGGACGAAGCTCGCGGACCAGCGCCCGCATTTCGGTGTGGGTTTCGCGCGCCAGCGTTTCGAGGCGGGCCAGATCATCGGACGCGGGATGACTGCCCAGTTTCTTGCGCGCCGTGGCGGCGAGCATGCTGATGCTGAAAATCTGCTGGTTCACCGAGTCGTGCAGTTCGCCGGCCAGGCGGCTCCGCTCATCAGCCGCCGCCAGGCGGCGCAGTTCGGCGGCGTTGGCGTCCAGCCGCAAGGCCATCTCATTGAATTGCTCGGCCAGCTCGGCGATCTCGTCATCGCCGTCGATAGCCAGTCGCTGGCTCAGGTCGCCGGCCGCGATTGCAGCCGCCGCGCGCGCGATCGAGCGCAGCCGTCGCTTGATGGCGCGCGCCGTCAGGAAGCCGAACAGGCCGCCGGCAACGGCCGCCGCCCCCAAGAGGAATACGGGGCTGCGCGGGATCACACCCAGCGCCATAGCCACTTCGACGGCCAGGATGGCGACGACGGTCACCGCCACAGTGGTCGCCGTCAGGCGCCACTGAATGCCAGAGTATAGCGGCCGCGAACGGAAGGGAGATTGCCGGTTCACGAGTTGACTGTGGGGACGCTAGCCGACGCGCGTCAAGGTGAGATCGCCGAAGACCAGATCGACCTGGATGCGCACGCGCCGCGCCGACGACGCGAAATCGGCGGGCGCGTCGGTGTAACGCTGCAGCCTCACGTCTTGCTTACGGCCAAAATGGTTGAGCGAGACAAAGGTGCAGCGCGCGTCCAGCGCGACCGGCAGGTCGAGCGGCGCCCACACGTCGATGTCGCCGACGACGGCGCTCAGCTCGAGCACGGTTTCTCCGTCCGGAATGTCCGCCTTGGACAGATCGATCTTCATGTCGCCGATGACGGAGCTGGCGCGCACGTCGCGCAGACGCCAACCGGGCTGTGTCAGCTTGAAGTCGCCGAAGATGGAATCGTGCTCGATGCGCTCAACCGCGGAAGGTAAGCCGGGCGCCGGCTTGCGATTATACTGGTACAGCAGAAACACTCCCAGCGCGATCAGGATCAGCGGCCAGTACCGGAAGAGCAAATCCCCGAACGAGAAGCCGATCAGCCCGGCGCCGCGGGCCAGCGTGATCACACCGACGGCAATCAGCAGGAGGCCCAGCGCCAGCCTCCCCGCCCCGACCCCGCGGCCGCGTGGCCCGACGACCACCGCGCCGAGCCACAGCCAGACCAGGCCCCACAGGACAGCCCAGACGTTGATGCCATACAAGAGGCCGACGTTGCTCATGAGAAACAGCACGCCCAGCAGCACGAATGCAACGCCGACGATGAAACGGGGATGCCTGGCAGTGGTATCCATGAGAGTGCCCCTAAACGCAAGATCGCCCTGAGTGTAGCGCAGGGGAGCGCCGCCGTCACCGGGCCAGCGGCTGAAATCGACCTCCGACTTGAGGCGGAAAGCCGCACTGCTGAGTCTCAGTAGATCCAAATTCGGAAGCAGAGCGGGCTCCCACGCCCGCAAATCGGCGGCATGGGAGCCGCCTCCGCTAACAATATTGGATCTGCGGAGTCTGGCGGCGGCGCTGTCACCAGGTCTGCTGTTTGTACAGCGCGACGGCATGCCGGATGCTCTCACGCGCTTTTTCGGCGCGCTCCCAGCCGACCTTCTTGACATGCACACCTTCCAGGTCCTTATAGACGGAGAAGAAATGAGCGACTTCGTCCAGGAAGTGCTGTGGGATGTCGGGCAGGTCGTAGACATCGCGAAAGATGGGATCGGTGGCCGGCACGCACAGAACTTTGTCGTCGGGCAAGCCCTTGTCCAGCATCCGGAAAATCCCGATCGGGCGGGCGACGATGACGCAGCCCGGAAAACTCGGCTCGCCGACCATGACCAGCGCGTCGAGCGGGTCGCCGTCTCCATAGAACGTGCGCGGGATCAGGCCGTAATCGCCGGGATAGTGAAGCGACGAATACAGCACGCGGTCGAGGAAGATCGTGCCCGCCTGCTTATGATACTCGTATTTGTTCCGCGAGCCTTTCGGCACTTCGATGACGACGTGAATGATGTCGGGCGCGTCCGGCCCGGCCTCCAGATCATGCCACAAATTCATGATGACATCATGTCCCTTTTTCTGGACGAGCCACCTCGACTACGGGGACCGAACACCCTAGAAGTAACTGCTGATGATCTCCAACACGCTCTGAATGCTCTCCGGATCGCCCGATTGCACACGAGTCGAAGATGCGCGCGCGATGGCATTCAACGCGTTGATGTCGGCGTCCTGGCCGTAGGCTACGGGGACGATCAAGATCGGGTTCTTGTCCTGGCGCTGCGCGTTGATGGCGTTGACCATCGCGTTGAGCGACTCGCGGCTGGCCGTATCCTGCCCATCGCTGAGCAAGACAATGGCACGGATGCGCTCGCTCTCAGGATCCTGCGACAGCGCGTCGACGGCGTCGATGACGGCATCGAACAGCGCCGTATCGCCGTCGGCTTGCAGGCTTTGCACCGCGCCGATCAGATCGTTCCGATTACGCTCGAAGGAGTCGAGCGGCACGCGTTGGTCGATGATGTGGCTGAACGTCATCAGCCCGACGCGGTTCTGCGCCGGCAGCTTGTCCAGGAAGGCCAGCGCCGCCTGCCGCGCCTGATCGATTTTGTCGCCCGACATC
>DASSFZ010000239.1:0-9507 GCA_035693785.1 Anaerolineae bacterium | reverse complement strand
CAGTCGTGGGCATCATCCTCGCCGAGAGCCTGCTGCAGGGCGTGATCGGCACCGCCGCCGGAATGATCGTCGGCGCGGCGCTGGCCTATGGCCTGAATACGTTGACGTCCCCCGTGTTCGGGCAATTTCTGCGCCTGGGCGCTGGCGAGCCGGTCTTCACGCTGCCGATCTTCCTGTTTGCGATGGTGATGGGCATTGGCATCACCGTGCTGGGCGGACTGCTGCCGGCGATCCAGGCGAGCCGTGTCACGCCGCTTGAGGCGCTGCGCCCATCGGTGGGTGAGGTCGCGCGGCGAGCGGCGGGACGCGGCGCGAAGATCGGCACGGGATTGATCGTGCTGGCGGCGCTAACCCTCGTGTCGGGCAACCCCAGGGCGTCTGCGGGCGGCGCGTTTTTCATGCTGATCGGTTTAGTGCTGATCGGCCCGGCGCTGGTCAGGCCAATCGCGACGGCATTTGGCCGATTGCTGGCGATCGCCTTCGCGCGCGAAGGACAGATCGCGCAGGGCAACCTGACGCGCCAGCCGGGCCGCGCGGCGATCACTGCGTCGGCGATGATGATCGGCATGGCGATCATCATCGCGTTCGCCGGGATCTTGAGCAGCATCGAGGACGGCTTCACGCGCTTTCTCAGCAAGAGCATGGGCGCGGACTTCCTGCTGATACCGCAGTCGATCGTGCTGGGCGGCGGCAACGTCGGCGCGGGCGCGGACCTGGCGCAGGCGATGCGCGACACGCCCGGCATCGATGCGGTGACGACGGTGCGGGTGGCGCAGTCGCAGGCGATGGGCATGCCGCTGCAAGTGATCGGCATCGATCCGGCGACGTATCCGCAGGTGGCTGGGCTGGAATTCGTGTCGAGCATTGCGGAGCAGGCGTACGCTGAAATCGGCGCGGGGCGGGCCATCATCCTCAATGGCATCTTCACCGGGCGGAGCAACGTGCAGATCGGCGACACGGTCACGCTCAGAACGCCCGAGGGCGACCGCGACTACCGCGTCGTGGCCATCGGCACGGACTATCTGAACGCGAAGGCGGCGACCGGCTTCATCTCGCAGGTGAATCTGGCCGCCGACTTTCACGAGACCGGTGACGTGCTGTTGATGGCGAATAAGACGCCCGGTGCGAATGCGGCTGCCGTGCGCGCCGCGCTCGATGAGGTCGTCAAGCGTTATCCGGCGTTTACGCTGTACGAATCGACCGAGTGGCGCGCGTCGATGACGGGGTCGTTCGAGGGTATGATCGGCGCGCTGTACTTCCTGATGATCGCGTTGGCGATCCCGTCGCTGATCGCGCTGATCAACACGCTGGCGATCAACGTGATCGAGCGCACGCGCGAGATCGGCATGATCCGCGCGGTGGGCGGCACGCGCCGGCAGGTGCGCCGGATGATCCTGGCCGAGAGCCTGCTGCTGGCGGGCCTGGGCATTGCGTTCGGGATTCTGGCCGGGCTGTGGCTGGGCTACGCGCTGGTCAAGGCGATGGGTGTTGTCGGGTTCAACCTGACGTACTTCTTCCCGGCGGCGAGCGTGCTGGTGGCGATCGCGGTCGGGTTGATCTTCGGCGTGCTGGCCGCGCTGGTTCCGGCTCGCCAGGCGGCGAGGATGGACATCGTCTCTGCGCTGCACTACGAGTGAAAGAATGAGGCTGCTCTGCGAAGTTTCTGAAAGCCGCGAGCTGCGCTCACTTGAAAGAGGTGAAGGTATGAGCAAATCGATCAAACTGGCCTGGCGCAATATGTGGCGCAACTGGCGGCGCACGGCGATCGCGCTGGTCGCGATGGTTTTGGGCCTGATCTTGCTCCTGTTCATGGATGGCTTGATCAAAGGCTCCGATCAGGCGATCTTCGGCAACGCGGTCCGATTGTACGGTGGCAACATTCAGGTTCATGCCCCCGGTTACAAGGACAAGGCCTCTCGCCTTCCACTGCTGCCGCTGGCCGATGCCGATGCCGCAGTGCAGGCCGCCCGCGCGCAGCCGGAGGTCGTGGCCGCTTCGAAGCGCATCAACACCGTCGGCCTGGTTAGCAGCCGCGAGGGTGCTTATCCGGTCATGATTACGGGACTCGAACCGGCAAACGAATCGTCGATCAGTCTGCAAGCCGAGAACATTGTGCAGGGACGGTTCCTGACACCGGACGATGGGGATGCGGTCGTCATCGGCAAGAGTCTGGCCGATCAATTGAAGGTGGCCGTCGGCGATCAGGTCAACGTGCTGGGGCGCCGGAAGAATGAAGATATGCGGCAGCGCAGCATGACGGTGGTGGGCATCTACAGCCTGGGCATGCCGGATGCCGAAAAAGGAACGGTCTTCATCAATTTGCCGGAAGCGCAGACGTTGTACAACCTGCGCGATCAGGCGACCGAGGTGCCGATCTTCTTGAAAGCCGTCGGGCTGGAAGCGGCCGTGGTGAGTGCGTTGCAACCCAATCTCGCCAACGCCGAAATCGATTCGTGGCAAACGCTCCGGCCGGAGATCACCGAGGCGATATCCACCAAGCTGACTTTCACCAGTTTCTTTGGCATGGTGGTGTTGTTCATCGCCGCCATCGGTATCCTCAACCTGATGCTGATGGCCGTCTTTGAGCGCACGCGCGAGATGGGGGTGCTGGCGGCTCTGGGGATGAAAGGCCGGCAGATCATGGCGCTGTTCCTTCTGGAAGGCGCATTCATGGGATTCGTGGGAGCCGTGATCGGGTGTGTGTTGGCCGCCGTGCTGATCGGGTGGTTGGGAAGCATCGGGATCGATATCTCATTCATATCCGGCATGGGCGAAATCTCGGCTCTTATGGGCAGTCGCCTCTATCCCAGCATCACGCTGGCCGATCTGATCAGTCGCGGGGTGTTCGTCGTCGTCCTCGCGGCCCTCGCTTCGCTCTATCCGGCCTGGCAGGCTTCGCGCAAAGAGCCGACGGAGGCGCTGCATCATGTTTAACGACAAGAACGGAGGATTGCGCCATGCCATTGAGTAAATTGTGGGTCCTCGCCTATCGCGATCTGGGCCGCAACCGGCGGCGATCGATTCTGACCCTCGTCGCCGTGGCGTTGGGCCTGACCATCCTGATCATGTTAAACGGCCTCGTCGCCGGCGTGCTGGAAGACTCGATGCAAAACAGCATTCGTCTTCGAACCGGGCATCTGCAAATTCGAGGGGCTTCTTACGAGGAAGAGAAGCTGAGCCTGCTGGCAAAAGACTTGCTCAGCAACCCGAGCGAGTTGACGGCACGCGCCGAGGCCATGAGCGAAGTGAAGGCGGCTACGCCTGTGGTGTGGGCGGGCGGTATCCTGAACACACGCGATGAAACCGTGCGCCTGCAGATTTACGGCATCGACACGACTTCGCCGGTTTATGCGCCGATACAATCTTCGCTGGTCGCGGGCGAGTGGCTGGCGACGGACGATCGGGAAGGCATTCTGATCGGCAAGAGCCTGGCCAATAGTCTGGGGGCGGGCGTGGGACAGAAGGTGAGCCTGACGCTCGTCAATTCTGATGGCCGACCCGATCAAGGGATCTTTACCATCCGAGGCCTGTTCTCGACCGGCATTCCCAGCTACGACGAAAGCGCGATCCTGATGCCGCTCTCCAAAGCACAGGCGTTCACCGGTGTTTCCGATCGAGCCAGCGCCATCGTCATTCTGCTTAACCAACAGAATGACGTCGATAAAGTCGCGGCGGCTCTGCAAAGCCCCGCACTGGCCATCCGCACCTGGTCGGATTTGAATCAAGTGCTCTTGCAGGCCCTTCAGGCAGGCATGGGTTTCTACGTGATAATGGACCTCATCGTGATGTTGATTGTGGCGGTCATCATCGCCAACACGCTGCTCATGTCCGTCTTTGAGCGCGTCCGCGAAATGGGCATTCTGGCGGCGCTGGGCATGAAGGGGCGGCACATCATGGAGATGTTCCTGCTGGAGGCGGCCATCTTGAGCCTGGCCGGCATCGTCGTCGGGATTGTGCTTGGCCTGGCCGGGGTCGCGTACCTGGCGACAACCGGCATCCCCATTGCCGAAAAGACGGCGGCATTGGCAGGCAGCAGCGTGGCACTGGGCACTACCATGTATGGCCGCTTTGTCCCCGACACCTTTGCTGCGCTGTCGATCGCCACACTGGTGGTGGTCTTGTTGGCCGCACTCTATCCCGCGCGGTACGCGGCCCGGCTGGAGCCGATCAAAGCGTTGCATGAACTCTAATCAGAATGACACTGTACCAGGCAAGGAGCCTTTCCATGTCCATCATCGAACTGGAGAACGCCACCAAGATTTACACTCTGGGTGAAGTCGAAACTCGCGCGCTGGACGGGGTGAGTCTGAGTATTGAAAAAGGTGAATTCACGGCCGTGGTGGGTCCATCGGGTTCAGGTAAGACCACTCTCTTGCAGTTGATAGGCTGTCTCGATCGGCCCGACAGCGGCACAGTGAAGATCAACGGGAAGGATGTGACGCGCTTCAGCGCCAATCAACGCGCCGATCTGCGCCGGGAGGAAATCGGTTTCATTTTCCAATTCTTCGCGCTGGTGCCCGTCCTCAACGCGTACGAAAACATAGAACTGCCTCTGTTGTTGAGCGGCGTCAATGCCCAGGAACGACGCGAGCGCGTCATGGAGTTGCTGAAAGCCGTCGGTATGACTGACCGCGCGAAGCATCGTCCCGATCAGATGAGCGGCGGTGAGCAGCAGCGTGTAGCCATTGCGCGCGCCCTCGCGCCACGGCCCTCGATGGTGCTGGCCGATGAGCCGACAGCTAACCTGGACACCGACAACGGCAAGCAAGCGATGGAGATCATGCAGCGCCTCAACGAACAAACCGGCACGGCGTTCATTTTTGCGACCCATGATCCGCGCGTTGTCGCGTTTGCGCGGCGAGTGGTCAAGCTACGCGATGGGCGCATCGTCGACAACGGCGCAAATCCGTGACGACCTACCCATGATGCGCAAACCCGGGTACGAATGACTCCCAATTGTACACATTGACTTTCGCCGTCTCTGGGCTAAAATGAGAGTGTCGGCTTGCCGCATCCTTTCCGAGTGGAGAAAGAGACATGGCCTATACTCCGCCAGCCCAGATTCGGGTTAATGCTCAGCCGTACCTTAACCTGCGCCGCGAGCCTGTCGTCAGGCCCGGCAACGTCATCGGCCGCCTGGCCGACGGCTCGACCTGGCCGGTCGTCGGCGTGGCTCGCGAGGACTACGACGAGAAATCGGATGTGCTGTGGGTTCATGTCGAATCCACCGACGCGTCGACCGGCAAGAAGACGCTCGGCTATTGCAGCAGCGCCTTCGTCAACCCCAAGCCCGACCCGCTGCCGCGCGCGCAGCGGGTGCTGCCCGAGGGTGGCCTCAACCTGCGCTCATCGCCGGTGCTCGACCCGGGGGTCAACAACAAGATCGTCACGATGCAGACCGGATCGACCGTGCCCGTGGTCGGCGGCGCATGGGAGAACTTCGACCCCAAGAGCGGCAAGTGGTGGTACGTCGTCGAGTATCAAGGGCGACGCGGCTACGCCTACTCTCGCTATCTGGGCGAGCCGACAGGCGTGCAGCCTGGTCCAGGCCCGACGCCGCCTCGTCCAACGCCACCCGAGCCAACGCCGCCCCGGCCGGCCCCTGGCCGGCCGTCGCCGGTGTGGAAGTTTGGGGTATGCCTGGCCGGGGTCGGCAACGCCGATCAGAACGTATGGCAGATGCCCACGTTTCCGGACGCCATCAAGTCGGCGCGCGTCGAAGCGGTTAAGATCGTCCCGTTGAACGATCTCGAACAGATGAACCGGGTGTATGAGTGGTTCCGCTCGCAAGGCATCGCTTTTGTCATGGTGCGCCTGACCTGGAAGCCCGACCCGGCCTGGGCCAATCTCCCGGCGGCAGCGCGCATCACGGCGGCGGTCAATTCGTTTGTGCAAACAGTGCGCGGCCAGCTCGAGTTCGCGTACGCGAACGGCGTGCGCTACTTCGAAGTCCACAACGAGCCGAACATCCCGGCGAACCCGACCGATCCGGTCGGCGACGGGCTGGGCACGGCGTGGATGGGCCCGGAGGAGTTCGCAAACTGGTTCGGCCGCGTCGTCGACGATCTGCGCAAGATTCGCCCCAATGCTTACTACGGCTTCCCCGGCCTCGCGCCGCGCGGCTCACAGTTCGCCGACTTCGGCGGCGGGCTGATACTCGTCAAGGGCCAGAAGCTCTTGTGGAACACGGACCAGTGGCTGACCGTCTGCAAGCCGGTCGTCCTGGCGAAGGCGGATTGGGTCGGCGCCCACTGCTACTGGCAGTTTGACGGCGGCGGCCTGTTCGGGATCGAGAATCCTGATTCGGGGGGCATGTACTGGCGGCGCTACAAGGCGAGATTCCCCGGCAAACTGCTGTTCATCACCGAGTTCTCCAACAACGGCGGGGCGATCCCGTACGCCGAGAAGGGACGGCAGTACGCGAAATACATCTCGCTGCTGCGCCGCGAGAAGTCGATCGGCGCAGCATTTGGATACGCCATCTTCTGGGCGAGTGATCCGAACCGCGAGGGCTGGGTGTTCATCAACGAGGCGGGTAAGTGGCGGGTGACCGAAATACCGGGCGCGATGGGCGCGGCGTTGGCGGCTAACCCGACGACGGCGAATCCGGTGGTCGTCAGCTCGCCGGCGGTGTGGGCGTGAATGAACGTGAAGCGTGATACGTGATGCGTGAGACTTGGTCTCACGTTCGTATCTTGACCGCCGGGCCTTCGGATTCCGAATGGCCCGGCGGTCTTCGCTTCCCCAGTACCTGGCGTGCCCTAAATCAGTTTTGATTCCGGTTTGTTCTTGATCGCAGTTCAGTTTAGCCTGACGATATCAGATTCGGCCCGCCGCGCCGTCCCTTCGACAGGTTCCCCACTCCACCTGCCCCCTGCAGGGGGTTCGGCCGGAGACTTCGCAGGGCAGGCCCCGGCGGCCTTGACCGTGCCGGGGCCTGCCCTGAGCAAAGCCTGCCCTGAGCGCAGCCGAAGGGCCGAAGGGCCGCCGGGCGTGGGAGCCCGGCCCGCTAACTAAGTCGAATCAGATGCACAGGTTCTAATCATTTCTAACACAAGATTAACCGACAACCTATCGAAATATGCGTATTGTTGTGGTATAAGAGTACCAGTATCAGGGCAAGGATCAGAGCTTCGAGCGGCTTTGCTACATATTCACCCAGCCGTACAGCGCCTGGGCGTTCGCCTGCGGGGGATTTGTCATGCTTGGCAGCTATAGTGGCGGTCTGCGGCACGATGCACTTAGGAGAGGGAGAGGAGACATGCTTGCCATGATGCAAGTGGGTGATGATCGTCCACGGCAAGACAACGGCACATGTTCGTTACGTTTAGCCACGACCGAAATCAACCTGCCCATCCTGATCTGCTTGCTGGGTAACTTCTATGTGCGGAAGAGGGGCGAACCTGTGAGGGTTAGCAACGGCGGGAAGGCCGAAGCTTTGCTCAGTGCTCTCGCACTTCAGGGCGATTATTGTGTCTCGCGCGACGGACTGCTTGGCATTCTTTGGCCCAACACCCATTCTGAGCTGGCCATCCAGTCGTTGAACAGCCTGGTCTACACCCTGCACAAGCGACTCGGTGATGCGATCGGCGGGGCCGCGCCCGTGTTGCACGCGGACGGCTACTACCTTCTCAACGTCGAGGCGGGCGTCGGCGTGGACGTGGCGTGTTTTGACGCCCTGGCGCAAGCCGGCGATCGTGAAGCCGACGCAGGCAACCGGAGTGCGGCCGCAGCAGCCTACGACCGCGCTTTACGCTTGTATCGAGGCGATGTGTGCGCCGGCAACGACTTGCATGCCGTCCTTGAGCGGGAGCGGCTGCGCGCTCGCTATCTGGCCTTGCTGACGCACCTGGCGGATTATTACTTCAGTGAAGGCAACTACGCTGCCAGCCTGGACTACGCCCAACGCCTGCTGGACAAGGATCCTTGCCGCGAGGATGCCCACCGCTTGGTTATGCGCAGCTACGTACGGCGGGGTGAACGTGCCCAGGCCCTGCGCCAGTATCGGTTGTGCCAGGAGATCCTGCGCGCCGAGTTCGACGCCGTGCCGGAGCCTGCGACGACGGCATTGTTCGACGCGGTGCGCCTGCATCCAGACAGCGTTTGACGCTCACTTACGAATGGCTCATAGAAACTTCATGCATAATTCAGCCTCAACTCAGCCTGAATTGAGCCGGACTTCAGGATGGTGTGCTATCTTGAATTGCGTCGACGCTCTAATCTCGGGTGAAGGTCAGGCTCATCATAACGCCGCAAGAGAATCATTTATCAGACAAACGCTACGTTACGGTGATCGTGCGCATGGTGATCGACCGTCGAGAACGGCTGGTTCACGGCGAGGTCGTGGATGTGGACGGCAAAGCACAAGGCCGGTTTGACGGATGGCGAGAGATGATCCACACGGTGCGCGACTATCTGACGAACCAGGAGTGCTGAGGGCGACATCTAGGGGCAGTACTGTTGAGATAAGCTCAAAGCCCGCGTCCGCGCGGTTGGAGAGCCCTTGACTTAACAGGATTGCCTCTAGGCGTGACTTGCAGGAATAACAAAACCAGCCGAGTTCCGCTCGCAACGTTCCTCGGCTGGCCTGGGATGAAGGTAAGCGCATAGATGCGCTCGTCTTCGTGTTTATCATACCAGATGAACATGAAGGCAACATGAAGCGAAGATGAAGTTTTCCGAATTCGAGATTCAAAAGTGACCGCGAAAGGAGATCTTCAGCCATGATACGTGGAATTGTCGGATGGGCCGTGCAGTTTCGATTCCTGGTGCTTGTTATCGCCGTGGCGCTGATAGCCATTGGCGTCGGGCAACTTCGCAACATGCCGGTGGACGTGTTGCCCGAGTTCTCGCCGCCGTACGTGGAGATTCAGACCGAAGCCCTGGGGCTGTCCGCGGAAGAAGTGGAACAGATGATCACTGTTCCGATGGAGCAGGACTTGATGGCCGGGGTGGCCTGGCTCGACGTCATTCACTCCGAGTCGGTTCCGGGGCTGTCGTCGGTCGTCATCTACTTCGAGCCGGGCACCGACCTGTTCCGTGCGCGGCAGATGGTGTCCGAGCGCCTGGCCCAGGCGGCGGTCGGGATTCCCCACGTGTCCAAACCGCCGACGATGATCCAGCCCCTGTCGTCGGCAAGCCGGTTCATGATCGTTGGGCTTTCCTCGAAGGATCTGTCGCTGATCGAGATGTCGGTGCTCGCCCGTTGGACGATTGCTCCTCGCCTGCTGGGCGTACCCGGCGTGTCCAACGTGGCCATCTGGGGCATGCGGGATCAGCAGTTGCAGGTGCTGGTCGATCCGGAACAGTTGCAAGCGCAGGGGGTTTCGCTCCAGCAAGTCGTCGAGACCACGGGCAACGCGCTGTGGGTGTCGCCGTTGACCTATTTGGAGGCGTCGTCGCCCGGCACCGGCGGGTTCATCGACACCCCCAATCAACGGCTCGGGGTCTGGCACGTCTTGCCCATCTCCTCGCCGGAGGACCTGGCCCAAGTTCCCGTCGAGGACG